>DGEZ01000097.1 GCA_002391425.1 Micrococcales bacterium UBA3913 | reverse complement strand
CTACCCTCTGCGTCGGCAGCGTCAGATGTGTATAAGAGACAGGTGCGGGGTTGACACCATACTCGCGTGCCCATTGCTGCCAGCACGCCTCGACCGCGGCAATAGAGTCGACCAAGGTGCCATCGTTGTCGAAGAGGACTGCGCCAAAACTGCGCCCCGATAGCGCGGACAGATCGATCGTGGGCTCGTGCATTCTCCCATCCTATGATCACGACCCAGCGAGGCCCGTATCGTTAACTTCTCGGACACCTCCAGGTGATTAGTCTTAGCCCATGGCAGACCTCGAATCTTCATCCGCATCCCATGAGGATCCGACGGACCGTGAGAGCTCCTTTAGTCCCCCCGTCTTCGCGCACACCGAGGCTCTGCCCACGGCTGCAGACCCCGCACGCACTGCCCACACACGCATTCCCATCTGGCGCGTAGCAGCCTGGGCGTCGTGGGACTGGGGCAGCTCCGCCTTCAATGCCGTCGTCACCACCTTCGTGATCACCGTGTGGCTGACCAGTTCCGCATTTGTGGATAATGCTGAAACGCTTTCTGCCGCGCGCCTCGACCAGGTACTCGCCGATCACAGTGCATGGCTGGGTTGGGGGCTTTCCCTGGCAGGAATACTGGTGGCCATCCTCGCTCCGGCAACGGGACGGCAATCCGACACCGGCGGCAACCATCGCAAGATGCTCGCCGTGTGGACGACGCTGGTCATCGCCAGCATGGCGGCACTTTGGTTTGTTGAGCCGCGCGAGAGCATGCTCTGGTTCGGCATCGCCCTGATTGCCATCGGGAACATTTTCTTCGAGCTGGGGTCCGTCAACTACAACTCCCTGCTGCTGTCCGTCTCCACGCCGCGCACCGTCGGCAGGGTGTCGGGAATCGGATGGGCCAGCGGGTACCTGGGTGGGATCGTCCTGCTGACAATCGTGCTCGTCGGATTCGTGTTCCCCGACGTCGGCTGGTTCGGGGTCTCCTCCGACGACGGGACACGCTATCGCGCCGTGGCGTTGTTGTGCGCGGTGTGGACACTCCTATTCAGCCTGCCCACATTCTTTCTGGTGCCCGAACCCGCGTCTGTGGGAACACGGAAACGGTCGGGTTTCTTCGCCTCGTATGCGGAATTGGTGCGCGACATCGGCCGACTGTGGCGCAATGACCGCAACATCCTGATGTTCTTGATCGCGAGCGCCGTGTTCCGAGACGGATTGGCCGGCGTGTTCACCTTCGGTGGCGTCCTGGCGTCGGTGAGCTTCGGATTCAGCGATACTCTCGTGATCGTCTTCGCGATCGTTGCCAACGTCGTAGCCGGACTCGCCACCGCCGGTTTTGGATTCCTGGAGGATCGCACCGGAGCAAAGCCGATCATTGTCGGATCCCTCATCGGGATGGTCGCGTTCGCGAGCGTCGTGTTCATCGGGGGACTCGCGGGAGCCGGGTCGTGGCTGTTCTGGGTGTTCGGGCTTCTGCTGTGCATCTTTGTCGGTCCCGCACAATCCGCCAGCCGCACCTTCCTGGCACGCCTCACCCCAGCGGGCAAGGAGGGAGAGGTATTCGGGCTGTATGCAACGACCGGGCGTGCAGTCAGTTTTCTGTCCCCCCTCGCCTTCTCCGTGTGTGTCACCCTCGGCGGTTCACAGATTTTCGGGATCGTCGGGATTGCTCTCGTCTTGCTCGCTGGTCTCATCCTGCTGTTCCCGGTGCGCTCTGCGAAGACACTCGCCGAGAGCGCCTAAGGCATCCGCTCCGACAACTCAGGAGTGTGCGCTCGCATACGCGCAGTTATTTTGAATTACTAAAAATAATGGTAGGGTACCCGTGTGACACCGGAACCCGCCTCCTCGACCGACTACTGGTCGACACGTCTGCGCGAACAGGGACTGCGCGTCACCCATCAACGGCTCGCAGCACTCGAGGTCATTGATCACCACCCGCATTCCAGCGCTGAAGAGATCTACCGTCTTCTCAAGCGAGCTCAGCGCGTGCCCACCGTCACTCTCCAGACCGTTCACGGAATCGTCAACGACCTGACCGCTATCGGGCTGCTTCGGCGAATCGACCTGCCCGGCAAAGATTCTGCTGCTCGATACGAGACGCGTGTCGGAGACAACCACCACCACATCGAATGCGTGCGCTGCGGACGTGTCGAAGACGTCGACTGTGCCAGGGGAGAGGCACCATGCCTGCTGCCCAGTGACACGCACGGCATGACGCTCCTGGAAGCACAGGTCACCTACCTCGCCGTCTGCCACGAGTGCGAACTCACCCTCAGAAAGGAAACACATGCCTAACCCAACTACCAAGAACAACGGCGCGCCTGTCGCAAGCGACCAGTACTCGCAGACCGTCGGCGCTGATGGAGCAGTGGCCCTTCATGACCACTACCTCGTCGAGAAGCTGGCCCAGTTCAATCGCGAGCGCGTCCCCGAGCGGGTCGTGCACGCCAAAGGCGGAGGCGCGTTCGGCGTGCTGCGCGTCACCGGTGATGTCTCCGGCTATACGCGTGCCGCCGTCTTCCAGCCTGGCACCACCACTCGGATGCTGGCGCGCTTCTCCTCTGTGGCCGGCGAGCTGGGCAGCCCCGATACGTGGCGGGACGTCCGCGGCTTCGCGCTGAAGTTCTACACCACAGAGGGAAACTACGACATCGTCGGGAACAACACTCCCGTGTTCTTCATTCGAGACGGCATCAAGTTCCCTGACTTCATCCACTCTCAGAAGCGGCTGCCCGCCACTCACCTCCGTGACGCGGACATGCAGTGGGACTTCTGGACGCTGTCTCCGGAGAGCGCCCACCAGGTGACCTATCTCATGGGCGATCGTGGGCTGCCCGTGGACTGGCGGCACATGAACGGGTACGGGTCTCACACCTATCAGTGGATCAATGCGGCCGGAGAACGGTTCTGGGTGAAGTACCACTTCCACTCCCAGCAGGGCGTGAAGAGCATGACCAACGACGACGCCGAGCACCTCGTCGGGATCGACACGGACTACTACCTGCGTGATCTCTATGAAGCGATTGAGCGCGGCGACTATCCGAAGTGGACCGTCTCCGTTCAGATCATGCCCTATGCGGATGCCACCTCCTACCGCTTCAATCCCTTCGACTTGACGAAGGTGTGGTCGCACGCCGACTACCCGCTGATCGAGGTCGGGGAGTTCGAGCTCAACGAGAACCCGGTGGACTACTTCTCGCAGATCGAGCAGGCCGCATTCGAGCCGTCCAATCTTGTCCCCGGAATCGACGTGAGCCCAGACAAGATGCTTCTCGCCCGCGTGTTCTCCTACGCGGATGCGCATCGGTACCGCATCGGCGCCAACTACAACCAGCTGCCGGTCAACCGCCCCATCGCTGAGGTCCACTCGTACAGCAAGGACGGGCACATGCGCGTGGATTACCACACCGGGCCGGTCTACGCACCGAACTCCCTGGGCGGACCTGCTGCAGACCCAGCTGCCGCTGGCGAAGGCGGCTGGTCCTCGGATGGCGAGCTTGTCCGCTCCGCAGCAACACTGCACTCCCAGGACGACGACTTCGGTCAGGCCGGGTCACTCGTTCGCGACGTGTTCAGTGCAGAGGAACGCGCCCGCCTGGTCGACACCCTCATCGGCCAGTACCGCAGCCTCACTCGGGATGAGGTTAAGGAACGCTTCCTGTGGTACTGGGAGCAGATCGACGCCGACACGGCGGCGCGCATTCGTGCCGCGGTGACCCCGGTTGCAGCCAGCAAGTAGCAGAGCGCGTACGCGGGGAGGGGAGTCGGCCGAGGCCAGCTCCCCTCCTTCGTTCGTTAAGAGGTCAGCACGTTCCGGAGCCGGACACGACCCCGGTCCGTGCGACTAGTTGCCCGCGCTGCCCGCATCCGTCACGCTGACGTCGATCACCGAGAAGTTTTTCCAGGAGCGCGACGCGGTCGGTCCGCGCTGCCCCTGGTAGTGAGACCCATACACCTGGGATCCGTAGGGATGCTCGACCTCGCTACTGAGCTGGAAGAAGCACAACTGCCCGACCTTCATCCCCGGCCACAACAGCACCGG
Source organism: Micrococcales bacterium UBA3913 (assembly GCA_002391425.1). GTDB lineage: Bacteria > Actinomycetota > Actinomycetes > Actinomycetales > Microbacteriaceae > UBA3913. The sequence goes on along the minus strand of DGEZ01000097.1, from coordinate 3,596 downwards.
GAGCGTAGCCATATTGGACAGCTCCAGCGTGACGTGCCCGGAGAACCCCGGGTCGACGAAGCCAGCGGTCGAATGCGTCAGCAGCCCGAGCCGACCCAGCGAGCTCTTCCCCTCCAGACGAGCGGCCACATCCGGCCCCAGAGAGACCCGTTCGAACGTTGCCCCGAGGACGAACTCTCCGGGGTGCAACACGAATGGCTCCCCGGCTGGTACCTCAATGAGGCGGGTCAGCTCGGGCTGTTCCTGCGAGGGATCGATGACGGGGTACTTGTGATTGTCGAAGAGCCGGAAATACCTGTCCAGCCGGACATCGATGCTCGAGGGCTGGACGGCAGAGTCATCGAATGGCTCCAGACGGAAGCGGCCCTGCTTCAGAGCCGCACGGATATCACGATCAGACAGCAGCATGCCTCGAGCCTAGCGAGGATTTCGCCCTGCCGGCGGAACACCCCTCCCGCGCGAGGTCCCCGGCCGCCGTCTGCCACGATCCTCGGTGCCCGTTGACGACATGCCTCGCCGCGTCGTGTTACCCTGGATGCGCTCACAAACGGATGTCACGCCGTCCCACAGCTGCCGGGCACGAGCCAGGCGGAGGGGGAGACGGAACCCTCATCCAGGGCCATGCGGATGTAGTTCAATGGTAGAACTTCAGCTTCCCAAGCTGACGGCGCGGGTTCGATTCCCGTCATCCGCTCTCACTATCTGCAGCTCTAGCCCATGCGAGAGAGATTCCCATGCACCGGCGGTACACCTCGATTCTGTTCGATCTGGATGGCACCCTAGTTGATACCGCCCCCGGCATTACGTCCTGCATTGCCTACACCCTCGAAACCCTGGGATGGCCGCAAGAGTCGCCCGAACAGCTGCTGCTGCACTGCGGGCCGCCCCTATACACAGGATTCACGGACATCTCTGGCATGCCCGCGGATACGGCCCAGCGGGCGGTTGCCGTCTACCGCGAACGATACGTCGCGACCGGGATCTCCCGCTCACAGGTGTTTCCCGGCATCCAAGACCTGCTCGAAACTCTGCACCGCAGAGGGCACCCCCTGGCCGTCGCGACCTCGAAGTCCGAGGACACCGCCGTGCAGATGCTCACCCACTTCGGTATTGCTTCGCTGTTTACAACCATCACGGGGGCTGACCCGGCGTCCGGACGCAGCGCAAAAGCGGATGTGGTGCGCACCGCGTGCGAGCGTCTGGCTCGATCCGGCGCAGACGTCACTGCCCCACTGCTGATCGGAGACCGGATCTTCGACGTGGATGGGGGCCGGCAGGCTGGTGTGGATGTTCTCGGCGTGCGCTGGGGCTACGCCCCCGATGATGAGGAGCTCTCGGGAGCGATCCAGATTCTGGACACGCCCGAGGATGTTGCTGCATTCCTCGAATGACCAGCACCTGCTGCGACAGGTATCCGCGCGAAAGCTGCTCACAGCCAATCCGTGAATTTGTTACATGGCGACATTTCAACAACGGAAAAGGCTCCCACTTGCCAGTAAACAAGCGGGAGCCTGCCGGTGCCCGAGGGGGGACTTGAACCCCCACGACCTTGCGATCACTGGCACCTGAAGCCAGCGCGTCTGCCAATTCCGCCACCCGGGCCGGGTATTGTGATGACCACAAAGGGTCACAGCACTAAGGCAGACTAGCATAAAAGCGGAGGAGTTTCGGACGCGGTGGGCGTCTAGCGAATACCGCTACCCCAGGTAGCATCGGTAGGATGACCACGCCGCGCGCGATTGGCGCGGCAGACACGAGCAACCGAGGAGTTCCGTGGGAATACTCGATGGTTTTGAGCGAGGACTCGAGAAGGCGGTCAATGGCGCCTTCGCGAAGACGTTCAGATCCGGCTTACAGCCGATCGACGTCGCTTCTGCGCTCAAAAGCGATATGGATGCTCATGCTCAGGTGATTTCACGAGACCGCATCCTCGTCCCCAACGCGTACACGGTTTCCCTCAACCCCGGAGACTACGACCGCCTCGACCTCGCTCACGGAGCGATCACCCATGAGCTTTTGCGCCTCGTCGAGGAGCATGCCACTCGCCAGCACTACTCGTACGCGGGTCCCCTGACGCTGTCTTTCCGAGAGGACCCAGACATCGCGATCGGCTTGACCGCGGTCGCCTCGAATGTCGTCGACACGTCATCCGTGCGCTGGACCCCGGCGCTCGACATCGCCGGAAGGCTCTACCCCATCACGGGCGCCCGCACGGTGCTGGGCAGGGGAGCTGACTGCACGATCACGATCAATGATCCCGGGGTGTCCAAGCAGCATGCGGCCGTGCTGTGGAATACTCACAAGGCGGTGCTCCGAGACCTCGGCTCGACCAACGGCACCAGTATCCATGGAGAGAAGATCGTTGAAGCGGAGCTGTTACCCGACATGACGTTCCGCATTGGCCGCACTGCCGTGACGTTCCGCATCGTTCCCCAGGAGCAGTTGGAGGGCCAGAGATGACACCACTGACTTTCTTTCTGCTCAAAATCGCCTTTCTCGTCGTCCTGTGGTTATTCGTGCTGGCCGTCATCCTCGCCATTCGCTCCGATTTGTTCGGGCCCCGGGTCCGCATCCTGAAAAAAGCGCGGAAGTCGTCTGCTGCGCCGGCGGCCCCCTCCGCACCGCCCGTTGCCCCTCGTCAGCCTGGTGGGCTGGCCACGACAGATCTGCCCGTGGACCTCGTCATCACCGAGGGTCCGCGCACCGGGCATGAGGTCGCCCTCACCGACGAAGCCATCACGATTGGCCGCTCGCTCGAGTCCTCGCTCGTCCTCCGGGACGACTACACCTCGACGAATCACGCCCGCATCTTCCCGCACAATGGCGTCTGGATGCTCGAAGACCAAGGTTCGACCAACGGCACAACCCTGGACGGGCACAAGGTCACGTCCAGCACCCCCATCCCCCTCGACACACCCATCGGCATCGGCACGAGCGTGCTGGTCCTCAGGCGGCGGTAACATCGTGCCTGTCGCACTCGGGAGTGTCGTTTCAGACGTCGGCAAGGTCCGGTCCAACAACCAGGACTCGGCGTACTGCGGACGGCACCTCTTCGTCGTCGCTGACGGCATGGGCGGGCACGCCGGCGGAGACGTCGCATCGGCGATTACCGTCAACCAGCTCATGGAGGCGGACCACGAGTACGACACCCCGGAGGATGCCCTCGCCGAGATCCGACAGGGGATGCTCACCGCCAACGAACTGCTGAATTCCACGGTCGCGCAGTACCCGGAACTCTCCGGCATGGGAACCACCTGCTCCGCCTTCGCCATCGTCGGGGACAAGCTTGCCCTGGCGCACATCGGCGACTCACGCATCTACGTGTGGCGGGACCAGCAGCTCACCCAAGTATCCAAGGATCACACCTTCGTCCAGAAGCTCGTGGATGCTGGCCGGATCACCCCCGAGGAGGCCGCCGTCCACCCCCGCCGCAACGTCGTCATGCGGGTTCTCGGCGATGTGGATATGAGCCCGGACATTGACGTTGCCATCATCGACACACAGCCCGGAGATCGCTGGCTGATCTGCTCGGACGGGCTCTCCGGAGTTGTCCTGGAGAAGCAGCTCACGGACATTTTGGCGAAGACCCCGAACCG
>DGEZ01000007.1 GCA_002391425.1 Micrococcales bacterium UBA3913 | reverse complement strand
ACGCGACTGCGCTACGGGTTCGTCGCCGCCTACCCGCCCGGCGCCGATCCCGCGCCGATCGTCGAGCACGTCCGGCGCCTGCACCTGTCCGCGGTGCAGTTCTACGACTGGGCGTACCGGCACGCCGACCTGCTCGGCGGCGGCGAGGAGTACCGCGACGCGCTCGATCAGCCGGTGTCGCTCCCGACCGTGCGCGCGTACGCGGCCGCGGTGCGCGCCACCCGCGCCGACGCCCTCGGGTACGCCGCGATCTACGCCGTCGGCCCCGACGAGTGGCCGGCCTGGAAGGAGCACGCGCTCCTCACCGCGTCGGGGACGCCGTACGGGCTCGGCGACTTCGTGTACGTCGTCGACCCGGCCGCACCGGCGTGGCTCGAGCACTTCACGGCCGACCTGCGCCGGGCCGGGGACGAACTCGGGCTGTCCGGGTTCCACCTCGACCAGTACGGGCACCCGAAGGTCGCGGCGCGGGCCGACGGCGCGATCGTCGACGTCGCCGAGTCGATCGCGGCCTGCCTCGAGGCCGTGCGCGGGGCCGTGCCCGAAGCCCGGCTGGTGTTCAACAACGTCAACGACTTCCCGACCTGGCGGACCGGGGGCACGCCGCAGGATGCGATCTACATCGAGCCCTGGGAACCGCAGACCACGCTCGGCGAGCTCGCGGCGACGGCGACGCGCGCGCGGTTCCTCGGCGGCGGGAAGCCGGTCACGTTCGCGGCGTACCAGCACGTCTACGACGTGGCGGACCGGGAATCCGCCGACCGCGCCACCTCGCTCACGATGGCGACACTCCACTCCCACGGCGCCACGCAACTGCTCGCGGGAGAGGACCGCAACATCCTGGTCGACCCGTACTACGTGCGGAACCGGATCGCCGAGCCCGAGACGCTCGAGCTCCTGACCCGGTGGTACGACTTCCTCGTCGAGCACGACGAGCTGCTCCTGGCGCCGGACATCGCCGATGTCACGGACGCGTACGCGGGGTCGTACAACGGCGACCTGGACGTGACGTTCCCTGCGGCCGAGGTGAGCGAGGAGGCGGCCGCCGGCCAGGTCTGGCGACGCATCACCGACGCCGGCGGCCGCCTCGTCGTCCACCTCGTCAACCTGACCGGGCAGCGGGACACGCTCTGGGACGCTCCGCGTGAGCCGTTCGGCGACCCGTGCGAGGGCGAGCTCCGGGTGCGCCGCGTGTTCGGACGCGTCCCCCGCATCCGGGTCGCGGACCCCGACGGCACGGGCATGCTCACCGAGGTCGAGGTGCGCGTAGACGGCGATTTCGCCGTGGCGAGTCTCCCCCGGCTGCACGCCTGGCTGCTGGTCGTCGTCGAGCCGGACGGGACCCCGCTGCCGTGAGGGAGCCGACCGCGGCCGGCGGCGGGCCGGCCGGATGGTGGCGCTCGGCCGTCGTCTACCACGTGTACCTGCGCAGCTTCGCCGACTCCGACGGCGACGGCATCGGCGACCTCGGAGGGCTGCTCTCCCGGCTCGACCACCTCGAGGACCTCGGAATCGACGTCGTCTGGCTCGGCCCGGTGTACCCGTCGCCGCATGTCGACAACGGCTACGACGTCAGCGACTACTGCGGGGTCGACCCGGTGTTCGGCACCCTCGAGCAGCTCGACGAGCTCATCGCGGAGCTGCACCGCCGCGGCATCCGGCTCGTCCTGGATCTCGTCGTCAACCACACCTCCGACGAGCATCCGTGGTTCCGGGAGTCCGCGTCCAGCCCGGACAGCCCGAAGCGCGACTGGTACTGGTGGCGGCCGCCGCGCGCCGGATTCGCCCCGGGCGAGCCCGGCGCGGAGCCGAACAACTGGGAGAGCTTCTTCTCCGGCTCGGCGTGGACGCTCGATCCGGCGAGCGGCGAGTACTACCTGCACCTGTTCTCGCCGCGTCAGCCCGACCTCAACTGGGAGAACCCGGCCGTCCGGGAGGCCGTCTGCGACGTCATGAACTGGTGGCTGGACCGCGGGATCGACGGCTTCCGCATGGACGTCATCAACTTCATCTCGAAGGACCCGGCGCTCCCCGACGGGGTGGTCGCGCCCGGCGCGCGCTACGGCGACGGGTTCCCCTGGTACGGATACGGGCCGCGCGTGCACGAGTACGTCCGCGAGATCCACGAGCGCGCGTTCGGCCACCGGCCCGGCGCATTCCTGACGATCGGCGAGATGCCCGGCGTGACGCCCGATCAGGCGGCGCGCTTCACGGACCCCCGCCGGGGCGAGTTCGACATGGTGTTCCAGTTCGAGCACATGGGCGTCGATCACGGCGAGGGCGGCAAGTGGGACCTCGCCCCGTACGATCCCGCACGGCTCATCGACTCGCTCGTGCGCTGGCAGGACGCGCTCGGCGAGGTCGGCTGGAACAGCCTCTACTGGAGCAATCACGACCAGCCGCGCGTCGTGAGCCGCTTCGGCGATCCGGACCTGTTCTGGTACGAGTCGGCGACCGCTCTCGCCGCGACGCTCCACCTGCAGCGCGGCACGCCCTTCATCTACCAGGGCGAGGAGCTCGGGATGACGAACATGCCGTTCACCTCGCTCGACCAGGTGCGGGACATCGAGTCGCTGAACTTCGCGCGGGACGCCGCGACTGCGGACGTGCTCGACCGGATCCGGAGGATCGGGCGGGACAACGCCCGGACGCCCGTGCAGTGGACCGCTGGGCCGCACGCCGGATTCACCACCGGCGAGCCGTGGATCGACGTGAACCCCAACGCGTCGTGGCTCAACGCGCAGCTCCAGCGACGTGGTGAGCGCAGCGTCTACGAGTTCTACCGCGCGCTCATCCGGCTCCGGCACGAGACCCCGGTCATCGTCGACGGCGACTTCCTGCACCTCCCCGTCGATGCGCCCGCCGTGTTCGCGTATGCGCGGCGACTCGACGACGACGCGGTGCTCGTGGTCGCCAACCTCTCGGGCGAGGACGTCCAGGAGGTCCCGTGGGGGCGACTGCGCGAGACCGCAGCACCCGGACGCGCCTGGGAGCCGCTCCTCGGGAACCGCGGGCCACGCGCCGGGGACACGCTGCGCGCCTGGGAGATCGTCGTGGAGCGGGTGCGCGCGGCCTGATCCAGGCGACCGGACACAGGGCCGGGTCAGCGGAGCCGCAGCGCGCGATGACGGCGGAGCCCTCGCAGGCGTGGTGGTGGAGATGGGGGGAATCGAACCCCCGTCCATCAGGCGGTGGACGCCCGCGATACGACCATTCCCGGCTTCGAGGCTGACGCAACCTCACCGGCGGGTCGGTCGGCCTCCGGTTACCCGATGGCCCACGGCTCGGGTTTCCGAGCGGTCAGCCGTCTTTCCGGCTGTCAGCGGTCTTTCCCGCCGCCATCCTCCGCTTCTGTTGCCGGGCTGCGGTGGATCGGCCCCGTGTGACATTTCTGCTCACGATGTCTCTTCACTCACCTGAGATCAGGCGGCGAGAGCGAACTGCTCGTTGGCGGTTCTTTTGGTTGCCCCGTTTAGCGAGTCTGAGCAACTCGGGTCGCAAACCCGCACAACAGTTCTGACGTCGAAACCTGTCAGCCCCGTGTCCGGTATGTCTGAATGACAACTCTAGGCCTCGCGTTGCGCTTCCGGAACCCGGTTCGCTGCGGTCGCCTCGGGGTGGTGGCGCACCCGTCTCCGTGTCACGTAGAGCAGTGCTCGGCCCACTCGCAGAAGGCGGTGAGCCAGTCGGTGAGGAAGTCGCGGGTCTCCGCATCGCGGACGGTGCCGTCGTCGGCGAACCGGTCGTCGGTGAACTGGACGAACGCCTCCGGTTGCCCGAGTGTCCGTGCGTCGAGGTAGGCGAGGATGTTGCGCAGGTGCTGCTGGGCCAACGCCGTGCCGATCGCCCCCGGGGACGCCCCGATGATCCCGACCGGCTTGCCGGCGAACGCGTTGTCGCCGTACGGCCGGGACGCCCAGTCGATCGCGTTCTTGAGGCTGCCGGGAATGGAGCGGTTGTATTCGGGGGTGGCATACACGAGAGCATCGGTGGCCTCAATGGCCTTCTTGTACTCGACGGCCACCTCAGGGTAGTCGGCATCGACGTCGCGGTTGTACACCGGCAGATCCGCGATGGGGATCTCCACGAACGTGAGGGACTCGGGAGCCAGTTTGACCAGCGCATCCATGAGCTTGCGGTTGATGGAGTCCTTCGAGAGGCTCCCGATAATGTAGCCGACGGTGTACGTCACGGTATTTCACTCACTTTCTCAGTAGGGGCCGCGAGCACGCGCGTCGCACACAATGAGACGCCTCGCGGTGTGGCGGAAACGGCCGCCATTGTGATGGAACCACGGAATCGTGGCTCGCATTCCCCATTCTCGCGTTTCACCGCATCGGAAAGCTGTTCGGCGTGCGCCCGTTGCATGGCCATCCGGTGCGCAGTCTAGAATGGAGCGCGGTGAAACCAATCTACGATCCCGCGCTCACCTATGAGCAGAATTACGCAGAAGGCCCCTTCGGCGCCTTCGCCGACCCACAGGTCACGGTGACGCATGAGGGTGCTCCCCTGCAGAGGTTCTTCGGCCTTCCCGTCTGGCAGACCTTCGGAATCCCCGCCGGCCCTCTGCTGAACGAGCGGTTCACAACGGCGGCTTTCCGCGCGGGTTTCGACATCTGCGTGTACAAGACGGTGCGCTCATCGGCGTACCCGTGCAACCCGTTCCCGAACATCCTGTCCGTCAAGGTAGATGGCGCACTCACTCCCGATAAGCTGAGCTCTCCCCTGCTCGCGGATGCCCACTATGACCAGCCGCTGTCCATATCGAATTCCTTCGGAGTGCCCTCACAGGACCCCGACATCTGGCAGCCCGACATGGCCGAGGCCGTGCGCCGAGCGGGCGACGGGCAAGTGCTCGTCGGCAGTTTCCAGGGGACCCGACGCGAGTCCACGACAGTGGGCGACAGTTACATCCAGGACCACGTGCGCTGTGCCCGTATGGTTGTCGAGACCGGCGCGCCCGTTCTTGAACTGAATCTGTCCTGCCCCAATGAGGGCACCGCACAGCTGCTGTGCTTCGACACGCCACGGGTCAGGAATATCGTCGCCGCCGTCAAGGAGGCCGTCGGCAATATTCCCCTCGTGCTCAAGCTCGCCTACTTCTCTGACCAGCAGGCTCTGGAAAACCTCATTTCTCAGACATCCGAGTTCGCCGACGGGTACGCAGCGATCAACACGATCCCGGCACGCCTGGTCGACGCGCAAGGGAATCAGGCACTGCCGGGGGAAGGTCGCGCGGTCAGCGGGGTGTGCGGCGCTGCCGTCACCTGGGCGGGTCTGGACATGACTGCGCGCCTGGCGCACATTCGCGACGAGCTGGAGCGCGACTTCACCATCGTGGGAGTCGGCGGCGTGGATTCACCGCAGAAGTACCATGCGTTCCGGGATGCCGGAGCCGACGCGGTCATGAGCGCTACCGGGGCGATGTGGAACCCGTTGCTGGCTCAGGAGATCGCGGGTATCGCCTGAGGGGCTTTCACTGCTGAGCGCGGGGGCGCGCACCCCGTCCCCATAGGTATAGTTCGCATCCCAAGCAGTACCCGAATGCCGCGTTGAGGAACGCCGCGACGAAGGCGAAGGCCGCCGAGATCACAACAGCCCAGGGCAGCCATGCACCGAGAAGGATACCCACACTGGTGACGAGAAACCCGACGAGCTGCGCGAAGCGCGGCGGCCGCGGATCTTCAAAGAGCTGCGCAGGGCGGATGCGCGGCTGGATCGCCTTCGTGTACAACAGCCCCAGCGGGCGCGCCGCAGGCGGAGCGAACGCCCCCAGGGCGAAGTTCACCCAGACCAACAGCAGGAGCAGGTAGGCGGGGTCGATGACCCGTTCCCACGGGGATGCGCCCGCATCCACGGCTGCCCCGATGAGCCCGAGGAACACGACGCCGAGCAGGAATGCTGCGGTGATGCCCGCGGCCACCCGCGGTCCGCGCACATCGATGAAACCGTTGTGACGCTCCGGTATCTTCTCAACCAATGGCATGGTGATGCGCCTCTTTCTCTGTTCAGGATGGTTGCCCGGTACGAGGACGTCGAGCCGCCTCGACCAGCTCGGTGATCGTGCGGAGGCTGGCTGGCCCGCTGACACGTCCGCGCACGTGAAGCCCCCGGTCCACGGCGATCACGGTGGGGGTGCGGCGGATCCCCAGCACGGATGCTGGCCGGTCATCAACGCCCAGGTCCCACTGCACCACGGCAACGTCAGTCCGGTCTGCACTGACCCGGTCCAGCACTCTGCGCACCCCCGGGCAATAGCTGCAGGAGGGCGTTGAGAACTGGATGAGCGTGACCGCAGCGGCAGGCGAAACGCCCCACGCACGCAGGTCGGCGCGGAGGTCGCGGTGGGTGGGCGCGTGGACCCGCGTGTTGGCCCGCTTCCAGAGCAACCCCGCTCCTACGGCGAGCAGGAGGAGAGCTGCAACGACGATCAACGCGGCGACGGGTGACATGATTCGATGCTACGAACGTATCCACCCTGCCGGTTCGAGTGTGGCGGTTTGTTACGCTCCAACCGCTTCGGGACGCACCCTACTGCAGGGCAGAGGTCAGTCGCGCGAGATTGTCCCAGATGACCTTACGCAGTGGCTGCTGGAGCCAGTGCTCGAGGGTGAGCTCTGTGCTCACCGCGCGGTAGTGATCCTCTACATCGCGCAGATCATCCACGATCTGTCGGCCACGCACCAGCAGGGACATCTCAAAATTCAAACCGAACGAACGCAGGTCCATATTGCTGGAGCCGATGACGGCAACATCGCCATCCACACTCATCGCCTTGGAGTGGAGGATGTAGGGCTTGGGGAACATCCAAATCCGCACCCCGGCACGCAGCAATGCCTCGTAGTAGCTGCGCTGAGCGTGGTATACGAGGGCCTGGTCGCTCTCCTCCGACACGAACAGGTCGATGCTCACGCCGCGCGATATGGCCGCATTCAGCGCCAACAACAGTGCCTCGTTGGGAATGAAGTACGGACTGATGATGTTGACCCGGGTCTCCGCTTGGGCCAGGAGGGCGAGGAAGAGCTGGAGGTTGTTCTCCGTGGAGAACCCCGGACCAGAGGGGACCATTTGGGCATCCAGGTGGGTGTGCGCATCCACCGGGCCGTGCAGCACGATCTCGTCGGAGATGATCTCTCGGGTCTCCGCGTACCAATCGGAGAGGAAGATCGTGTCGACACTGGCCACGATCGGGCCCTCCAACTCCACCATGAGGTCGACCCACTGCAGGTGACGCCGCAGGTTTGCACGGTGGTTATAACTGGCGTCGATGACATTTTGCGAGCCCATGTACCCCACCTCGCCGTCAACGACGAGCAGCTTGCGGTGGTTGCGCAGGTCGGGACGCTGGAACTTCCCGTGCAGCAGGTCCAGCGGCAGCATGCGGTGGTACTCGATACCAGCACGTTTGTAAAACCGAATCGTCTCCCGATAGAAGGGCTTGTGCGAGGTCGCCCAGTGGTCGAAGAGGACACGCACCATTACCCCACGCCTGTGCGCGTCGGCGAGGGCATCGAAGAAGGGCCGCGTCGTGTCGTCCAGGCTCAGGATGTAGAACTCGACGTGCACGTAGGTGCGTGCCCGTCGCACCGCCTCGGTCATCATCTCTAAGCTCTCGGCATATGTGTGGATAAGGCGGGCGGAGTTTCCGCGAACGAGCGGGAACGCGCCGAGTTCCTCGTTGAGGGTGCGCACCTTCTCGAACCACTCCGGCTCGGTGATCACCGGAACCTGCGTGTCGATCGCCTTCGCCTGCCGGCGAATGACCGCATTGATCTCGTCCTGCATCTTGCGACGCCCCCGGGGGAGCTTGGGGCTGCCGATGAGCAGGAACAACAGGATTCCGATGACGGGGATGAAGTAGATGGCCAGGAGCCAGCCCAGCGCGGATTCGGGCTTGCGGTTGCGCGGCACGATGATGATCGCGGCAATGCGCACCCCCAGGTCGATGATCGCGTAGAAGATCACCCACCAGTCGATACTCATCACGCCCCCATATTCGGTGCCTGCGTCGGATAGTGTCGTGCACCGAAAATGGCGCTGCCGACGCGGACCACGCTCGCCCCCTCTGCAATGGCGAGGGGGAAGTCGGCACTCATGCCCATGGAGAGCTCAGGCAGTTCACGCCCGACCACATCTTGTGCACGGTCCCGGATCTGCCGGAGCTGACGGAAGCAACGCCGAATCTCGTCCTGACCATCCGTGTTCGTGGCAATTGTCATGAACCCGCGTAGCGCCAGCCGGTCGCACGCCGTCACTGGGGCTAGGAGGTCGAGTGCGTGGTCGGGGTCGACGCCGGACTTCGACTGTTCCCCCGAGGTGTTTACCTGGATGAGGACATCCAGCGTCCTCTGTTCGAGTTCCAGCCGATGCTGCAGTGCCTGAGCGATCTCCACCGAATCGAGTGCCTGGAATTCCGTGGCGAAACGGGCGACGTACTTCGCCTTGTTCGTTTGCAGGTGTCCAATGATCGCCCACTCGGGATGCTCGGGGTCGGCGCCGAGCTCCTCGAACTTGTGCAGGGCTTCCTGGACTTTGTTCTCCCCGAAGCGGGTGCAGCCAGCGGACATCGCCGCCTCAACCGCGCTAGCGGGAAACGTTTTGCTCACCGGAAGCAGCCTCACGGAGCCCGGTGCACGCCCAGCCTCGGCCTCGGCCTGCTGGATCCGAGCGCGGACATCGTCGAGTGCGGCTACAATGTTCTGGCTCTGTTCGGTCGGTGCTGCCATGAGTGTTGTTATATCACGACCCGGGTGCCATACCGGGGAGCACCACCACCGGGCAGGAAACAGACCTGTTGGGCATACCGGCATCGCGGCATCGAGACCCCTCGACACGGCGCCGCACTAAGCTGAAGCGCGGAAGGGGAAAGGTGTGCGATGTCGAAGAGTGCTGACGCCTCCAGGAACGGTCGACCGCTTCTTTCCCCCTACCGATTCATTGCGGGCTTCGGAGTCGTCAGCCTGCTCATGGACATCGTCTACGAGGGCGCACTGGCCGTCCAGGGACCCCTCCTCGCGTCTGTGGGGGCGTCGGCTGTCACCGTCGGTATCGTCTCTGGACTCGGGGAGGCCACGGCTCTGGGAGGACGCGCGTTCACGGGCCCCTGGGCGGATCGCACCCGCAGGTACTGGGTGTTCGCGATCGCGGGGTATGCCGTCACCGCGGTGACCGTTCCCCTCATGGGTCTGGCCGGCAGTGTGCTGGCCGTGTCCTTTCTGGTCATTCTGGAGCGCTTCGGCAAATCCCTGCGCACCCCGTCCCGAGACACATTGCTCGCGAGCGCAGCGTCCTCCGTGGGCGTGGGGAAGGGGTTCGCCCTGCACGAGGCCATCGACCAGATGGGGGCGATTATCGGGCCCCTGTTGGTGGCCTGGATCCTTGCCGTGACCGCACACAACTATGCCCCGGCACTCGGTGTCCTCCTGCTGCCCGGCGCGCTGGCGATCTGCGTCCTGATGCTGTTGCGCCGACGGGTCCCCTACCCGGAGCTCTTCGAAGAGGCCCCGCGCAGACCCTCCCCGCCGCGCGGGATGCCGCGCTTGTCCCGCCCGTTCTGGCTGTACATGGTTTTCGCGTTCCTGTCGTGTTCTGCGGTGGCCACCTTCGGGGTGCTGTCGTTCCATATGGTCCGCCACGAGGTAGTGGATGAGGCGTGGGTACCGGTGCTCTATGCCCTCGCAATGGCGGTGGATGCTGTGTCGGCCGCTGCGACGGGGCTGGCCTATGACCGTGTGGGGGTACGGAGTCTGTACGCACTCCCCGTGCTCGCGATCGCTCTGCCTGTGGTTGCCTACCAGAGCACACTCGCCGGCATACTCGTGGGGGTGGTGTTGTGGGGCGTGATCACGGGCATCCAGGAGTCCACGATGCGTGCGGTGGTCGCGGATATCGCCCCACGCGAGAGCAGAGCCACCGCCTACGGGTATTGCGCCATAGCGTTGGGGTTGGGCGCGTTAGCCGGGGGCTCCGTTTCTGGCTGGCTGTCAGCGGTGTCGATTCCGGCGCTAGTCGCCTACACCGCCGTGGTGCAGCTTCTCGCGCTGGGTGTTCTTTCTCGCGTGAGCCGCAGTCTGCGGTCGCTGGCTCACTGACCCGTCGCCGATACTCCGCCGAGAAAACGGGAGATGCTTTCTGGCTACGTTTAGGCTGTGCTCATGACTTCACTGAGCATTCACTCCACCACCACTCTGAACAACGGCGTCGCCATGCCCCTGCTGGGCCTCGGGGTTTTCCAGCTGCCGCAGGAGGACACCGCAGCGATCGTCTCCCACGCCCTGAGCGTCGGGTACCGGCACATTGATACGGCGAAGGTCTACGGGAACGAGGAGGGTGTCGGGGAGGGCATCCGCCGTTCCTCCGTGCCACGGGACGAGATTTTTGTCACCACAAAGCTGTGGAACGCTGACCAGGGGTACGCCAGTGCGCTGGATGCGATCGATGGCAGCCTGAGCAGGTTGGGGCTCGACTATGTCGACCTATACCTGATCCACTGGCCGATGCCCAAAGTGGGGAAACAACTGGAGAGCTGGCACGCCCTGGAGCGGATCCTGGAACAGGGCAAGGCTCGTGCGATCGGAGTGTGCAACAACACGCCCATCCACCTGCAGCAGTTGCTGGACAAGAGCGATGTTGTGCCCGCAGTGAATCAGATCGAACTGCACCCGCACCTGCCCCAGTACGTCACGCGCGCCTTCGATCGCTACCACGGTATCGTCACGGAATCGTGGAGCCCACTGGGCGGCACCCCGCATCGGGGCATCAATGGCGGGGAACGTCGCAATGTCCTGCTCTCCGACCCGATCGTGACCCAGACTGCCATCAAACACGAAGTCTCCCCCGCCCAGGTGCTCATCCGCTGGCACCTGCAGAACGGCCTGGTGGTGATCCCCAAGTCTGCCAACCCGGAACGCGTCACGCAGAACACCGATGTCTTTGGTTTCGAGCTCGACGGCGAGGATATGGTGCTCCTGGATCGGCTCAATGACGGGCAGCGCGTCAGCCGGCATCCCGACGATGTGAACCAGTGACGATTCCCCGGAATATCTCGCCAGCTGCGCGGTTATATTCAACTGAATATATCTCCCGGTGATCCTTGCCGCACCACGGAAAGGCAGCTATGCAGATCGGTATCTTCAGCGTCGGCGATGTCACCCGGGACCCGGTCGCGGGCCAGACGCCCAGCGAACACGAACGCATCATGGCGGAGGTCGCCATCGCCAAGAAGGCGGAGGAAGTCGGCTTCGATGTCTTCGCCATCGGCGAGCACCACACCCCGCCGTTCATTCCCTCCTCCCCCACGACGATCCTGTCCTATATCGCGGCGCAGACGAACAGAATCGTATTGTCCACTTCCACCACGCTGATCACCACCAACGATCCGGTGCGCATCGCCGAGGAATACGCCACGCTGCAGCACCTCAGCGGGGGCCGGATGGACCTTATGCTCGGCCGGGGAAACACCGCGCCCGTATACCCGTGGTTCGGGAAAGACATTCGCGAGTCCCTGCCGATGGCGCTGGAAGGGTACAACCTGCTGCACCGGCTCTGGCGCGAGGACGTCGTCGACTGGGAGGGAAAGTATCGTACCCCGCTGCACGGGTTCACCTCCGTCCCACGCCCGCTCGACGGGGTTCCTCCGTTCGTGTGGCACGGGTCCATACGCACCCCCGAGATCGCCGAGCAGGCCGC
>DGEZ01000107.1 GCA_002391425.1 Micrococcales bacterium UBA3913 | reverse complement strand
CCGAAACCACCGAATCCACCCCCGTGGCCACCGGGCATGCCGCCACCGAACCCGCCGAAACCGGGCCCGCCGCGGCGCGATCCGCCACCGAGGGAACCGCCAAGCAGACCGCCAAGCACGATCCCGCCCAGTACGGCTCCCCAATCGGGGGATGACGCCGGTGTCCCCGATGAGGAGGAACCCGACCCGCCACCGCCGGAGGTGGGGCCAGATCCGCCGGACGAACCCGAGTCCCCGAACCCGCCGACATCCTGCTGCGCCAAGCGCAGCGCCTCCTGAGCGCGACTGAGCGCGCCCTGGGCCCCCGACAGCGCCGCCTCCGGGTCGGAAGCCGACAATGCCTGAGCCTCCCCGAACGCACGCTCGGCCTCCGCCAACCGCGTCCGAGCCGTCACCCCGACGGCGCCACGGCGCGTCTGGATGAAATCCCGCGCCGTCTCGATCGTCGCCTGGGTGGCCGTGAGCTGCGCGGACAGTTGCGCACGCACCTTCGTCAGGTGGTTCGACCTTTGTTGCACCGCCTCGATGCCCGCCTCCAGCGCGGCATCCGCGGTCGCCACCGCGTCCAGGCTCGCCCGCGGGCGCCGCTCAGACACCTGGGCCCGAGCGGACTGCGCTGCCGCGATCGCCCCGGCCAGCTGCGGGCTGCGCTCGGCCTGCGGGATCGCTTCCGCGGCAGCCAGGTCCGCATCCAGATCGGTCACCGCAGCTGGCAGGTCAGCGCTCGCCCGCTGCAGGTCGGCGGCCAGAGCATCCACCGCCTGCAGGAGCGTCTGCGCCTGAGCCAAAGACTGCTCGGCCAGACGCAGCGGCAACGCCGCCGACGGCCGCGACGCAGCCAGGTCCGCATCCACCTGCTGGAGCCGCTCGTCGACGAACGCCAGCAGCGACTGCGCCTGCGACACGTTGTCGGCTACCGAGGCCGATTCGCTCGGATCGTACGTCTGCTGGAGCATCGCGACGGCGTTCGCGGTCGCCTCAGCGCGGGTACACAGGGCGGTGCGCTGCTGGCCCAGACGCTCGCGCAATTGGGGCGCGTTCTTCTCCACCTGACGCAGCTGCTCGAACTCCTGCGACTTCGCATCCAGACCGCGGTTCGCCTCATCCACCAGCTGAAGAATCTGGGTCAGCCAGGCGCGACGGTCCGCATCCGTGTCCGGGATCTCGTCGTCCAGCTTCTGCTGGATCGTGAACGCCGTCGCCAGGTTGCGCTTCGCAACATCCAGCGCAGACCGGAACTCCACGGTCGCATCATCCCCATACTGGGCCGCCGCGAAGCCCACCTCCTGCTCACTCGTGCGCACTGCGTCGTCGAGGGCCACCAAGGCTGCGCCCGCCTGCTTCTGCAGCGCGCCCAGGTCCGCGCGGGATGCACGCTGGACGACCCCGCGGCGGCGGCGCCAGGCCAGCACCAGAGCTAGCACCACCAGGGCGGCGATCACCAGGATCGCGATGCCCACCACCCAGAGGATCGACTGCACCGTCTGGCTCACCCCCGACACGATACTGTCGGCGAAATCTGCCTCCCCCTCATCCCCGCTGCCCGAGGCCGAGTCCGACAGGCTCGACACGAAACTGAGCACGGCGGCCGACCACTCATCGTCCGCCAGCAAGGAGGTGAGCTCTGACTCCGCCGAGTCGATGGCGTCATCCGACAGCGGGAACTCGTCCGCCACGGACAGGCTGTACAGGCGCTGATCGACCGCGATACCGAGCACGCCGTCGTTGTCGCCCAGCTGGTTGAGCTCGGCCGTCTCCTGCGTCCACTCGGTGCGGTCGGACGGGTTCTCGAACTCGTCAACGAACGCGACCAGAATGTGGATGCTGTGGTCGCGGGCCAGATCCGAGAGCGCATCCTCCACGCTCTCCTGCTGACTGGACGAGAGCACGCCGGCGGAGTCCACCACACTACTGGACCCGAACTCGACCGGCTCCTGCGCCTGGGCAGGGGCAGCGATCATGAGCATGAGGGCGCCCACGATGGCACCTGCACGAAGGGAGGAGAAACCTCTCACCACGAATCATCCTTCCGCCCCGGGAAGTCGGGGGCTGTGGGTGGTCACTTCATTGTAGTGAGGGGTGGCTGAGCACAGGCTACACGTCTGCTGACAAAACGGTCACGCCGGGAGGACACCCACCGCGCCCACGACGGCACACCCCCCGTGCTGTGCAGGCACACCCCCCGCATCCCTCACAACCCGGAGGCGAACTGCTCCGCCAAGGCCAGCTGCTCCGGGCTGTTCACGCCCTGCACCAGGCGCGCATCCCGCACCGGCTGCGCGGACACGCCCCCGGATTCGCGCGCGAGCAGGCCGATCACATCCGTCAAGTACTTCTCCCCCTGCGCGTTCGCCGTGCCCACCTGGGCCAGAGCCGAGCGCAGTGCGGCAACGTCAAACACGTAGGTGCCAGAGTTGATCTCCCGGATCTGCCTCTGCTCGTTGGACGCATCCGCCTGTTCAACGATCCCGACCACTGACCGCGCACCATCGCGCTCCACCCGCCCGTAGCCGGTCGGGTCATCCACCAGCGCGGTGAGCACCGTCGCGAGAGCCCCCGAACGGCGATGCTCGGACACCAGATCGGACAGCGCCTGCGCATCCAGCAGCGGCACATCCCCGCACAAGACGAGCACGTCGCCATCGGGGAGAGCACCCAGCGCGCACTCCACCGCCCGGCCCGTCCCCGGGATGTCGTCCTGCCGCACCGTCACCGCACGCGGGGCGCGCTCACGGACAAACTCCTCCACACGGTCCGCCTGGAAACGCGTCACCACCACCAGACGGCCTGTCGTCACGTGGCCAGCCGCCGCCAGCACCCAGCCGAGCATCGGCGTACCCGCCACCTCGTGCAGCACCTTCGGCACCGCGGAATGCATCCGCGTGCCCGACCCGGCGGCCAGGATGATCGTGTGCAGGACCCGCTCGCCCACGCTCACCCTCCTCTCGCCGAAAACCCGCCGATGTTCGATACGACGGCCCATTTACTGCTCCGCCCCTAGGATTCGAACCTAGACCTTACGGCTCCAAAGGCCGCTGTGCTGCCATTACACCAGGGCGGAAAGACCGGCAACGCAGCCGGCGCCCCCACAAGTGTGCCAGAGATTCTGCCAAACCGTGGCACCGGCGAGGCGGTCAGCGCAAGTTCTGGGCCCTGCCCGGAAGGTGCGGCACCGCATCCAGAAGACCGCGCGTGTAGGGATGCTCAGGCCGCTCGAACACGCGAGCGGTCGGACCCTGCTCGACCACCTCCCCCCGGTAGAGCACTACCACCCGGTCGCACAGCGCGCGCACCACGCTCAGGTCGTGCGACACGAACACGAGGGTCATCCCGAACCGGTCGACCAGGTCACTCAGCAGTGCCAACACCTGCGAGCGCACCGACACGTCCAGGGCGCTCACCGGTTCGTCCGCGAACAGCACGCGCGGGTTCGAGGCCAGCGCGCGGGCGATCGCGATCCGCTGGCGTTGACCACCGGAGAACTCGTGCGGGAAGCGTTGCGCCGAGTCGGCAGGAAGGCCCACCGCGTCCAGCAGCTCGGCGACCCGCTCTGCCGCTGCCGGCCCGCGCGCATCCCGCAGCGGCTCGGCGATGGTCCGGCCCACGCGCATCCGGGGGTCCAGACTGGAGGCCGGGTCCTGGAACACGAGCTGCACGTCGCGGCGCAGCTGCGCGCGGGAACGCTCCGGCACGCGCGAGACGCGCCGCCCCCGGAAAAGCACATCGCCGGAGGTCGGCTCGTCCAGGCCGACCAGGAGGCGCACGAGCGTCGACTTGCCCG
>DGEZ01000103.1:21572-21836 GCA_002391425.1 Micrococcales bacterium UBA3913 | reverse complement strand
AGATGTGTATAAGAGACAGGGTGGATACGCCGTGTCCGGCGGTCTGCATGGGGTGGGAATCTCCGTAGTTAACGCATTGTCGAGTCGCCTCGAGGTCGAGGTCCGGCGGCAGGGTCACGTATGGCGCCAGCAGTACGAGGAGGGTGTTCCCATCGGGCCCCTTCAGAAGGGGGAACCCTCCTCAGACACCGGGACGACGGTGACCTTCTGGCCGAGCGCGGAGACCTTTGAGACCACGGTCTTCGATTTTGAGACGTTGCGGCA
>DGEZ01000103.1:21172-21329 GCA_002391425.1 Micrococcales bacterium UBA3913 | reverse complement strand
AAGGGCTTGACCATCGTGCTGGTCGATGAGACGGCGGAGCTCCCGGAGCCGCGCACCGTGACATACACCTATGCCGGTGGCCTGGTTGATTACGTTCACTTCCTCAACAGTGCCAAGAAGGTCGAGGTCGTGAACCCCGACATCATTGACTTCGAAG
>DGEZ01000103.1:17418-20940 GCA_002391425.1 Micrococcales bacterium UBA3913 | reverse complement strand
GGTCGAGGTCGCCATGCAGTGGACGACCGCCTACACCGAAAGCGTGCACACCTACGCGAATACGATCAACACGTACGAGGGTGGTACGCACGAGGAAGGTTTTCGGGCGGCACTGACAACCTTGATCAACCGCTATGCGCGTGAGAAAGGTCTGCTCAAAGACAAAGACGACAACCTTTCCGGCGAGGATGTTCGTGAAGGACTCACCGCTGTGGTGTCCGTGAAGCTGTCAGAGCCGCAATTCGAGGGGCAGACGAAGACCAANNCCCCGAAGGGCGGCACGCACCAGCAGGGCTTCGAGCAGGAGCTGCTGAAGCAGCTGCGCGGTGAGGTGGAGAAGACCGCGCGGCGCCTGAAGGTCGGCAACGACAAGCTCGAGAAGGACGACGTGCTCGCCGGCCTGACGGCGGTGCTCACGGTGGAGCTGCCCGAGCCGCAGTTCGAGGGGCAGACGAAGACCAAGCTGGGCAACACCGAGGCGAAAGCCTTTGTGCAGAAGGTCACGGGCGAAAGGCTCAGCGACTGGTTCGATCGAAATCCTGCGCAGGCCAAAGACATCGTGCGCAAAGCGATGCAGGCGGCGCAGGCTCGAATTGCTGCCCGCAAGGCGAGGGAGGCCACCCGGAGAAAGAGCGTGCTCGAGTCCGGTGGAATGCCCGGCAAGCTGAAGGACTGCTCAAGTCGGAACGCCGAGATCTGTGAGGTGTTTCTCGTCGAGGGTGACTCCGCTGGCGGCTCTGCCGTCCAGGGTCGGAACCCAGACACTCAGGCGATATTGCCGTTGCGCGGAAAGATCCTCAACGTGGAGAAGGCGCGTCTGGATCGTGCGTTGCAGAATAACGAGATCCAGGCAATGATCACGGCGTTCGGCTGCGGTATCGGGGAGGATTTCGACGCGACAAAGCTGCGGTACCACAAGATCGTGCTCATGGCCGATGCCGACGTGGATGGGCAGCACATCCGAACCCTGCTGCTGACCTTCCTGTTCCGCTACATGCGGCCGCTGATTGAGAAGGGGTACGTGTATTTGGCGCAGCCCCCGCTGTATCGGCTCAAGTGGATTGATCACGAGCATGAGTACGCGTATTCCGATGAGGAAAGGGACGCGTTGCTGGACCTGGGCAAGGGCCAGGGCTGGCGCATCCCGAAGGACAACGGCATTCAGCGCTATAAGGGACTCGGCGAGATGGACTACAGCGAGCTGTGGGAGACGACGATGGACCCGGAGACGCGGACGCTGTTGCAGGTGACACTTGACGATGCGGCATCCGCTGACGAGGTGTTTTCCGTGCTCATGGGTGAGGACGTGGACTCTCGCCGCACGTTCATCCAGACCAACGCGAAAGACGTGAGGTTCCTAGACATCTAGGCGTATCCCACCCCCGATGCGGCGACCACAGGCGAAGAGCGAGTAGAGAAGAAGATGGCTGACGAACAGACCCCCCACAACCACGGAAATATTGAGCCCGTGGATCTCAACCTGGAGATGCAGCGGTCGTACCTTGACTATGCGATGAGCGTCATCGTGGGCCGAGCTCTTCCGGATGTGCGAGACGGACTCAAGCCCGTGCACCGACGCGTCATCTACGGGATGTACGACGGCGGGTACCGCCCAGACAAGGGCTTCTCTAAGTGTTCCCGTGTCGTCGGTGAGGTGATGGGGCAATTCCACCCCCATGGTGACTCCGCCATCTACGACACGCTGGTGCGTCTGGTCCAGCCGTGGAGTATGCGCTACCCCCTGGCAGCTGGGCAGGGAAACTTCGGGTCCCCCGGAAACGACCCAGCCGCCGCGCCACGGTACACCGAGACCCGCATGGCACAACTGGCCCTCGAAATGGTCCGGGATATCGAACAGGACACGGTCGACTTCCAAGACAACTACGACGGCAAGACCCAGGAGCCGGTCGTGCTGCCCAGCCGCATCCCGAACCTGCTCGTCAATGGGTCCGTGGGAATCGCGGTGGGGATGGCGACGAATATTCCCCCGCACAACCTGCGTGAGGTCGCCGCGGGCGCGATCTGGGTGCTCGAGCATCCCGACGCGGACCGTGATGAGTTGTTGGATGCTCTCATGCAACGGATTACTGGCCCCGACTTCCCCACGGGGGCGCGCATCCTGGGCCGGAAAGGCATTGAAGAGGCGTACCGAACGGGGCGCGGCTCGATCACCATGCGGGCCGTCGTCAACGTGGAGGAGATCCACGGGCGCACCTGCCTGGTGGTAACCGAACTGCCCTACCAGGTGAATCCCGACAACCTCGCCATGAAGATCGCCGAGCTCGTCAAAGAGGGCAAGGTGCAGGGCATCGCCGATATTCGTGACGAGACCTCGGGGCGCACCGGGCAGCGGCTCGTGATCGTGTTGAAGCGAGACGCCGTCGCACGGGTCGTGTTGAACAACCTGTACAAGCACACCCAGCTGCAGGAGAACTTCGGCGCGAACATGCTTGCGCTCGTGGATGGGGTGCCGCGCACCCTAAGCCTCGATCAGCTCGTCACCTATTGGACGAGCCACCAGGTGGACGTGATCGTGCGACGCACGAAGTTCCGGTTGAAGGAAGCAGAAGCCCGCGCCCACATTCTGCGCGGCTATCTCAAGGCTCTGGACGCGTTGGATGCCGTCATCGCTCTGATCCGGAAGTCCCCCACAGCGGATGAGGCCAAGACCGGCTTGATGAGGCTGCTCGATATTGACGAGCTCCAGGCGGACTCGATTCTGTCCATGCAGCTTCGCCGACTCGCCGCCCTGGAGCGTCAGAAGATTCACGACCAGCACGATGAGCTCGAGGCGAAGATACGCGACTACCAGGACATCCTGGCAAAGCCGGAGCGGCAACGTCAGATCGTCATCGACGAGCTGACCGAGATCACTGACAAGTGGGGGGATGATCGCCGCACGGAGATCGTTCTCGGGTATGACGGGGATATGACCGTCGAGGACCTGATCCCAGAAGAGGACATGGTCGTCACGATCACGCGAGGCGGGTACATCAAGCGCACGCGCATCGACAACTACCGCAGTCAGCACCGCGGAGGCAAGGGAGTCAAGGGTGCTCAGTTGCGCGCCGATGACGTGGTCGAGCACTTCTTCGTGACGACAACCCACCACTGGTTGCTGTTCTTCACCAACACGGGGCGCGTCTACCGCGCGAAGACGTACGAGGTGGTCGAGGCCGGACGGGATGCGAAGGGGCAGCACGTCGCGAACCTGCTTGCTCTGGCCCCAGGCGAGCAGATCGCCCAGGTGCTCGACATCCGCGACTACAGCCAGGCACCGTACCTCGTGTTGGTCACGAAGAACGGGCTGGTCAAGAAGACCGCCTTGACTGCGTACGACTCCAGCCGGTCCGCCGGGTTGATCGCGATCAGTCTGCGCGAGGGCGATGAACTGATCTCCGCGCTGCTGATGGACCCCGCGCAGGACCTTCTCATCGCAACCCATGGCGGAAAGTCCATTCGTTTCACCGCGGATGACGCCTCGTTGCGTCCCATGGGTCGGGACACCTCCGGGGTTCGGGG
>DGEZ01000103.1:5366-17157 GCA_002391425.1 Micrococcales bacterium UBA3913 | reverse complement strand
GTGGTGACCGTCACCGACGGCGGCTATGCCAAGCGCACGCGTGTCGACGAGTACCGGGTGCAGGGTCGAGGCGGTGGCGGAATCAAGGTCGCCAAGGAGGATGAGGACCGCGGGGAGCTCGCCGGGGCAGTCATCGTGACCGAGGATGACGAGATTCTGGTCGTGTTGGAAAGCGGAAAGGTCGTGCGTTCGGCGGTTTCGGAGATTCCCGTTCGCGGGCGGGTTACGATGGGCGTAGTCTTCGCGCGCTTTGCGGAGGGAGATCGGATCATCGCGGTCGCCAAGAACTCGGAGCGGGCGGAGGAGTCCGTGGAGGAGGAAGTAGGAAGCCATGACCAGTGAAGCCAAGACGGCTGCCGTTCCCAAGGCTCCGAAAGCTCCGCATGAGGGCGGAAAGGCTGCGGCCGCGGCTGCAGGAAGAATCCTGAAAGGTCAGCCGCGGGGCCGGCAAGTGAGCTTGCGGCTGACACACGTCAGCGTGTGGTCTGCTACGAAACTGTCCTTTTTCGTGTGCATCGCGCTGGCTGTGATCAACGTTGTTGCAATTTTCGTGCTCATGACATTGATTCATGCTGCTGGCTTGTTCGACACCGTCAACGACTTCGTGGCGGGCATTGTTGGGACAAGCACGGTCGACGTGGGTGCGTCCTTTAGTACCGGAACGATCACCGGACTCGCCATGCTGGCGGGGATCGTTCAGATTGCCTTCGGCACGATTTTCGGCGCGCTGTGCGCTTTCGTGTTCAACGCGATTGCGGCACTCATCGGGGGGCTACGCGTGTCCTTCACGAACGATAAGTAGGTCACGACACGTCGGGCCTGGCAGGCAAATTGCGAGTTTTTGCTCGGTGGGTTTTGCTGATAGGCTCTAATGTCGTTGCCTGGCATGGGCCTATAGCTCAGTTGGTTAGAGCGCTTCGCTGATAACGAAGAGGTCACTGGTTCAAATCCAGTTAGGCCCACTCCCTGCCTCCCCTCGTGGGAGGGAGAATTCGGGGCTTTAGCTCATCCGGTAGAGCGCCTGCTTTGCAAGCAGGAGGTGAGGGGTTCGAGTCCCCTAAGCTCCACAATTTCTTCCGGCCTTTCTCCAGGCCGCAGCGCATGCGCGGTTCCACCTGTTTCCATCCCCACCTCTTTCTTCCTGAGTGGGTGGGGCACCGGTGGCCCGAGCGCTGTGACGGGGATTCTGAGTTCTCGCCGACAAGGTGCCGGCATCGGTGTCCTCTTCCCAGATCACCCTGGCGCAGAAAAATCTCACATTTTTCACAATCTCGCGACATGAAACCCGAAATCGGCGTCTCTGTATATGAAGACGTATTCGGTGCACTGGGGAGTGCAGACGTCTAGCGGCGTGGTGAGGTCCGCTGGGGGGACCTCACCAACACGAGTTGAGGTCCGCTGGGGGGACCTCAACTCGTGGCTCGCCGCATGCCGAGCGAAATGCGGGGAAGCGGAAGTCGAGATTCAGCGGTCGCGCGCCGCCGCCTGAGCCAGACGCAGGTAGGTCTCCCCCGGGGACCGGCCGGAGGCCTGCAACGCCAGCGGGAACAGACTGGTCTCGGTCAGTCCGGGAAGTACATTCGCCTCCAGGAACCACGGCGTACCATCCGCATCCACGATCAGGTCGACTCGGCTCAGATGTCGCAGCCCCAGCACCTGGTGGGCAGTGGTCGCCGCTTCCACCGCCTGGGCCAGGTGCGTCTCACTCAACCGTGCCGGGCAGAAGAAATCTGTTTCCCCCGCGTTATACCGGGCCTCGAAACTGTAGACCCCGCTGAGTGGGATGATCTCGACCGCGGGCAGCGCGACCACGCCATCCCCCTCATCGATGAGGGAGATGGCGATCTCTGTGCCGTACACGCGCTGTTCGATGAGAGCGACATCGCAATAGGTGTACGCATCGACGAGGGCACGCGGCAACTGGCTGAGGTCATCCACCATAGACACGCCCATCGCGGACCCCCCGCGAGCGGGCTTGACCACAAGCGGCAGGCTCAGGTGCTTGCCCAGATAGGTGATGACGCTGCGCGCATCCAGTTCTCGAAACGTCTCGCGGGGAAGGGTGACGCTCACGGGTGTGGCCAGTCCGTGGGAGGCGACAATCCCCTTCGCCACGGGTTTCTCCCAGGCGAGGCGCGTTGCGCTTCCACGCGCCCCCACATAGGGGATGCCGCCGCGGCTGAGGAGGTCGCGCAGGGCGCCGTCCTCGCCGCTGGCCCCGTGCAGGGCTGGCCAGATCACGTCTGGTGCGAGATCGTCCAGGGTGCCCAGCAGGGTGCTGTCCGGCTCAGCCTGGTACACCTCGACCCCCAGCTGCCGGAGGGCCTCCGCAACGCGGGCTCCGGAACGCAGAGACACATCGCGTTCGTGAGAGATACCCCCGGCAAGGACGAGAACGCGGGGAAGATCAGTCAAGGAACTCATCCTGACCTTTCAATTGAGGTTGGGTGGTGGACTGGAAATGTGCGAACCGGAGGCACCATCGAAATCGATCTGCTCGCCACCGGTGCCGAACGTGTCGAGTAGCTGAGCCTCGTTGCTGATGACGTGGGCAAGCCTCTGAATTCCCACCCGAATCTCCTCCGGAGCGGGGTAGCAGAAGGACAGCCGGATCTCGGAGGCACCCCCGCCATCCGAGTAGAACGCCGTGCCCGGGGTGTAGGCGACGAGTTCGCGCACCGCCAGGGGGAGCATCGCCTTCGAGTTCATTCCCTCCGGCAAGGACAGCCACACGTAGAACCCTCCATCCGGGTGGGTCCAGCTCAACTGCGGAAGGTACTCGGAGAGGGCATCGAGCATCGCATCCCTGCGCTCTCGATATATGCCGCGGAAGGTGGCAATCTGCTCCTTCCAATCCGCGTGTTCCAGGTAGTCGGTGATGACAAGCTGGCTGAAGCTGGACGGGGACAGCACTGCAGACTCCTGCTCCAGGATGAGCTTCTCGCGGATGGCGTGCGGGGCAAGCACCCACCCGACGCGGAACCCGGGGGCGAGTGTCTTGGAGAACGACCCCAGGTATAGGATTCCGCGATCGTCAATTGCACGGATGGCGTCCGGTGGTGGCGCATTGAAGTACAGCAGCCCGTACGGATTGTCCTCCACGAGGAGAACACCGTGGCGTTGTGTGATGGCGAGAATCTCGGGTCTGCGCGAGGCGGCAAGCGTGACACCAGCGGGATTGTGGAAATCGGGGATCGTGTAGAGGAATTTGATCGTCTTGCCTGCGGCGCGCAACCGCACGATCGTCTCCTCGAGGGCCTGAGGGGTGAGACCATCCGCATCCATGGGGACGTGCACGACCTCGGCCTGATAGGAACGGAACACGCCCAGGGCGCCCACGTAGCTCGGACCCTCGGTCAGGATGACGTCACCGGGGTCGATGAACAGACGGGTGACCAGGTCGAGGCCCTGCTGGGAGCCGGTCGTGATGACGATGTCGTCCGCGCCGGAGACGATTCCTTCCAGAGCCATCACCTCGGTGATGCGCTCGCGCAGGGCGGGCTCGCCTTGTCCGGAGCCGTATTGCAGTGCCTTTGGGCCGTTCGTGGACATCACGCGTGCGACAGACTCTTGGATGACATCGTCCCCGAGAGCTTTGACGTACGGCATACCGCCAGCGAGCGAGACCACTTCCGGTCTGCTCGCGACGGCGAAGAGCGAACGCACCTCAGAGGCACTCAGCCCAGACGTGCGTCGTGCATACAGGGAGATCCACGGATCCAACCGAATCTCGGAGGACTCTCTCAACTTCTTCGTCATGACAACCCCTTGCCGCCACCTGATGATCTCG
Organism: Micrococcales bacterium UBA3913; assembly: GCA_002391425.1. Classification (GTDB taxonomy): domain Bacteria; phylum Actinomycetota; class Actinomycetes; order Actinomycetales; family Microbacteriaceae; genus UBA3913. The sequence continues at coordinate 13,367 of DGEZ01000103.1, read as the reverse complement.
TCATTCGTACAGGTGGATGCGCACCAGCCTAGTCACCTGTCAGCACGGTGGTGGGCTTCTCGGCAACGACACGCTCACCCCTCGGTGAGTTACCGCGCGAAGCGGCCGTCGGGACCAGGAGTGCGTGCGGCCGTGCGGCCAGCGAACGGCCCGTCAGTGCTGGGCGGAGAAGAACGGCTCGATTTCCCGTTCAAATACGGCCTTCGGACGGGACCCGACCAGCTCTTTGACCACAGCACCGCCCTGGAACACCTTGAATGCGGGGATCGAGGTGATGTGGTACTGCTGAGCGATATCCGGGTTCTCGTCTACGTTGACCTTGACGACATCGATCGCGTCTGCGTGATCCGCGTCGATCGCATCCAGGACGGGACCCATCTGGATGCACGGTCCGCACCACGACGCCCAGAAGTCGACGAGTACGGGCTTGTCCGCCGAGAGCACGTCCTGAGCGAAGCTTGCGGTTGTTGCGTGTTTGATGGTCATGGGTGAATCCTCACTTCGTTGCAGAGGCGGCAGGCGCTGCCGTCTCGATGGTGGCCAAATAGTGTTCCGCGTCCAGGGCTGCAACACAGCCCGAACCGGCCGCGGTGATCGCCTGACGGTAGGTGGGGTCAATAACGTCCCCAGCCGCAAAGACCCCGGAGACATTCGTGCGGGAGCTGCGCCCATCCACGGCGATGAACCCCTGTGCGGTGAGGTCCACCTGTCCGGAAACCAGCTCGGTGCGGGGGATGTTGCCGATGGCGATGAACAGGCCATCCAGGTGCAGCGTCCGAGTCTCCCCGGTCGTCGTGTCGCGCAGCACCACGCCGTCGATGGCGGTGTCTCCGAGGAGCTCAACCACGTCGGCGTTCCAGATGAAGTGGATCTTGTCGTTAGAGAAAGCGCGCTCCTGCATGATCTTGGATGCGCGCAGGCTGTCCCGCCGGTGGATGACGGTGACGGAACGAGCGAACCGGGTCAGGAATGTGGCCTCCTCCATGGCGGAGTCACCCCCGCCGACAACGGCGATGTCCTTGTCCCGGAAGAAGAAGCCGTCGCAGGTTGCGCAGGCGGACAGCCCGTGGCCGAGGAGCTCGTCCTCGCGCGGCAACCCGAGCATCCTGTACGCGCTACCGGTGGCGAGGATCACGGAACGGGCCTCGATGGTCTCGCCTCCGGAGAGTGTGATGGTCTTCACCGGGCCGGTGAGATCCATCGCCACAACGTCGTCGTATACGACCTCAGCGCCGAAGCGTTCGGCCTGTTCCTGCAACTGGGTCATCAACTCCGGACCCATGATGCCCTGCGGAAAGCCGGGAAAATTCTCCACCTCGGTGGTTTTCATCAGCTCACCGCCGGCCTCAACGGAACTGGCGATCACCAGGGGCTTCAGGTCTGCTCGCGCCGTGTAGATCGCGGCAGTGTAGCCAGCCGGTCCGGACCCCACTATGACAACGTTTCGCATCTGACTCCAATCATCCTCGCTGGGTACAACAGATTCTACGGTGTGCCCATTCCGCGGGGAGGGAGTTTAGCCGAGCACTATCCGAGCCCGCGGTGTGGGAGGCGGGCGCGGATCAGCCAGACCATGGCGTCAAGTTCTTGTACTCGCAGAACACGCAAGAAGACGACATAGACCCCGGCCATCACGGATCCAGCCAGGACAACGGTGAGGAGGGCACCGGGAATGGTGGCATTGCCGAAACCGTCGGCCCGGTACGCGCCCAGCAGGAAGGACACGGCCCATCCCGCCACAGAGGCGCCCGCCGCGGCCAGGAGGAGTCGGACATGGGTGCGCACGATGACAAAACCGCCGGGTGCTCCGATTCTGCGCCGCAGGATCACGAATCCGGCGATCGCCTCGATCCAGCATGCGGTCGTGGTGGCCACAGCGATGCCTGAGGCGATCCAGTACGGGTTGAGCAGCCCGGCTGCGAAGTAGGCGGGGATGCGCACGGCCGCGCTGATGGCGGTGATGACGAAGACACTGCGGGTGTCATCCACCGCATACAGCGCACGCATCGTCAGGAAGAAGAAACTGTAGGCGACCAGCCCGAAGGACATGGGGATGAGGATCCCGGCCATCGCGGACACCTGGGCGAACGAATGCGTCGTGAACATCCGCACGATGGAGAAAGAAAGCACGATGAGAGCCGCGGTGCAGAACACGCTGGCGACGCCGATCATGCGCGTGCTGCGGGAAAAGTCCGCCCGGAAGGAGGCGAGGTCACCGGTGGACCACCAGTGACTGAACCGCGTGAAATAGACGGTTGCGATGGAAACCGCGATGATCGAGTGCGGGAGCACGTACACGAGAAACACGTAGGACATGCCCTGGTTTCCGATCAGCGCAACGTCTCCGGCGGCGCGATCGGCGCTCGCGAAGGTGAGCACGTTCGACTGCACCAGACCCACGATCGCCTCGATGACGACGTTCGCGAGAATCCAGCCCGCCGCGACGAAGGTCGCGCCCAGGCCCACGTGACGGAACGTAAAGTCCGGGCGGAACCGGATGTTCGCCTTGCGCCAGAACACGAACAGGATCAGCGCCTGGGCGGCTACGCCAATGGTCGCCGATCCGGCGAGCAGGAGGGTGCGTCCCCCGGCCCAGTCCTCGATGGGAACCACCCCGGTGCTGTCGGCGCCATAGATGAGCAGGAACGCGGCAAGCCCGGCGATCGCAATCAGGTTGTTGGCGACCGGTGCCCAGGTGTAGGGGCCGAACACGCTGCGCGCGTTGAGTACTCCCCCGAGCAGCGCGTACAGCCCGTAGAAGAACACCTGCGGCATGCACAGGTAGGCCATAGCGGTGGCCAGCGCGACCCGATCGGCGGGCCAGTCGTGGGTGTACAGCGCGATCAGCAGTGGCGAGCACAGTGTGAGCACAGCGGCGGATGCGGTGAACAGCATGATGGCCAGTGTGGAAATCCGGTTGATGTAGGCGGACCCGCCGTCGGCGGAGCGGGTGGCCTGGACAATTTGCGGGACGAGCACGGCCGTGAGGACCCCGCCAGCGGTGAGCTGGTACATCGTGTTGGGCAACTGGTTGGCCACCCCGAAGGCATCGGCGGCATTAACCGTCCCGATGGTGACGGCGAGAAGGAACGTCCGGACAAACCCGAGGATGCGCGAGGTGAGGGTACCCGCGGCGAGTGTGAGGCTCGCCCGCGCTCGCGCGGAACGGTCGTCGCCGTCGGCCGGGGAGACAGAGGGTGCTGTCACCTGTGCGTCTCCTCGGTTCCGGGTGCGGGGGTGTCCGCAGGCGCGGGCTCTGTGGAGCCGGTCTGGTGCGCGTCGGCGCTGACCTTCTCCGAAGTGGCGGAGGAATCTGTCCGGCCTCTGCCGCGAAGGTGACGCAGGATCCCCTTGAACAGGCCGAAGCCGAACAGCAGCGCGATGGCTAACGCGAAAATGCCTGCCGTCACGGACTCCCATTCCGCGCTGACGGACATGTCTCGGGTAACAGCCGTGCCGATCGTGTTCCCAGACTCATCCACGATCTGCATGTCCAAGGTGACATCGCCGTTCGCCACGGCGCGCACGGGAACGAGGATCTGCGTCGTCGAGTGTGCCTCGATGGTGATCGGCTCCACCTCCTCCACCACGAGCCTGCCGTTCGAGGGCTTGATCACCACGGTGACGGTCACCGGATAGGACAGGTTATTGACGATGGCTACCGGGAGCCGAGACTCGCTGGAGATGAGTCGAACCGAGGCTTGTTCGCCGAGCTGAACGGCTCCAGCGGTGGTCTGTGCCGACTGGATCGCGGTCTGCAGTTCTGTGGCCCACCTCGATTGGTCTGGCCAGTCCGGTGAGGACAGCGTCATCAGGGTTCTATCCAGCGATGTGCGCACGGTGGTGGCGGACGAGTCCGCGATGGCGCCAGCGACGACATCCGCGGCTTTGCTCTGCGCGACGAGAGCGCTGAGCTGGTCCGCATCCACCATCGTCCCGGTGCTGTCGGAGAGGGTTGCCGCTGTGGTGTTGGCCTCGCTGGATGTGCTGATGCTGACGTCGTCGCTGAGTTCGGTCCAGCTGGCGGAGGCAAAGGCCTGCAGGATTGCGCGCAGGGTGGATGCCTGGCGGTTCCACGTCGTCGGCACGACCACCAGGCGGTCAACGCCGGGATCCGTGACGGAGGCGCGAAGGGCGACGGGGTACTGAGGATCACTGACCGCTCCGGAGAGCACCTGCTCAATAGCCGTGCTGACAGAGCTGTCGCTGATGATGAGATCCAGACCAGCCAGGGAGTAGCTGGTCTGCCAGTCGAGGTTCGTGACGCGCTGCGAGGACACCACAGCGGAGGTGTACCCTGCGCTCGTCAGCGCCGATGCAGTGTCGGCGTCGAGAGTGTCCCCCTCGGTCCAGATGGTCGTCGATCCCGCCCACCCGGTGACACTCGAATCCACGGTGGGGACGGTCTCGGCGCCCGCGGAGACGAGCGCGGTGGTGCTTCCGTTGCCGTAGGAGAGCGGAACGACGGGATGCTCGTCCTGCAGCGCTGCCAACCACGCCGCGGCCGCCCCGGTACTGTCGTTGGCCGTGATCGACGCGACGATTTTCGCATCGATGGCGATGACCACGGTGGTGCCCGCCAGGGCCTCGGACATGCGCGCGAAAATTCCATCGGAGGCGACCCAGTCGGTGAGTTCATCCTCGGTGTAGAGTTCGGTGCTCGTTGTCGGAGCGGTGATGGGAACAACGACGGTGGTGTCCCCGACACTCTCGCCCTGGTTCCACGGCACGACGCCGGTGACGCGTTGCTGCTGTCCGTCTGCGGTCGTGACGATCACCACGAAGGGGACGAATCCCGTCGCCCCATACAGGTCACCCAAGGAGAGCTGGGCGCGGGTGGCACTGATCACGAATGCGCTGGTCTGACCGGCGTCGGTGTCAGGTATCTCGTAGTCGTCTACCTGCAGGTCGCCGCCCCACTGCATTCCCGTGGTCTCTCCGGTGAGCCATGCCTCGATGTCCTGCGCGTCCGTGAGCACGATGTGACGCAGGCTGAGCGTGGCGGTGGCACCACTGATCGCGGTGGCGCCGGCGGTGACCGAGACATCGAGGTCCACCCCCGAGAACGCATCGATGCTTTCTTGGGTGAAGGAGACGGTGACGGCCTGCGGGAGGGACTCTGCGCTGGCATCCTCCTCTGCGGTGGCGGGCACGCCGGTACCGCACAGTGCGAGGGCAAGTGCTGCACTGACGAGGGCACGCCACGTTCGCATGTGTCTCCTGGGGGGGGTTACCTCACTGTTCTGACACAGAGCCTACCTGCCCACCCTGAGGAACACAGGTAGTCCGGGCTGTGGCACGATGTTGGGGTGGTCAGTGATATTCGGGAAGCGTTGGGCAATCTCCACGTGGCAACCCAGGTGGCGGTTCTGGACCGTTTGGGGGCGGCGTTTCAGGGGCGGGGCTATGAGCTCTCGCTCGTGGGGGGGCCGGTGCGGGACGCATTCCTCGGACGGGAGATCTCGGACTTCGACCTCACCACGGATGCGCGCCCGGATCAGACGATGGCGATTCTCGCGCCGATGGCGTCCGCGCACTGGGACGTGGGGCGGGAATACGGGACCATCGGAGCACGGATTGATGGCCTTCAGGTGGAGGTGACCACTTACCGTTCGGACCGTTATGACCATCGCTCGCGGAAGCCGGAGGTCGATTTCGGGGACACCTTGGAAGCGGATCTTCGGCGGCGGGACTTCACGGTGAATGCGATGGCGCTGCGCCTGCCGTCCCGCACGCTCGTGGACCCGTTTAACGGGTTGAGTGACCTGATGGCGGGTGTGTTGCGCACTCCGGCCCCCGCGGTGGAGTCTTTCGCGGATGATCCCCTGCGCATGATGCGCGCGGCGCGGTTTGTCTCCCAGCTGGGGTTCACGGTGGAGCCGTCTGCTCTGAAGGCGATCGTCGAGTTGACGTCCACGCTGACGTTGGTGTCCGCCGAGCGCATCCAGGCGGAGTTCACGAAACTCATGCTGGGAGGTGACCCGGAGTCGGGGATCGAGGTGCTCGTGGATACCGGTCTGGCCGACGAGTTTCTCCCGGAGGTTCCGGGACTGCGCCTGGAAGTGGATGAGCACCATCACCACAAGGATGTCTACCGCCACACGCTGACCGTCTTGAGACAGGCGATCGATCAGGAGGAGGACGGGCCGGATCTGGTGCTTCGGCTGGCCGCTCTGCTGCACGACATCGGCAAGCCGAAGACGCGTCGCCTGGAACCGGGCGGCAAGGTGACCTTTTACCAGCATGATCTGGTGGGTGCGCGGATGGCGCGCAAGCGCTTGACCGCACTTCGGTTCGATAAGGACACGACGAGTGCGGTGTGCCGACTTATTGAACTGCACTTGAGGTTTTTCGGCTATGCCGAGGGGGCGTGGACGGATTCTGCGGTGCGCAGGTACGTGCGTGATGCCGGCGACCTCCTGCCCCGGCTGCACAAGCTCGTGCGTGCCGATGTCACTACGCGCAACGCCGCGAAGGCCCGTCGTCTTCGCCAGGCGTACGACGATATTGAGAGGCGTATTGACGAGCTTGCCGCTCAGGAGGAGCTCGATGCGATTCGCCCGGACCTGGATGGGACGCAGATTATGGCTGAGCTGGGGGTGAGCCCCGGGCCGGTCGTGGGGAAGGCGTATGCGTTCCTGCTGGAGCAACGTCTTGACGAGGGACCGCTCGGTGAGTCGGAGGCTCGGCGGCGGTTGCGCTCCTGGGCTCAGCAGAACATTCCGGGGTGGGGCGATGCGTCAGCGGGGCAATCGGACCGCTAACTGTCCAGGTCGACGGTTATCGCGTCGGCGATCTGGTGGGCCCGGCTACGCGCTTCCGTGACCGTTTTCCCGCGTGCCAGGGCAACCGCTACGCGGCGCTCGCCATCGACCGCGGGCTTGCCGAACAGGCGCAGCTGGGCGGTGGGGATGCTCAGCGCATCCTCGAGTCCGCTGAACCGGGGAACGCCCGTTCCCTGAGCCTTGACGGGGACGCTGGCTGCAGCACCGGGGAAGCGCTCCGGCTGTGCAACCGGCAAGCCGAGGATCGCGCGCACGTGAAGGGCGAATTCGGATAGGTCCTGGGATACGAGGGTGACCAGACCGGTGTCGTGGGGGCGGGGTGAGACTTCGGAGAAGATCACCTGGTCGCCGACGACGAAGAGTTCGACGCCGAACAGGCCCCACCCTCCGAGTGCTCCAGTGATGCGTTCGGCGATCTCCTGGGCGCGCGCGAGAATCCGCTCCGGCACGACCTCGCCCTGCCAGGATTCGGCGTAGTCTCCGTCCTTCTGAATGTGCTCGATGGGGTCGACGAACACAGTTCCGCCGCTGTGCCGGACCGTGAGCAGCGTGAGTTCGCGGTCGAAGGGCACGAATGCTTCGACGATGACCCGGATGGGTGCGCCGCTGGCGCCGCGAGCATCCTGCTGTGCGTGGATCCAGGCGGACTCGATGTCGGCGCTGGTGCGGAGAACGGACTGGCCTTTGCCCGAGGAGCTCATGATCGGCTTGACCACGCACGGTAGCCCGATCTGGGCGACGGCCTGCCGATATTCCTCCGGGGTGTCCGCGAAGCGGTATGCAGAGGTGGGCAGCTGAAGTTCTTCGGCGGCGAGGCGGCGAATCCCTTCCCTGTTCATCGTCAGCTGTGTGGCTCGGGCGGTGGGAACGACGCGCACCTGGTGCGTGCCTTCGTACCAGGCGAGGGTCTCCGTGTGGATCGCCTCGACTTCCGGAATGATGATGCCGGGTTTCTCCTCGTCGAGCACGCGGCGCAACTGAGTGGCGTCCAGCATGGGGATGACGTGGCTGCGATGGGCGATCTGCATGGCCGGTGCGTTGGCGTATCGATCCACCGCGATGGTCTCGACGCCGAGACGCTGCAATTCAATGGCGATCTCTTTGCCGATCTCGCCGCTGCCGAGGAGCAATGCCGAGGTGGCGGAACTGGTCAGGGGTGTGCCGAGAGACAGTGACATGGTCCTATTCTCGCATCGGGTGCGGGTGCGGGTGCGGG
>DGEZ01000103.1:0-5095 GCA_002391425.1 Micrococcales bacterium UBA3913 | reverse complement strand
CGGGTGCGGGTGCGGGTGCGGGGATGCGCATCCCGGGTTTCCCTTCCCCGGAGTGCTCCGCTCTGCTACAATGCACAGGTTGCCCCCTCCGTGGGGCGAGACTGAGAATAACCCTCCTGTGACAGAGAGTCTGTCACCGTTTTAGACCGAAGGAGGTGGGTGAATCGTGTCTCAGAAGCAGACCAAGTACGAAATGATGATTATCATCGACCCGTCTGTTGACGACCGCAGTATCTCCACTCATCTGGAGAAGTTCCTCGCCGTTGTGCCCAAAGAGGGTGGAACAGTGGAGAACGTGGACGTCTGGGGTCGCCGGAAGTTTGCGTACCCGATCAAGAAGCACACCGAGGGAACCTACGTGGTGGTCACGTTCGAGTCCGAGTCGGCCACGGCTCTCGAGCTCGATCGTCTCTTGAACATTCAGGAAACGATTCTGCGCACGAAGCTGCTGCGTGCGGACGAGGCCGTTGTCGATCTGCGCTCTCCGAAGGCCGCTGCTCAGGCAGGGGCATAGATCATGGCAGGCGAGGCCCACGTAACAATCGCGGGTAACCTGACTGCGGATCCGGAGATGCAGTACACCCAAAGTGGTGTTGCCCGGGCAAGTTTCACGATCGCATCCACGCCCCGCATCTTCGACCGCGCCTCGGGAGAGTGGCGGGATGGGGATGCTTTGTTCCTGCGTTGCGTGGCGTGGCGGAATCTTGCCGAGAACATCGGCGCATCCCTGAAGAAGGGGACGCGGGTGGTTGCCATGGGTGCGCTCAAGCAGCGCAACTACACGACTGCTGAGGGCGAGAAGCGTTCCCTGATCGAGTTGGATATCGATGAGATCGGTCCGAGCCTGCGCTATCAGAGGGCGGCGTTGACCCCGTCGAGCCAGGGCGGTTCAAGCCCGTCGGCTGGCCTCGGTCAGGGCGCCCAGCGAGGCCCGTCCGCGGCGTCGAATCCAACCCCGGATGTGTGGGCGACGACACCGAAGCCCGCTGCGGATGCGTGGAACACTCCAGGTCAAGGCCTGGATGACACCCCATTTTGATGTGACGTTTTAGCTTTATTGAAGGAGAACAACTATGGCTGGAAAAGGGAATTCCCGCGGGAAGAACCGGAACCAGAAGAACACGAAGGTCGCCCCGGTCAAGACCATCAAGGTCGGCGTCATCGACTACAAGGATGTCGCGACGTTGCGCAAGTTCGTTTCTGAGCGCGGAAAGATTCGCGCTCGTCGGATCACGGGCGTGTCCGTGCAGGAGCAGCGCCTGATTGCGCGTGCGGTGAAGAACGCACGCGAGATGGCTCTGCTGCCGTACGCGGGCTCGGGCCGGTAAAGGGAGGTTTGAACGATGGCGAAGATCATTCTCACTCACGAGGTGTCCGGGCTGGGCTCGGCGGGCGACGTCGTAGACGTCAAGCCAGGCTATGCGCGCAACTACCTGATTCCGCAGGGCTTTGCAGTCTCGTGGACGCGCGGCGGCGAAAAGGAAGTGGCGGCGATCCGTGCTGCTCGTGCTGCTCGTGCCCTTGCGACCGCTGAGGAGGCGCAGGCTCTCAAGGAGCGCCTCGAGGCTGTCACGATTCGTCTGGAGGCGAAGGCGGGCGCTTCCGGTCGACTGTTCGGTTCGGTAAAGCCGGCCGATGTCGCGCAGGCTGTGGAGGCCGCGGGTATCGGATCGGTGGACAAGCGCAAGATCGAGGTCGGATCCAGCATCCGGTCCACCGGCACGTACCAGGCGTCGGTGCGCGTGTATGACGATGTCGTGGCGCAGCTGACGCTGGAGGTCGTTGCCCAGAAGGCGTGACATCCACGATGTGAAGGAGGCCCGGCGTTGCCGGGCCTCCTTTTTTGACCGACGATGTGCAGTTTTCCACAATGCTTTTCCACATGCCATGTCACTATCTGGACGCGCGCCGTTAACTCTCAAGTAGTGGTCGAGCAAACTTGGCTGTTCACAAGGTGAATAGCTAAATGTCCTGTCCACAGCGGCATTTCATGTAGAATTCATGTGATTTCCACACAGTTATCCCCAGGACTGATACCGCTGCTGGGGATAACACGCCGCGTTTTGCACACAGTTATTCACAGCCCTGAGTTGCGCACTGGATAAAGTCTCGTTGGGTGCCTCTCTTTCTCACGAGGTGAGGCCGATGTCCGGGCCTCGTGCTAGACATGGTGAGACGGCGCAGAAACTCGCGCATCCCGTATCGACGGAAGGAGGAAGCGTGTCCATCGCGCACATTGGTGCAGTGTCCCCGTCCGAGACCACGGAGCGCACCCCTCCCTACGACATGCTCGCTGAGCAGTCCACGATCGGCGGGATGCTCATCAGCAAGGATGCCGTCGCCGATGTCATCGAAGAAGTGCAAGCCGATGACTTCTACGTGCCGAAACACGAGATCATCTACAAGGCGATCCTGGATCTGTACTCGCGGGGCGAGCCCACGGATGTGATCAGTGTCTCCGATGAACTCACCCGCGGTGGCCAGGCCAGTAGAGCTGGTGGCGCGGAGTATCTACATAGCCTGACCTCCGTCGTGCCGACGGCGGCCAATGCGGGATACTACGCCGGCATCGTCAAGCAGAAGGCGATTCTGCGCAGGCTCGTGGAGGTGGGCACGCGGATCGCGCAGATGGGGTACGCGAGCGAGGGAGACGTCGACGACCTGCTGAACACGGCCCAGGCCGAGGTTTACGCCGTCTCGTCGGCGAAGAACACTCAAGACTACTTGCCGCTATCCGTGGCGGCTGAGGCAGCCGTCAAGGAGATCGAGGTCGCGCAAAGCCACGGAGGGAAGTTTACCGGCGTCCCCACAGGCATTACGGAGCTGGACAAACTCACAAACGGGCTACACCCCGGGCAGCTCATCATCGTCGCAGCTCGACCTGGCCTGGGCAAGTCGACCCTGGCCCTCGACTTCGCCCGTGCGGCGACAATCCGCTCTCAGAAGCCGGCCATTCTGTTCTCCCTCGAGATGGGCAAGACGGAGATCGCCATGCGGCTGCTCTCCGCAGAGGCGCAGATCCCCCTGGACCGCATGCACAAGGGGGAGATCTCCCAGGAGCAGTGGCGTACGATCGCGAGTACCCAGGCGAAGGTGAACGATGCTCCGCTGTTCATCGATGATTCCCCGAATATGACCCTGCCCGAGATCCGTGCCAAGTGCCGCAGACTCCGCCAGCAGATGGGACTGGAGCTGATCATCATCGACTACCTGCAGTTGATGACCTCCGGCAAGAAGGTGGAGAGCCGACAGCAGGAGGTCAGTGAGTTCTCCCGCTCGCTGAAGTTGCTGGCCAAAGAGCTCGAGGTGCCGGTGGTGGCGCTTTCCCAGCTGAACAGGAATCCGGACCAGCGCCAAGATAAACTGCCGGCGATCTCCGACTTGCGCGAATCGGGATCGCTGGAGCAGGACGCAGACATTGTGATGCTCTTGCACCGGCCGCCGGGAAGTTTCGACGCCAACGACCCGCGCGCTGGTGAGGCGGACATTATTGTGGCCAAGAACCGTAATGGTCCGCAGAAAACGATCCCCGTGGCTTTTCAGGGAATGTACTCGCGGTTTGCGAATCTCATTACCGCTCCCCAGGCGTACACCCCGCCACCGCCGCCGGGAGCGCACCCGTGACCGCGGCCGCGCGTTCGGACGCGGTCCTCACGCTCACTCTGGCTGGCGTCGAGGCGGCCCTGGCTCTGTGCATAACATTCACACCGGCCCACACGGCGACCGGAGGAATGATCCTGGTCGCGCTCTGGGCGGCAGCCACAGCTGTGCTTCGCGGCGTGTCCAGAACGGTCCTGCCCGTCCAGCGCGCCCATGCCGCGGCAGCAGTGCTGGTGTGCGGTGCGGCAGGCGCTCAGCTGGCGATCGGGGCGGAGCCGCTCGGGCTGCTGATCACCCTCGTCGCGGCGGCGGTGGTGTCGGCGGTGATCTCCGTGATCGGATCGCGATCCGGGAACGGGAGCCGGGAACGGGTCGATGAGAACGTGTACGCGGTCATCGCAGCGGTGTTCGTCTGTGCTGTCGTCATCGTGCCGCATGAGTCGGTGCACATCGTGGGGTTGTTCGGGATGTACCTGGCCGCCCTGGCCGTGTTCCGAGGAATCGCCGGACTAGGATACTTTCATGTCAGGCGCGGGAGCACTCGCGAACTGTAGCGTTCGGAGGGGAGAGCACATGGCGAGAAAACTCAACGCCGCACGAATCTCTCCCCTCGAACCCCTGCTGCTGTCCTTCGGAATCGCACTGTTCTCCGGCATCGTCACCTTCATCGCCACGCGAGACATCATCATGAGCCTGATTCTCTTCGGAGTCGCCTTCATTATCGCGATTGTGGTGTTCGCCACGCTGCTGCTCATGATGCCCAACGACGACGGCCCGGAAAAGCCCCGCGAGATCTTCATCCCAGTGCTCATGCGCGAAGATCCCCCCGCCGCCGCGCCCGAGAGCACGGAGGCCGAGAGCACGGATCAGTCGATCTCGGATGCCGCCGACGGCGCCGGGGAGTCAGACGCAGACCACGGCCGGTCCTGACGAGCCCGCACCCATCCTGAGGAGCTCGCGCGGAGGGGAACCCGGGGCGTCATACGGACAGCTGCGCGATGATCGCCTCCTCCGGGCGCACCCGCTCGACGCGCTGAGCGGTGGCTGCGGGGCCATCGAGGGAGGACAGCCTGAGCATCCCCGGACCCGCCGCGACGTCATGCTCGGACAGGTTCACGACCAGCATCCACCCCGGCCAGGTGATCTCCGTGACGCGGCCTTCGCGATCGCTTCGGGCGGACAGATCACCGAAGGTGAGTTCCGTGTCAAACTCCCGTCGCAATCGCAGCAGCGCGCGATACAGCCCCAGCAGGCGCTGGCCGGTCGGGGAGTCCCGCTCAGACCTATCGAGGCGGCTGCGGAAGAACGTCTCCGGGTCCTGAGGGTTCGGAACCACGCTTGTGTCCCATGACATCCGCTCGAACTCGGTGACGCGGCCCTCAGCGACAATGCGCCCGAGATCCTCCTCGGGATGCGAGGTGAAGAACTGCCAGGGCGTGGTCGCACCCCACTCCTCCCCCATGAACAGCATGGGGGCTGTCTCTTATACACATCT
>DGEZ01000026.1:11514-17788 GCA_002391425.1 Micrococcales bacterium UBA3913 | reverse complement strand
TCGTGATATGTGTATAAGAGACAGTCTTTGAGCACCGTCAGGTGTGCGGAGACCGTGGACTGCGCTAATCCCACGTGCTGCGCGATCTCTCCCACACGGTGAGGTCCGTCGGCTAGGCAGTGCACGATGGACAGACGGTTCGGCTCGGACAGGGCCCGAAACAGCTCCGCGACCCGGGGGTGATTGTGTGGGAGGATGCTGGCAGCACCACCCGATGGATTGTTCGCCATATACCGATGATATCGCTGGAAACAGATGAATTCTAGACCGCTCTCTGCATTCGCGCGCACCGTTCTGCGCGTCGCAGACGCGATCCCGCCCGGTCGCGTCATGACCTATGGGGACGTTGCGGCAGCAGCCGGAACGCGCGCGGCCCAGGCGGTCGGCGTGGTCATGGCGCGCCACGGCTACGCCGTCGCCTGGTGGCGGGTCGTCCCCGCCACGGGCGAGCTGATCAGCGGCCACGCCGCAGAATCTCTGGGCCTCTATCACGAGGAGGGGACCCCCCTGCTTAGACGCGACAACCGGTGGGTGATCGACCTACGCTCCGCGCTATGGACACCGCCGCGCGCACTCGCAGAACGCCTCCGGGAGGGAACCCCCGAACCGGACACCATCGGCCACGCCCCCGCCGAGGAGGCTAGCGCCGACGGCGCCTAGTCCACGAAGGGGCCTAGTCCACGAAGTTGAGGGGCAGGAACATGTCCTGGGTGCGGTCCGCGGCCGCCGTATGGTCGGCACGCGTGTAGATAGCGCACTCCACCTGACGGCAGTCCAGGGTTCCATCGGAGGCCGCCACCGCCAGGCGCACGGTGAAGCTGCCCTCCTCCCCCCACGCCTGCGCGCCGAAGAGCTGCCAGCTCGCCGAATCATTGATCCAGGCCGAGGCCGCCCACTGTTCGGTGTCCACCTCTCCGCTGACCTCGGGCACGCCGCCCAGACACGGACTCGGCTTCTCGCTCGCATCGGCGGGGCGCTGGCACACCGCGACGTAGATCCCCGTGCCCGAGTCATATCCGGTGCCGGTGACCACAATATGCGCCGAGTCTTGTACCGCGGAGAGGTCAGCGGGAGTCTGGCCGTCCTCCTCGAACGCGCTGAGCGTTCGCGTCCGACCGTCGGACCCCGTCGCGGTGACGGAGCTGGGAAACGCCTCGCCGGACAAGGACTGTCCCGAGCTACCGCCTGACGGATGAGTCAGGATGGGCACCACATACCATGCCACCACCCCCAGAATCACGACCACGGCGATACCCGTCAGCCACAACCACACTCGCTTGCGACGCAATGACACTCACCCATTCCGAATTGCGGCCGGTGCCCGAACCGGTCTGCGTGATAAACTCTAGGTTGGTCTATATGTTATCCAGTCAGCTGTAACCGGCTGCATGAGTCAGGGAAGTCGCGTCATGGGACGAGGCCGACAGAAGGCAAAGCACACGAAGGTCGCTCGAGAGCTGAAGTACTTCAGCCCGGCAACCGATTACGCTGCGCTCGAACGCGAACTCGCATCCCGTCAGTCCGACCGGGATGCGGTCAAAGACGATCTCGACAAGTGGCCCGAATATGCCGCCACAGAGAACGACGACGATAAGTAATACGTCGTACTGCGCTGAGGGCGGTGGCCCACGGTAGGAACTGCCGACTACTCACGCGGGGCTTTGCAGATACGACCTCAGAGAGTTCTGCCGGACGAAGCGCCCGGCAGACGACAGGGGTAGTCCCCGTCCTACAGGTAGTCCCCCGTCAAACGCACAGACCCACCGTGCACGCCCTTCGCCCCGGAGATGAACCCGTCGCCGCTGGGCGCGCCCTGCTGAACATAACCGGCCACCCACGCGGGAATCTCTGTGGCATTCAGGTGATCCACCACAACCGTCGCTGCGGACGAATCGACAATCGCAAAGAATCCGATACCCAGGTTCCAGGTCTCCTCGGTGTCCTGCAGCCGCAGACCCGCCATATTCGCGAGGGCGGAGAACACCGCAGGCACATGCCACCCGGATCGGCTCAGCTCCGTCCACGACCCCTGCGGAAGCACCCGGGCAAGGTTTGCCGCGATACCTCCGCCCGTGACGTGGCTGAGCGCATGCACCGACTGTCCCAGCACCGGATCGTCCAGAAGCTGAAGCAGTGCCGCCGTGTACAGGCGAGTCGGCTCGAGAAGGACCTCCC
Organism: Micrococcales bacterium UBA3913; assembly: GCA_002391425.1. GTDB lineage: Bacteria > Actinomycetota > Actinomycetes > Actinomycetales > Microbacteriaceae > UBA3913. The sequence goes on along the minus strand of DGEZ01000026.1, from coordinate 15,613 downwards.
CGGCCACGCCGCCGAGCTCAGCCGAGTAGTCGGCGTACCCCACGCCTGCACCCTGAAGGATGTGACGCACCAGCGAGAACCCGTTCGAATGCAGCCCGGAGGACGCCACAGCAACCACCGCATCCCCCGCGACAACGCGCTCGGGGCCCACCACCCGGTCTGCGTCGACCACACCCGTCGCCGCGCCCGCGACATCGTACTCATCCGGGGCCAGCAGCCCGGGATGCTCCGCCGTCTCGCCGCCAACCAGGGCCGTGCCGGTGGCCTGGCATGCGAGCGCGATCCCGCGCACGATCTCCGCGATTCGTCCGGGCACGACGTGCCCGCACGCAATGTAGTCCGTCATGAATAGGGGACGCGCACCGACCACGACGATGTCGTCGACGACCATCCCCACCAGATCCTGGCCGATCGTGTCGTGCCTATCCAGAGCCTGGGCCAAAGCGACCTTCGTGCCCACCCCATCGGTGGAGGTCGCCAGGAGCGGGTGGCTCATTCCTCGGAGCGCACGGGCGTCGAACAACCCCGCGAAACCACCAATGCCGCCAAGGACCTCCGGCCCGTGTGTGGCGGCGACCGACTCTTTCATCAGCTCGACCGCACGGTCGCCTGCGACAGTGTCCACCCCTGCCGTCGAATACGGGTTCGTCACGCCCGCCCCCCGGATGTTCCGCCGGAGACCAGGCGGCTGAGGTCGGAATCCGGACCCGGGTTACACGCCGCCACCTGCTCCAGGAGGCCTTTACCCAGCTGGTCCGCCGCCGGGAGGGGGATCGGGTACGTGCCCGTGAAGCAGGCCATGCACAGCTCCGAGACGTCCTGTTCGGTCGCGCGGACCATCCCCTCCTGGCTGAGGTACGCCAGCGAGTCGGCCCCGATGGACTGGCAGATCTCGTCAACATTCAAACCCGTGGCGATCAGCTCAGCCCGGGATGCGAAATCAATGCCGTAGAAACAGGGCCACGTAATCGGAGAAGACGAGATACGAACGTGAACCTCAGCCGCGCCCGCCTCCCGCAGCATGCTGACCAGCGCCCGTTGCGTGTTTCCGCGCACGATCGAATCGTCCACCACGATGAGGCGCTTTCCGTGGATAGCCTCCTTGAGAGGGTTCAGCTTGAGCCGGATGCCACGCTGGCGGATCGTCTGAGACGGCTGGATGAAAGTCCGCCCCACGTAGGCGTTCTTGACGAGGCCCTGCCCGAACGGAATCCCGGACGCCTGGGCGAAACCGATCGCTGCAGGGGTGCCCGACTCCGGCGTCGCAATCACCATGTCCGCATCCACCGGCGATTCGTAGGCCAGCTGCCGCCCCATCTCCACCCGTGCAGCGTGCACCGAGCGACCATTGATGCTGGTGTCCGGACGCGCCAGGTAGACGTACTCGAAGATGCACCCCGCACGCCGGGCTGGCGCGAAGCGCGTTGAGCGCAGGCCATCCTCGTCAATGGCGATCAGCTCGCCCGGCTCCACCTCGCGCACGAAGGATGCGCCCACGATGTCCAGAGCCGCCGACTCGCTGGCCACCACCCAGCCACGCTCCAGCCGCCCCAGCACCAGGGGGCGTACGCCCTGCGGGTCGCGGGCCGCATACAAGGTGTGCTCATCCATGAACACGAAGCAGAAGGCGCCACGCACCAGAGGCAGGACCTCGAGGGCGGTCGCCTCCAACGTGTGGTCAAGGTCACCGCGCAACAATCCGGTGACAACGGCCGTATCGGTGGTGTTCCCCCGATCAAGTTCGATATTGGGCTGGTCCGGATAGCGCTGTTTGAGGAGCCGGTACAGCTCAGCGGTATTCGTCAGATTGCCGTTATGCCCCAACGCCACCGTGCCCGAGGCTGTCCGGCCCAGCGTCGGCTGCGCGTTCTGCCAGCTGGACGACCCCGTCGTCGAGTACCGGGTGTGACCGACCGCGATGTGCCCGTGCAGCGTATTCAGCGTCGATTCGTTGAAGACCTGCGAGACCAGGCCCATGTCCTTGTAGATGAGGATCTTGCGACCATCCGAGGTCGCGATCCCTGCCGACTCCTGCCCGCGATGCTGGAGCGCGTAGAGGCCGAAGTAGGTCAGCTTGGCGACCTCCTCGCCGGGCGCCCACACCCCGAAAACTCCGCAGGCATCCTGTGGGCCCTTCTCCGCTGGGAGAATGTCGTGACTTAACAACCCATCACCGCGAACCAACGAATCTCCTTGAGTATGTCGGGGTGGATGTGAACGGGAATGCATCCCCGAAGGGGCACAGCACAATCCTAACCTCTGAACGGGAAAAGACCTACCGGTCGGAGCCCTGCTCGAACGCGGCATCGCCAGGGAACACGATGCCCGCATCCTGGCGCATCCACAGGGTCACCCGGGCGACCTGCGCGGCCCGCTCACACGCCTGCCGGTAGCGCGGGTCGGTCAGCGCCGCATCCACATCAGACAGCAGCGCGGCAGCGAAGTCCACCTCGGGTCGCATCGGGTTATCCGCCGGACGATCCAGCACCAACTCCTGGCCGGTCACATCGCGCCCGGACAGCTCCGCGCGGGCGATTTCCGTCACGTGGTTGACCACCAGTGTGCGGCCGTCGGCGGTGTACACCTCGCTGGGCGCGTACGACTGGTGCATCTTCGATATGGCCAGGTCTACGCGAAAGGCGGGGTAGTGCAGCACACCCCAGCCGCAGGCATCCGCGCCTGTGTCCGGCAGCACCTGCGCACCGTAATGCGCAGCCTCGGGCATCCCGAACCAGTCGATCGCCGCGTACAGCAGGTACACGCCCAGATCAGCCAGCGCGCCCCCGGCCCACTGGGCGTCGAAGACGCGAGGGCGGTCCCCGTGCTGGTACGCCGCAAGCTTCGAGGAGTACTGCCGGAAGATGAGCTGAGCCCCGGACAGTGGGCCAAGCTGTCGAATCCGGTCAGCCAGACGACCATAGTTGGGCTCGTAGCGGTGCCGCGCCGCCTCCAGCAGGAGCACCCCACGCGCGTCGGCGAGGCGTTGCGCCCGGGCCAGCTCAGCGGGATGCGCGAACGCCGGCTTCTCGACAATCACACTCACCCCGGCATCCAGAAAAGCCGTGGCATGCTCCGCGTGCAGACTGTTCGGCGACGCGACATACACAACGTCGCACTCGCGCGCGGCCAGTTCCGCCGCCTGCCCGACGTCGCCACAAACCAGGGCGTCGCTGCCGCACTGCTGCCGGAACCGATCGGCAGAGGCCACGGAGGACCCCACCAGAATGGTCACCCGCCATCCGGCAGAACGCGCCGCGGCTACGAAACGCCCACTGATGGCGCTCGTTCCCACCACACCGAATCGCAGCCGACGAGTCAACGGGACCGTCCCACAGCCTCGGCAGCGGGGGTGAGCACACCCGTGAGGTCCCCGCCCTCCAGCATCCGCGACAGCACCTGCCCGACCCCATCATCCACATTCGCCGGGCACACCCACTGGGCGGAACGTATCGCCTCGACCGCGGCATTCCCCATCGCCACAGAGCAGCCCGCCCACGTGAGCATGGCGAGGTCATTGCCCGAATCCCCGCAGGCGAGCACCTCGGCGGGGCGGATCCCCAGCTGGTCGGCAAGGCTCGCGAGCCCGGACGCCTTGCTCACCCCGCGGGCACTGATCTCGCAGTTCATCAGGTCGGAGGACACCACCGTGATGTCCGGATACGCGTCCAGAGCGGCACGGACCTCGGTGCGCTGGGCCTCATCCATACCCAGGATGCTCACCTTCTCGACATCCCCCGCCGCGAGCACGGGGGTGTAGTCCGGAACGACCTCCGAGTGCTCCCTCAGGTAGCGCTGAAACACCGGAGGGAACACCCTCGTGATCCGCGCAAACATATCCGCACGGTAGTAACTCTTGCCCCCGTGGTACACCTCGAGGGGGAGACCGCGAGACAGCGCTTCGTCCTGCAGGGCCAGGGCGGTGTCCGCGCCGATACGAGGTCGCGGCATCAGGTCCGCAGCCCCCGAGCCCAGTTCGCACACGCGCGCACCATTCGCCGAGACCGCGACACGCGGCGAACCCAGCTGTGCGGCAACCGGTTCGATCAAACTCACCGCCCGGCCGGTGGCGGGGACCACCACGATCCCACGGGCCGTGCAC
>DGEZ01000026.1:7113-11321 GCA_002391425.1 Micrococcales bacterium UBA3913 | reverse complement strand
TCACCCATCCGGGGGAAACCGGCGCTCACGGAGCAGGCTCGTCGTCGGGACCTGGCTGGACCTCGCCCAGCTCCGGCTGCAGCACATCCACGCGGGCCTGCGCGGTGACGCTCGCCCGCCGCGAGCGCCAATCGGCCCACGCGAAACAGGCCAGTCCGAGCGCGAGCCCCAGAGGAATTGAGAAGAGCAGGAGCATGCCGGTGCCCTGTGCCCGGCTGAGTCCATCCGAGGAGGGGAAGGCGAGGCCCACACCCAGACCGGCAACCAGTCCGCAGAGCACGCCGATGAGCGCGAATGGCCTCACCCGTGGCGCCCGCCGGATCTGAACCTCGTGCAGCCTGCCCGACGCGGCGGGGTCAATGTGTGGGGGTGGGGTTGTCACGACAGCAGAGTACCAGGGCCGTCTGCATCCGCGGTGCCCTCGTCGAGGGCGCTTTTCGGCGCAGGACGGAACGCGACCACCGGCAGCAGCGCGGAGAGGTCCGAGCGCACCCCAGAGGCCTGGATATCGCCATCCGTGCAGGCATCAGCCCAGGAGTACCCGCCGGTAGCGAGCCGCACCCACGCCAGCGGGGGTATCTCCACCACGGCCGGCGGTGTTCCGCGGGTATGCCGTGGACCTTCAACGATTTGCACCGCCCCGAAGGGCGGCACGCGCAGTTCGACGCTGTGTCCGGGATGCGCGGCGGCTATCTCCTGCAACAGCCACCGCACGGCGAGGGCGAGCGTCGCACGTGTCCGCTCACCGCCGAGGACCTCGCGTACTGCCGCCTCACCATCCGCCGCCGGAATTCTTCGAGTAGGCACGCCCCCATGCTAGATGGCTAAGGTGGATGCGTGCGTATCTTGGTCATCGGAAGTGGAGCGCGGGAGCACGCCATCGTGAACCGCCTGCTCCAGGACACGACTCCCCACGACATCCTGGTCGCCCCCGGGAACGCGGGCATCGCCCAAGCGGTCCAGACCAGCCCGGTCGATGCCGAATCAGGGGCGTCCGTGCTGGACGTCGCGAATTCGTGGCGGGCTGAGCTCGTCGTCATCGGACCCGAGGCTCCGCTCGTTGCGGGTGTCGCAGATGTGCTGCGTGCGGCGGGGTACGCGGTTTTCGGCCCCGATAAGGCGGCCGCCCAGCTGGAGGGGTCGAAGACGTTTGCCAAGGACGTCATGTCCGCGGCTCACGTGCCCACCGGGGGTGCGGTGTTCACGCACAGCATCGATGAGGTACGTGAAGCCCTTGACCGGTTTGGATCGCCGCACGTCGTCAAGGCCGACGGCCTGGCTGCAGGCAAGGGCGTCATCGTCACCGAGGACACCGAGGCAGCCCTCGCCCACGCACGAAAGTACTGTGACGGCGGAGTACTCGTCGAGGAGTTCCTCGACGGACCCGAGGTCTCCTTATTCTTCCTCTCCGATGGCACGCGGGTGGCCCCCCTCACCCCCGCCCAGGACTTCAAACGCGCACTCGATGGCGATCAAGGCCCGAACACAGGGGGGATGGGCGCGTACAGTCCTCTGCCCTGGCTGCCAGAGGGTTTCGTCGAAGAGGTCCAGCACCATGTCGCCCAGCCGACGATCGACGAGCTGCGCCGTCGCGGAACACCGTTCGTGGGTCTGCTGTACTGCGGTCTCGTGGTCACGGCCGCAGGGGTTAAAGTCATCGAGTTCAATGCACGCTTCGGCGACCCCGAGACGCAGGTGGTGCTCACCCGCCTCCAGGGAGACTTCGCCAGGCTTCTCGCCGCCGCCGCACACGGCCGGCTCGACGAGGCTCCCCGGCCGCACTTCAGCGACGATGTAGCCATCACGGTGGTGCTCGCCTCCGAGGGGTACCCCGTCGCCGCGCAGACCGGGCGCCCCATCACAGGCCTCGACGACGCCGCGAGCATCCCTGGAGTACACATCGACCATGCGGCCACCGAGCTGCGCGCCGGCACCTTGTTCTCCACTGGTGGTCGCGTGCTCTCGGTCGTCGCTCGCGCCGCCGACTTCGCCACCGCCCGGGAACGCGCCTACACGGCGATGAGTCGGATCCACTTGGAGGGCGCACACTATCGGAAGGACATTGCGGCGAAAGTGGTGAACTCATGAGCACTCTGCACCTACCCGGCTGGACGCACGTGTATTCAGGGAAGGTCCGTGACCTGTACATCCCCGTCAGTGACGAGAACCTGGACAGCGCCAGCCAGGTCCTCATGGTCGCGTCCGATCGGGTGAGCGCATTCGACCACCTCCTCGAGCCTCCCATTCCTGGCAAGGGCGCCGTGCTCACCGCCCTCACCCTGTGGTGGTTCCGTCAGATGCCCCAGGTGCCCAACCACCTGCTGTCCACGGACGTCCCCGACGCTGTCGCGGGGCGGGCAATCGTGGCGAAGAAGCTGAAGATGTACCCGATCGAATGCGTCGTGCGCGGGTACATCACCGGGAGCGGATGGAAAGAGTACCTGGCCACCGGGACCGTGTGCGGTGTCCCGCTTCCGGAGGGGCTGGAGAGGGGAGACCGCCTGCCTGAGCCGATCTTCACCCCAGCGTTCAAAGCCCCCCAGGGGGAGCACGACCGGAACATTTCGTTCCAGGAGATGACGGAGATCGTTGGCGAGACCGCAGCCGAGCGGCTGCGGGACACCTCGCTCGAGGTGTACCGCATCGGGGCGCAGATCGCCCTGGATCGCGGGCTCATCCTGGCGGACACGAAGTTTGAGTTCGGTGACGATCTCGGCCGTCTCGTGCTCGCGGACGAGGTGCTGACCCCGGACTCCTCCCGGTACTGGGATCACGCGGAGTGGCTCGCAGGCGAGCGCGAAAAGAGCTTCGATAAGCAGATCGTGCGCGACTGGCTCACCGCTCATTGGGACCAGTCCGGCACTCCTCCCGAGCTTCCTGCGGAGATCGTCGAGAAGACCGCGGCGAAGTACCACGAGCTGGAGGAACGCTTGACCCGGAGCGATGGCTAGCCAGCTCCCGCTGCTCATCCTCGGATCCACTGGCGCCCTTGGTCGCGCCCTGATCGAGGCCGCCTCGCCTCGGCCAATCCGCGCCTTCGCGCGGCATCCCGAGGCGCTCGCCGGGCACGCCGACAACGTGGAAGTGGTGCAGGGGGATGCACTCGATCCCTCCACGCTGCGTCCGGCCGTCTCCGGGGTGGGCGCTGTCGTTTCGACACTCGGGAGCAGACCCGGGCGGTCCCCCTCCGGCCTGTTCTCCCGCAGCACCCGCCTTCTGCTGGAGGCGATGGCCGCCGAGGGAGTGAGCCGCCTGATCGTGGTCACCGGGATCGGGGCTGGGGACAGCCGAGGCCACGGTCCCTTCTGGTATGACCACCTCGTCAAACCCACCGTGCTACGCGAGATCTATGCCGACAAGGACCGGCAGGAGGGCATTGTTGCCGCCAGCACGGCGGACTGGACCATTGTGCGGCCCGGCATCCTCACCTCCCGGCCCTCGGGCGCTCCCCTGCGTACCGTGACAACTCTGCACCGTGGTGACCGCATTGGAGGAATCACGCGGGAGGAGGTAGCCCGGTACATCGTGACGCTCATCGACTCGAACGCACATGTCAGAGACACCATCACCGTGTGGACGTCGCGACACTGACACGGACGGTCCCCGAATGGGGCGCAAGCGCCTTAGTCGGCCTCGCCCATCGTACGCACAGAGTCCAGAGCGGTGAGGATGTCGCGCTCCAGGTCGTTGATGTCCTCGATTCCGACAGACAGGCGAACGAGCGCCGCGGGCACCTGAAGCTCTGTTCCGGCCACGGACGAGTGGGTCATTGCCGCCGGGAGCTCGATCAGCGACTCTACTCCGCCCAGAGACTCAGCGAGAGTGAACAGCTGCGTCGCTTCTACGAAGCGTCGAGCCTGAGCCTCGGTCTGGAAGACAGCTGAGACCATCCCGCCAAATCCGCTCATCTGTCGAGCGGCCAGCTGGTGGTTGGGGTGGCTGGCGAGGCCGGGGTAGAGGACGCGCTCCACGACGGGACTCTCCTCCAGGAGCCGGGCGACCCGAGCCGCATTCGCGGTGTGGCGTTCCATCCGGACGGCCAGCGTTTTGAGCCCGCGCAGAGTAAGCCAGGAATCGAACGGGGATGCGGCAGCACCCGTCGCGTTCTGAATGTAGCCCAGCTTTTCCGCCAGGTCCGCGTCCCGGGTCACGAGCGCACCGCCGACCACGTCGGAGTGCCCTCCCACATACTTGGTCGTCGAGTGGAC
>DGEZ01000026.1:0-6860 GCA_002391425.1 Micrococcales bacterium UBA3913 | reverse complement strand
GCCGCGTGGGCGGCCTCAGCCAATGCCCGGATATCCGAGACGGACAGCAACGGGTTCGAGGGGGACTCCACCCAGACCGCATCGACTGGCCCTGCCGTGAGCGCCTCGGCCACCGCATCCAGGTCGGTCATATCGACGACCCGATTCTGCACGCCCCACGGTCCGAGGATCTTGTCGATGAGCCGGAAAGTTCCGCCGTACGCGTCGTTCCCGACGAGAATACTCCCGCCCGGTGATGTGATTGTCCGGAGAAGGGCGTCCTCGGCTGCCAGCCCACTGGAGAAGGCCAAGCCATGGGTGCCCTGCTCCAGGGAGGCCAGCGCACTCTGCAGGGCATCCCGGGTGGGGTTGCCGGAGCGGGAGTACTCGTACCCGGCACGCAAAATACCCACACCGTCTTGCGCGAATGTGGAGGTGAGGTAGAGGGGCGTGATGACGGCGCCGGTGTGCGGCTCCGGCTCCTGCCCGGCGTGGATGGCGCGCGTGGAGAACCCCTGCGACGCGGATGAGTCCTGTGGGACGCTTCCTCTGACGCCCAGCTCGCTGTCTGGCGCCTGACTCCCTACCATCTGACGACCTGTCTCTGTCATGAAACCGTGCTCCTTCATCCATGTGTCGTTGAAGATCTTTGCCATGTACCCGCGCCCTGAGTCCGGAAGGAGCACGACCACGACCGCGTCTGATGGCAGGTCGCGGGCGACACGAAGTGCGGCCACCACCGCCATGCCCGAGGACCCTCCGACGAGAAGCCCCTCTTGCGTGGCCAAACGCCTGGTCATCGCAAACGCTTCGGCATCACTGACACGCAGGACCTCGTCGGGAATATCCGGGTCATAAGCGGGCGGCCAGAAGTCCCCTCCCACGCCCTCGACGAAGTACCCGTGCACGGGCCCACCGGAGTAAAGGGATCCCTCGGGATCTGCACCGATGACGCGCACCGAGCCGTGCGAGACCTCCTTGAGGAAGCGGCCCGCACCGGAAATCGTCCCGCCAGTACCCACCCCGGCGACGAAGTGGGTGACGCGCCCGGCGGTGTCCGCCCACACCTCGGGTCCGGTCGTCTCATAGTGGCTGAGCGGGCCGTAGGGGTTCGCATATTGGTTGGGCTTGTAGGCTCCGGGGATCTCTGCCACGAGTCGATCCGACACGGAGTAATACGATGCGGGATCGTCCGGCTCCACCTGGGTGGGGGTAACGACGACCTCGGCGCCGTAGGCCCGGAGGACATCCCGCTTCTCCTCGCTAACCTTGTCCGGGACGACGAAAATGGTGCGGTACCCGCGTTGATGCCCAACCAGGGCGAGCCCCACGCCCGTGTTCCCGCTGGTGGGTTCGACGATCGTTCCACCTGGCCGAAGCGCACCGGACTTCTCGGCGGAGTCGATGATGCGCTCGGCGATGCGGTCCTTCACCGACCCTCCCGGGTTGAGGTATTCGACCTTCGCGAGGACGGTGGCGGCGATCCCCTCGGTGACATGGTTGAGGCGGACGAGGGGCGTGTGTCCGATGAGCTCAGTGATGCTCTCCGCGTACCGCATGGCTGGGACCTGGGGGTCCTGCGGGGTTGGGACGGTTGGGGAGACAAGGGTGTGGGATGAGGAAGAGGGTGTCATTGTTGTGTGCTTTCACGATGCGCCGAGGTCATCCCCTGTCGGGGGCTCAGCGGGTGGGATGCGTGTGGTGTGGGGAGGCAGGCGAACGCCTGCGCGGGACGACTTCAGAGGTCAGCGACAACAACAACACGACACGTAATGCACGAGGCCACCCTAGCAGCGCGGATCGGGGGCGCGCCACCGTAGCGGGATTCTCAGCGCTTCAGAACGTCGCGGATCTTGCGCCCGGTGAGGGCAATGACACCTTGACGGGAGTCTGGCAAACCCCTGGGAGAGCATTTCCCGCCGGAGTGCACCGCCTAGGCTGACCACAACGTACCAAGAGGATGACAGGGGGACACTATGGGTTTTCTGAGCTTTGTGTTGTTGGGGCTCATTGCAGGAGCAATTGCGAAGGCGATACTTCCCGGAAAACAGGGCGGTGGCTGGATTGCCACGCTCATTCTGGGAGTCATCGGTGCGATGGTGGGAGGCTGGATCGGTGGGCTGCTGTTCAACGCGGACCTCACCTCCTTCTTCTCGCTGGGCACGTGGGCCCTCGCCATCGGCGGATCGCTCATCGTTCTGCTCATCTGGGGAGCGATCACGAAACGATCCTCACGCGGGTAGCCCCGCATCCCGCGGGTTGAGTGACCGCGAGTAGACTGGACGCGTCGACTGTCACCCAACCCGCGGAGAATCCTGTGCCGAAAATCGTCGTCGAAGTCATGCCTAAACCGGAACTTCTCGATCCCCAGGGCAAAGCTGTGGGCGGAGCCCTGAACCGAATCGGGAAACCGGAGCTCGCGAGCGTCCGCATCGGAAAGCGTTTCGAGATCACCACAGACTCTGACGTCACCGAGGAGGTGCTCGACTCGGTTCGTGAGATCGCAGCGGATGTCTTCTCCAACCCGATCATCGAGGACGTGGTCTCGGTCTCCGTCGAGGAGAACGCATGACCCGCATCGGCGTCGTCACCTTCCCCGGTTCGCTGGATGATCGCGATGCCCTCCGGGCGGTGCGTGTAGCGGGCGCCGAACCGGTCAGCCTGTGGCATCAGGATACTGATCTGCACGGCGTGGATGCGGTCGTTTTGCCCGGCGGCTTCAGCTACGGCGACTACCTGCGCGCCGGCGCCATCGCGACGTTCTCCCCGATCATGAGAACGGTCGTCGAGCAGGCCGCCAAAGGCCTCCCCGTGCTGGGAATCTGCAACGGGTTTCAGATGCTCACCGAGAGCCACCTGCTCAAGGGAGCCCTGATGCGCAACGAGCATCAGCACTTCATCCGCCGGGATCAAGACGTCATCGTGCACAACACGGATACGGCCTGGACGAATGGGTTCACCGCAGACGAGAAGATCGTCATCCCGATCAAGCACGCCGATGGGCGCTTCACGGCCACGGCCGATCAGCTCGCCGAGATCGAGGGCGAGGGACTTGTCGTGTTCCGATACCCGGAGATGGACAACCCGAACGGGTCCACCGACAACATTGCCGGGATCACGAATGCCCGGGGGAATGTTGTCGGGCTCATGCCGCATCCCGAGCACGCCATCCTGCCGGGGTTCGGCCCAGACACCCCGGACGCCATGCGCAGCGGCACCGACGGGCTGCGCCTGTTTACTTCCGTCATCACAACTCTCGTAGGAGCCTGAACCCGTGTCTGACGAGGCAACGACCACGACATCAGCTATCAACAGCCATCAGCCGGACACCGTGGCGAACGCCGCGGCCACCCCAGAAGTTGAGCAACCGTACGCGTCCCTGGGCCTGACGGATGCGGAGTACCAGCGCATCCGGGAGATTCTCGGACGCCGCCCCACTAGCGGCGAGTTAGCGATGTACTCGGTCATGTGGAGCGAGCACTGCTCGTACAAGTCCAGCAAGAAGTATCTGCGCCAGTTCGGCCAGAACGTCACCCCGGAGATGACAAAGCGTCTCATGGTCGGCATGGGTGAGAATGCCGGTGTCGTTGACATCGGGGATGGCTGGGCGGTCACGTTCAAGGTGGAGAGCCACAATCACCCGTCCTATGTGGAGCCCTTCCAGGGTGCGGCCACGGGAGTGGGCGGGATTGTCCGCGACATCATCTCGATGGGTGCACGCCCCGTGGCGGTGATGGACCAGCTGCGCTTCGGTGCGATCGACCACCCGGACACCCAGCGTGTCGTCGGCGGTGTGGTCGGCGGCATCTCGTTCTACGGGAACTGCCTGGGCCTTCCCAATATCGGCGGGGAGACGGTATTCGACCCGGTATATCAGGGCAACCCCCTGGTGAACGCGCTCTGTGTGGGGGTCCTGCGGCACGAGGACCTGCACCTGGCCAACGCCACCGGGACGGGCAACAAGGTGGTGCTATTCGGCGCGCGCACGGGCGGCGACGGTATCGGCGGCGCGAGCATCCTCGCCTCGGACACCTTCGATGAGGCCGGTGTCACCAAGCGCCCGAGTGTCCAGGTGGGAGACCCGTTCGCCGAAAAGGTGCTCATCGAGTGCTGCCTGGAACTGTTCGACCGCAAACTCGTCGAGGGCATCCAGGACCTCGGTGCCGCGGGTATTTCCTGCGCCACGAGCGAGCTGGCCGCCAACGGCGACGGCGGCATGGACGTCAGCCTCGACGAGGTGCTCCTGCGCGATCCCAACCTGACTGCAGAAGAGATCCTGATGAGCGAGTCGCAGGAGCGGATGATGGCGGTCGTCCGGCCCGAGAAACTCGACGACTTCCTGGCCGTGACACGCAAGTGGGATGTTGAGTCGTCGGTGATCGGCACGGTTACCGATACCGGTCGGCTGGTCATCCACTGGAAGGGTGAAACGATCGTCGACGTTCCGCCGCACACGGTGGCCGTCGACGGGCCCGTCTATGACCGACCCGTGGCGTACCCGACCTGGTTGGATGCGCTCAACGCGGACACGTCCAGTCGGCTGCCGCGTAGCGAGGACGGCGACACCCTGAAAGCAGAGCTTCTCCGCCTCCTCGGCAGCCCGAACCTGGCCGATACAAGCTGGATCACGAATCAGTACGACTACTACGTGGGGGGAAACACCGCGCTGTCCTTCCCCGACGATGCCGGCATGATTCGCGTCGACGAGGGCACGGGGCGCGGCTTCGCGATCGCCACGGACGCGAACGGGCGCTACGCACAGCTTGACCCCCGCGCCGGCGCTCAGCTCGCCCTGGCCGAGGCCTATCGCAATGTGGCTGCCACGGGCGCCACCCCGACGGCCATCACCGACTGCTTGAACTTCGGCAGCCCAGAGAACCCCGAGGTGATGTGGCAGTTCTCGGAGGCCACCACCGGGCTCGCGGAGGCCTGCCGCGAGCTGGGTGTTCCCGTGACCGGCGGGAACGTCTCGTTCTACAACCAGACCGGGGACACCCCGATTTTCCCGACCCCCCTGGTGGGGGTTCTGGGCATCATCGACGACGTCGCCCATCGGGTGCCGTCGGCCTGGCAGGACGAGGGCCTGAGCATCTACCTGCTCGGTACCACCGCCGACGAGCTCGATGGCTCAGCCTGGGCAGATGTCATCCACGGCCACCTGGGTGGCCGACCCCCGCAGGTCAAGCTCGCCGCCGAGCGCGCTCTGGCGGGCGTGCTCCTTGCCGCGAACGAGGCGGGGATGCTCGCCGCTGCGCACGACGTTTCCGACGGCGGCCTCGCTGTCACCCTCGCCGAAGCCGCCATGCGTTTCGGGATCGGCGCGCGGATCGTGCTCGGGGAACTCCAGCAGCGCGACGAGGTAGACGCCACCGCCATCCTGTTCAGCGAGACCACAGCTCGGGCGGTCGTCGCCGTCCCCCGCGATCAGGATGTCGCGTTCCGCGGCCTCGCACAGGCCCGCCACGTGCCCGTCGCACGCATCGGGGTGACCGTCGACTCGGATGCGCTGGAGATTCAGGACCTGTTCACGGTCGGCGTGAACGAGATGCGGGCTGCCAGCGAGAGCACGCTACCGGGTTTCTTCGAGTAGGGACGTCGGCTTCGCCGCCCAGATGCACAGAGGGGGACCGCCGTCGCGGTCCCCCTCTGTCTAGGATCTGCCTACCTCACTTGACGAGTGCGAACCCGCCCGTCCAGCCAATCTTCTCGGAGACAGCCAGGGTCAGCTGCAGGAAGCCCAGCGCCTCGAGCTCGTGAGCGCGCGTCAGCGCCCCCGCGTCAATCGCGTTTACCCCTCCGGCGGTGATGGCTGCGGCCAGCGTGGCCTTCGCGTCGGCGTCATCCCCGGCGATGAGTACCGTGGTCGTGTTGTCGCCGACCTTCTTCGTCGCGAGCGTCGCAGCGAAGGTCGTGTTGAAGGCCTTGAGCACCGAGCTCTGGGGAAGTTTCTCCTGGATGAGCTCCGCCGCGGACGAACCTGCGGGGACGACCAGCGAATCGAAGGTCTCGAAGTTGAGCGGGTTCGTGATGTCGACCACGGTCTTTCCGGCCAGCTGGCCGGCGTACTGAGCCAAGATTCCCTCGACTGCCGGGTACGGCACCGCGAGGATCACAATGTCGCCGACGATCGGCGCTGTGCCGAGGTCGTCGTGTCCAATGAAGGTGACGGAGCTTCCGCCGTCGGTGAGCACTCCGCCGATGGAGGTGCCCATGTTGCCGGTGCCGAAGATGGTGAACTGTGTCATGACTATCTCTTCCTGTCAAGGTCTCGGGATGCGCCACATGCGCATTTACTTGATTATTCAAGTATTTTAACACGATGCTCTCTCAGATATTCCCACGTCAGCCCATGGACACCTCGCCGAAACCTGCGCCACCTAGACTCGGAGTATGGAAGTCATTGCGGCATACAGCGTCAAAGGCGGGGTGGGGAAAACTACCGCTGCCGTGAACCTGGCCTGGTGCGCGGCCGCCGCCGGCAAGCGCGTCCTGCTGTGGGATCTCGATCCCCAGGGGTCGGCGACGTGGCTCCTTCAGGCCAAACCCAAGATCAAGGGCGGGGTCGACGACCTCCTGCACGGGGATACGAAGGTGACCAAGAGCATCCGCCCCACGGCCATTCCCGGGATTGCGGTGTTGCCGGCGGATGAGGGCACCTGGGATCTCGACCTCCTCGTCGATTCCGTCAAGAAGCCAGAACAGCGCCTCTCGAAGATCCTTCAGCACCTATCTACGGACACGGATGTCGTCATCCTCGACGCGCCACCAGGGGCCTCCGCCCTGGGGCGTTCCGTGCTGCGGGCAGCCGACGTCATCGTCGTTCCCCTCCACCCGTCAGCGCTCAGCTTGCGCGCACTCGCACCTGTCTCTTATACACATCT
>DGEZ01000027.1:8621-8871 GCA_002391425.1 Micrococcales bacterium UBA3913 | reverse complement strand
GCGTGGATGCTCGCCTCAGACGCGCAGCGCCTCACCGACCTCACCGCGGGGTTCCTGGCGCGACTACCTCGGGCCCTGTCCCAGGCCGTGCGGGACGCACTGCTGACCGGAGCCTCCCCGTGGTGGCAGCAGGTGGAAGATGCCCTGCCGTTCGCGACAGCCGTGCTCGCCGAGTATCGCGCCCCGGTCGCCGAGTGCGCTCGCGCGCTCGGGCTGACCACCGACACCGCGACGACGCCCGCCGCAGCGC
>DGEZ01000027.1:8053-8331 GCA_002391425.1 Micrococcales bacterium UBA3913 | reverse complement strand
CCCCAGGCTGACGCATCCGTCATTGCGCCGGGTCGGCTACGCGCCGACATCGACCAGCGCCTGCTGCAATTCTCCCGATGCGTGCGCTTCGGGGACGCCAGCACCTACGTTCTGACCGCGGAGACAGTGATCCACGGACTCAACGACGGCATGACGGCGCAGGAGATGCTCACGTTCCTGGATGCCCACGCCCGTGGCGGCACACCCCAACCGTTGCGCTACCTGATCACGGACAGCGCCGAGCATTTCGGGCAGGTGCGCATCCGGGCCGAGGGCCG
>DGEZ01000027.1:0-7827 GCA_002391425.1 Micrococcales bacterium UBA3913 | reverse complement strand
GTGCGCATCCGGGCCGAGGGCCGTGGAACACGGATCAGTGCGAGCTCGGCCGCCATCGCAACGACACTGCTACACGACCGCGAACTCACCGCGCTCGGCCTGATCCCGGTGTCGGAGGCGCCCACCGACCTGCTCAGCCCATTCCCCCCCGAGACGACTTTCAACGCCCTGTCAGAAGCCCACTACCCGGTCGCATCCGGCGGTCGCCCATCCGGCTCCGTCACCTTCCTTCCCTCCGGTCGTCCGGTGGGCACCCTGCTGCCCTGGCCAGGCACCGGGGACCCCTCTACCGAGGCGCTCGCGGTTGCCCAGTCCCTGCATCGCAGCGTGGAGGGCGGCGATGCTGACCTCCGCGCCGGGCAGATTGCGCACATCCTCGAATTCGCCGTCAAGCGCCGCGTGCCGGTGCGTATTCGCGTTGCACGGCCCGGGGCGGCTGAGGGCTCGTTCAATGTCGAGCCCACGGGTATCGGCGGCGGGCGGTTGCGCGGACGCGACCCGCAAGCCCAGACCGAGCGCACGTTCCCCCTGTCGAGCATCCTTGCCGTCGATGTGATCGACGAGCACTGAATCGCCGCGGAAACTTCCGCAATACGGCGATGCGCCACTGTCGAACACGACGTAGGCTTGAAGGATGGTGTCCACTACCAGTCCACTCATCGTCCAGAGCGATCGCACTGTCCTGCTGGAGCTGGACAACCCCCACGCACAGGAAGCTCGGCATGAGCTGGCCGTCTTCGCCGAACTCGAGCGAGCCCCCGAGCACATCCACACCTATCGGATCACTCGATTGGGTCTGTGGAATGCGCGGGCCGCCGGGCACACCAGCGAGGAAGTTCTCTCAACTCTGGACCGGTATGCGAAGTTCCCCGTCCCCGACTCGGTGCGCACCGAGATCATTGACTCGATGGCACGCTACGGCTTGTTGTCCATCAACAGGGATGGCGACGACCTCATTCTCTCCAGCTCAAATGCCGCGGTGCTGCAGGAAGTGGCGTCCCGCCCGAAAATTGCGGAACTTCTCACCGGGTCGCGTCCCGACGGCTCTCGGATCATCGGCCCCTGGGCACGCGGCCAACTCAAGCAGGCGCTGCTTAAGCTGGGGTGGCCCGCTGAGGACAACGCCGGTTACACCCCAGGAGAACCGCTCCCCATCACCCTGGATATGACCGGGTGGACGCTGCGGGATTACCAGCGCGAGGCCGCCGCGAAGTTCACCGCCGGAGGCAGTGGGGTCGTCGTGCTGCCCTGCGGCGCGGGCAAGACCATCGTCGGAGCCGCCGCAATGGCACAGATCTCCCGCAACACGCTCATCCTGGTCACCAACACCGTGTCTGCGCGCCAGTGGCGCTCCGAGCTGCTCGCCCGCACCACACTCACCGAGGACGAGATCGGAGAGTACTCGGGGGAGTCCAAGGAGATTCGCCCGGTCACCATCGCCACGTACCAGATTCTCACGACGCGTCGTAAAGGTGCCTACGCCCACCTCGACATTCTGAATGCCCGGGATTGGGGTCTGATCATCTACGACGAGGTGCACCTCCTGCCCGCCCCCGTCTTCAAACTGACCGCCGATCTGCAAGCCAGGAGGAGACTCGGCCTCACCGCCACCCTCGTTCGCGAAGACGGCCGCGAGGGTGACGTCTTCTCCCTGATCGGCCCGAAGCGCTTCGACGCTCCCTGGAAGGAGCTCGAATCTCAGGGGTTCATCTCCCCTGCGGAGTGCATTGAGGTACGCGTCACGATGCCCGATGACGAACGGCTGCGCTATGCGGCGGCCACAGACCAGGAGCGGTATCGCATCGCCGCCACGAGCGCCTCCAAACTTCCCGTGCTGCGACGAATCCTGGATCGACATGCCGGGGAGCAGACGCTCATCATCGGGCAATACCTCGACCAGATCGCCGAGGTGAGTGAGGACCTGGGGGTACCCAGCCTCACCGGGCAGACGCCGGTAGCTGAGCGCGAGGCCCTCTATGACGCGTTCCGGCGCGCAGACATTTCCACGCTGGTGGTCTCGAAGGTGGCGAATTTCTCCATCGACCTGCCGGACGCATCCGTGGCCATACAGATCTCCGGCTCATTCGGATCGCGCCAGGAGGAAGCACAACGACTGGGCCGCATCCTTCGCCCAAAGTCCTCGCGCGCCACCGCTCACTTCTACACGATTGTCATGCGGGACACCGTCGACCAAGACTTTGCCCTGCACCGCCAGCGTTTCCTCGCCGAACAAGGGTATCGATACACGATTCTCGATCAGGAAGACCTGTAGGAAACAATCTCGGGACTTTCACCTGACTTTCAGGATTCGCACAGACAATGGCTTCATGAGCACGCAACCACGAATTCTCATCGTCGATGACGAACCGAACATCCGAGACCTGCTGAGCACGAGCCTGCGATTCGCTGGCTTCGCCATACGCGCCGTCGGATCCGGCGCGGCCGCCATATCCGCCGTCCTCGAAGAAGAACCCGACCTGATGATCCTCGACGTGATGCTCCCCGACATGAACGGCTTCAGCGTGACGAAGAGACTGCGCGAGTCCGGCTTCACCGCGCCCATTCTCTTCCTCACCGCGAAAGATGACACGCAGGACAAGGTCACCGGGCTCACCGTCGGAGGTGACGACTACGTGACCAAGCCCTTCAGCCTCGACGAGATCGTCGCACGCATCCGTGCCATCCTGCGCCGCACGATGGAGGTCGAAGAGGATGCCGTCATCACCGCCGGCGAGATCACGATGGATCAGGACACTCACGAGGTCACGGCCAACGGAACCCCCGTTGAGCTCAGCCCCACCGAGTTCAAACTGTTGCGCTTCCTCCTGCTGAACCCGAATCGGGTGCTCTCCAAGGCACAGATTCTCGACCACGTGTGGGAGTATGACTTCAACGGTGATGCCGGAATCGTGGAGTCCTACATCTCGTACCTCCGTCGGAAGCTCGACCCGCTCACCACCGAACCGCTCATCCAGACGAAGCGCGGCTTCGGCTACCTGCTCAAGACCCCGAAGGCGTCCTGAGTTCATGTGGGCGCAGCACCACCGGAGGCGACACAGCTGGTTCTGGCAGGAAACCTCCCTTCAGACCCGGATCACCACCCTCACAATTGCGCTCATCTCCGGTGGACTGCTGGTGTCTGGCCTGGGAACGCACGTGATGCTCACCAACTACCTATACGAGCAGATAGATCAGCAGCTGAGCAGCACGGCGAGCATCCTCGCAGAAAGCAACCTCAGCGAACTGCAGAGCATCAACCGCGCGCTGCCCACCGAATACTATGCGGTGTACTTCTCCGACAGCACACTCGTGAAACTCGACCCGAGGATCGGGGATGCGGAGAGCATCCCCGACATCTCAGCCCTGGAGAATGCCCTCGATCAGCGGGCTGACAACCAGCCGTACACTCTCACCGGCGGCAGCGAGACACTGTGGCGGTTCATCAATGTACAGATATCCCCCTCGGTGAGCCTGGTCGTGGGGATACCCATCACGTCCGCCACCAAGACACTGGCCCAATACACCAACATCTTCATCGGATTCGGCCTCATTGTGCTGCTGTCGGGGGGCGTCAGCGCGTGGCTTCTTGCCGGGTCCCTCTTCGCTCCGCTGCGCCGCGCGGAGGACGCCGCAGAAACGATCGCCTCCGGGGACTACACGAAACGACTGTCCGAGGCGTCGACCAACACCGAGATCGGCCGGCTCAACCACTCCCTGAACGTCATGACCGATCGCATCGAGGCGTCATTCGCCGAGCGTGCCCGCACGATCGACCAGATGCGCCGATTCGTTTCCGACGCCAGCCACGAACTACGCACCCCGCTCGTGTCCGTGCGCGGATACGCCGAGCTGTACCGCATGGGAGCGCTCAGCACGCCCGACGATGTTGCCCAGGCGATGGATCGCATCGAGCGGGAGGCGATCCGGATGTCCGGCCTCGTCGAAGACCTCCTCGCCCTCGCCCGCCTCGATGAGGCCCGTCCGCTGCAGTCAGAAGTCGTGGATATGAGGCTTGTTGCCCACGACATTGCCCTCGATGCGATGGCGCGGGACCACGATCGCGAAATCAGCCTCGTCGACTGGACGCCTCCTGCCGTCGAGCAGCCCCAGCCTGAACCTCCCGAACCCGTCATCGAGACGACGGGGAAGACCTCCCGATCGCTGCGCAGAATCGTACGCCGCTCCGACCGCGCGGCGAAAACCGCAGCGATCCCGACACTTCCCACCCTGCATGCACCCGACTCTCCCGAGACCGTTGCGCCACTGGTCTGGGGAGAAGAGAACAAGCTGCGCCAAGTGCTCACCAACATCACCGTCAACGCATTGCGGTACACGCCCGAGGGTTCCCCCCTCGACATCGCCGTCGGCGCGGACCCCCACGCGGGGATCGTGGTCGTCGAGATTCGCGACCACGGGGAAGGGATCCCCGAGCAACTTCGCGACAAGATATTCCAGAGATTCTTCCGCGCGGACAATTCCCGCACCAGGGACACCGGAGGCTCGGGACTCGGGCTGGCCATCGTCGCCGCCATCATCACAGCGCACCACGGAACCGTGGTCGCCGATGACACCCCGGGAGGCGGCGCCACCTTCCGGATTACCCTGCCGTTGTACCGTTACCGCGCCGACAGCGCGGAGGCCGACCCGACGCTGCCAGCGTCTGCCCCAGACGGGCACTGAGCCGCGCATCCCCGGTCACATGGGGTAACACCGGGGGCGCGGCACGGTGAACACCTGCCTAAGCTGGGTGTGTGAGTCTCATAGATCGCGTCACAGAAGACACCCTGAGCCCCGAGCAGCGCACCCGGTGGGAGCATGCCCAGGCCACGCACGGCCTCACCCACATGAAGCAGACCCTGCTGCGCGCTCCCCTCGCCTACGATGCGTTGATGAGTTGGTACCCCTTGCGGGATGCGCTCATCCCCCTCATCGGCGAGCGCGGCACCATTGTGCTTTCCTACGCGATTTCCACGACCAACGAATGCGTGATCTGCTCCCTGTACTTCCGAAAGGCGCTTCAGGCTCGCGGCGAACCCCTCGACGGGAAGCCTCTCAGCCCCGACGAGGAGGACCTGGCGGAGTTCGGCCGCCAGGTTGCCCGAGACGGCCGTGCCGAGCGCGATCTCATCACCACGCTCATCGAACGATACGGCCAGCCCGGGGTCGTGCTGCTCACGGCCTTCGCCGGAATCATGGTGGCAACGAATATCGTCAACGAGGTTCTCGATGTGGACCCCGACGATGCCATTCTCGGGCTCATCACAGGGGACACCGACCCCGTCTCGGCGTTCCCCGTGCTTCAACGGAGAAACACCCCCACAACCAGCACATCCGAGGGAGGACACGCACAATGACCCAGCAGGCAGAGCCGGTCGCAGGAGGCCCGCGAGCGCACGAATTCGCCGGGAAGGTCGCACTCGTCACCGGTGCGGCCAGCGGCCAGGGACGAGCCGTCGCGCGGGCACTCGTCGCCGCGGGCGGCTCCGTGATCGGGTTCGACCGGGACCGGCCGTTGAGCTATCCGGCATACCTCGACCATGGTGCCGACGAACTCGACCGCCTGGCCGACGAGCTGGGCGAAGCGTTCCTTCCCACCCGTGGAGACGTCCGGGACCAGGAGAGCCTCGACCTCGCGGTGTCGGCAGGGGTGGAGAGATTCGGCGGACTGGACATCGTCTTCGCCAACGCGGGTATCTGCGCCTACGGCTACAGCCACGAGCTGAGCGAGCAGGAGTGGCAGGACATGATCGGCATCAACCTCACTGGGGTGTGGCACACCACCAAGGCGGCCACGCCGGCACTGATCGCGCGCGGAGGCGGCGTCATCATCACGAACTCTTCGATCGGCGGGCTACGCGGGATGCGCAGGCTCTCCCACTACGCGGCAGCCAAGTGGGGCGTGATCGGGCTGACGAAGTCGATCGCCATCGAACTCGCCCCCCACAATATTCGGGCAGTGAGCATCCACCCCACCGGGGTCGACACCCAGATGAACGACGGGCTCGCCCAGGCGGAGGGGAAAACCCCGGAGGAGATCGCCGAGGCCTCAGCAGGGAACCTCCAGCCCGTACCGTGGATCGAGACCGTGGACGTCGCCGAGCTCGTCCTATTCCTGGCCAGTGACCGCGCCCGCTACATCGACGGGGCCCAGATCGTCGTCGACGCGGGCCTGCTCACCGCATGAGCCACGCTGGGGAATCCCCCTTCGCGATCGACATCGAGCAGTGGGTACGGCTCGGCGGGGCCCGGCAGCGCATCCGGGTGCTGGCGGCCGCCCCCGCGCTCCCCATCCTCCTCGTCCTTCACGGCGGCCCGGGCTTTCCCAACGGCGACGCGTTCCTCCGCCGGCACGCACGGCTCGCTCAGCACTTCACCGTCGTGACGTGGGATCAGCGTGGAGCCGGGGACAGCGCCTGGGCCGGAGGGTGCACGCGGCTCACCCTCTCCAACTTGGAGAGCGATGCAGCCGAGCTGGTCGCCCGCATCCGCGCACACCACAGCGACCAGGATCTCTACGTCCTCGGTCTGTCCTGGGGCAGCGAGCTTGGCGTCGCCCTCGTCCGGGACCACCCTGAGGGGATCACCGCGTATATCGGATCCGGCCAGGCCGTGTGCGGCCCAGACGGGGAGCGGCTCAGTTACCAGGCCTCATGGCGGGGCTGCCGCAGCGCGTTCCGCGACACCACGGCTCCGAGCTGCGCCCGCCTGCACGCGCTCGGCGCACTGGCGGCGCTCTCCCTCGTCGGGCCCCCGAAGCGCGCGCAGTACCGTCCCCGGATCGTGGGCCTGGCCATCCAACGACGCATTCTGCACAAGTTTGGCCCGCACCACAGCCGCACCGCATCCACCCCTCCGGTCAGCCCGACGCAGGAGCCCCGCCCACGACGGCACAGCCGAGTGTCCCGCGCCTGGGGAATCCTGCGCAGCTTGCATGACCTGTGGCCAACAGCCACGGACTACGACTTTCGACGATCTGCAGCGACCCTCACCACACCCGTGTGGTTCCTGCAGGGTCGGCACGACTGGGTCACTCCAAGTCCGCTCGTCACCGAGTATGCGGCGGAGCTCAGGGCCCCCCGGGTACAGACGGTGTGGTTTGAGAACTCCGGGCATTCTCCGTCACGCGATGAACCCCAGAAATTCGAGCGCGAGCTGATCGCCGTCCAGTACGCGCTCAGCCCGGACCGCAGACACGCACACCCCCAGCAGCACGAGGACGACACACCATGACAGACGACTCTCACGAGCTCGGCTCCGAGACGCACAGTCCGGGCCCGGCCACGACGGCGACCCCCTCCGATACCGCCCCTGTGAGTGTGCTGATCCGCTTCTGCTTCGGGGACCTGGCCCGAGCCTTCCTCGGCGGCATCGTGACGAGCTACCTGCTCGTCGTGTTCATCCCCTCGTCCACCTCGAGCCTGCCTGTGCTCATCCCTGCGGCGGCAGCCACCCTCGCGCTCGTGCGCGGGATCGGCGCAGTGGTGGATGCGCTGGTAGATCCGCTCATCGCCGCCCGGTCGGACGCCTCCGACAATCGGCGGGGCCGGCGCATCCCCTACCTGCGGTGGTCTGCCATCCCGTGGGCGGTCTCCACCGCGGCACTCGTGCTCGTTCCCGTTCCCCAGCAGAGTTGGGTCAACGCGGTCTGGGTGGGCATCATCCTGCTCGTCAACGTCGTCAGCTCCTCGCTGTACACCGTCCCCTTCAATGCGCTGCAGGCGGAGATCGTGACCGGCCAGAGACGCCGGGTGTGGTTTTACACGCTCAACACCCTGTTCTACGTGATCGGCAGCGCCGTGGTGTTCACCGCGCCGGTTATCAACATCT
>DGEZ01000071.1 GCA_002391425.1 Micrococcales bacterium UBA3913 | reverse complement strand
TAACGGGCGAGGAGCGTGCTAGTGTTGCCAGTGCTGGCAAAGCCAGCGTCAGTCGTTTTTATTGTCTCGTGTGCGGTAATAACGTCAGTGAAAACCGTAGAGTGAGGCTTCACACGACTCGTAGCTCATTCACGAAGGGTCTGCGTAAAGCAGGCAGGGAAGGCATCATGGCTACAGGTGTCGTGAAGTGGTTCAACAGCGATAAGGGTTATGGGTTCATCGCACCGGATGACGGTTCGAAGGACGTATTCGTACACCACAGCGCGATCGTTTCGAGGGGATACAGGTCTCTCGACGAGGGGCAGCATGTCTCGTTTGATGTGGAGCAGGGCGACAAGGGGCTTCATGCCACCAACGTCCAGCCTGCGTAGAACACGCTGAATATAGTGGGGCCCGCGGCTAGCGCCACGGGCCCCACTGCTTTTGGGGTTACCGGCCTTGCGGAGAGACCGGGGGCTGAGTTCTTGTGGGTGTGGTTATGCGGTTGCCAAAGCTTTTTTTCTTCGACTTGTTGGGCGGGATTCAAGCCAACGTTCTACAGCTGACTTTGCCATGAGCGGTCCTTGCGCGGTTTCAATAATCGGCTTCGGGAAGGTCTTAGACATGGCATATCCGCGCGCCGTTTGGCGGGAGACACCTGCCATCTCCGCAATCTCCGCATAGCCGACTACTTCCGGGAACAGCGGCGTGCTGTTCTCTCGGAGAACATCATCTTCCGGGGTGACCTCGAACCATGCGAGTTCCGCTGGTCCGAGGGTTTTCGCGGTTGCGTCAAGGACTCTCTTTGAGCCAATCTTGAACGCCTCATCCGGAGTGTCTGCGTCAACGAACACTCCGATAGTCCCTCCGTTTGCACTCAATGACCTACTCATGGGCACGCCGCCAAGCGCGCCCATGAGGGCGAACGCAGCATCGTCGTCGATCGGCTTGTCGGCCGTGAAGCCAATGTCTACGAACCAGGTCTTCATTTCTCTCTTCTCCCTTTCCTCTCCCACACTCACAGTTGAGATCCCATCGGTAAGCGGATACTCTGGGGGAAGATCATCCGCCAAGATCATCTTCCCCCCAGCCCGTTACCTGGGGATATATCCGCTCTTCCTGAGCCGCCGAATCGCCACATGAATCCAATTCTGGTCACTAGGCGTTTTGTGGATCAGCACCTGTTCCTTGTGCGGATCAGGCGGGTAACACATCCATCCATCTTTGGTGGCTTGGATGCGCCATCCTTGAGCTTCAAGATCCCGGAGTAGCGGTTTTATCCGCTTATCCATAAGGACCTCAATCTCTATTGAATTGTGCTGTAGCGGTTGCTACAGCTACTATCTTAGCGCGCTGTCACTGTCAGTGACAGGTTACGGCGACAGGGGTAAACGGTTGCCCCTTCATCCCCTCGCGCACACAAACAGTTCATCACCAACCCAATCGAAATTATGAACGTGAGCTATAGGAGCCTCCCGGCCGGGCCAAGCCCTATATGCTTCGAAGGCTTCCATAGCCTCACGCTGAACTTTCGGCATCAAGTGCCCGCAAATCTTCAGCATCCTGGAATAGCGAGCATCTGCACAGCAGCTTAGGCTACAGTCTGGGCTACAGTGCACGGAGCCTAGAGCGTACGTATGAAGGAAAACTCTCTAGTGTTTTGCTAGGGAGTTGGGTGGTGGCTCCGACCGGCGTCGATCCGGTGACCTCTCGATTTTCAGTCGAACGCTCTACCAACTGAGCTACAGAGCCGCGACGGGGAGCATCCCCGTCGTTCAGAAAAAAGCCCCGCCGCCGCGAAGCGGTAGGGCTTCCTGCTGAAGCGACCCTGACGGGACTTGAACCCGCGACCTCCGCCGTGACAGGGCGGCGCGCTAACCAACTGCGCTACAGGGCCAGACACCACATACAGACTTCCACAGTCCGTGACCCCAACGGGATTCGAACCCGTGTTACCGCCGTGAAAGGGCGGTGTCCTAGGCCACTAGACGATGGGGCCAAAGTGCCGGAGGGAACGGAATCCGCTCCAACTCAGTGGTACCGACGATCAAGCATAAAGGGAGAAGGTGCAAAACTGCAAAGTCAGAGAGAAATCTCGACAGCGCTAGAAGTTATCCGGCAAAACGTGAAACCATAGTGACTGGTGTGACAAGTGTGACTTGGCGGACACGCCGCCTCTGATGCGCGCAAACAGGGGCGACCTAGGAGACCATCGACACGGGGCAACGAGAGGAAAGAAAACGTGGAGCATCCCTCCTTGCGTTCACGCCTGCTGGCGATAGGGGCCCTCGTCGGGCTCGTCGGCAGCATCCTCGCCTATGCGCCCCCCGCTCTCGCGGAGAGCAAGTACCCCTCGTGGGATGAGATCGAAGAGGCCAAAGAGGATGAGTCGGCCAAACAGGCCGAGATCGAGAACGTTACGAACCTCATCAGTGCACTCACGGACGATTACCTCGCTGCGCAGGCGGATGCCGACGAGAAGCTCACCGAGTACAACGATGCCCTCAACGCGTATTCCGATGGGCTCACCGAGTATCAACAACTCTCTGCCCAAGCGGAGTCCGCCAACACCCAGGCGGAAGAGTCACGTAAACGTGCCGGAGCTCTGATCGCGCAGATGTACCGCACGAATGGCACAGATATGAGCCTGCAGCTGCTGCTCTTCGGAGGCAGCGAAGCTCAGGACCTCCTGTACAAACTCAGCGCACTCGGCAAGATCACCGACACGAATTACCAGATCTACCAGGACGCGATCAGCGACGCGAACCTCGCCGACAGCCTCGCACGCGATGCTCAGGTGGCAGCAGACGAACTGGTCGAGCTCGAAGCGCAGGCGAAGGACCTCTACGACCAAGCGGTCGCCGCGCAAGAGACCGCCCAGGCGGCTCTGGAGGAGCAGGAGGAGAACGAAGACCGGCTCTACGAGCAACTTGCCAGCCTGGAGGACACCACCGCCGAGCTGATCGCGGAGCGTGAAGAAGGCATCAAGAAGGAGAAAGAGGAAGAGGCTGCGCGCAAGAAGAAGGCTGCGGCCGAAGCCGCCGCGAAGAAGAAGAAGGAGGAAGAGGAGGCCGCTGCTGCTGCTGCTGCAGCCGCCAACAACTCCAGTTCCTCCGGGTCCAGTTCCTCCGGATCCAGTTCCTCAGGTTCCAGCTCGTCCGGCTCATCGTCGGGAACCACCGCGCCGACGAGCTCCGGCTCCTGGGTGACGCCCACCTACGGGTACATATCCTCCGGCTATGATTATCGCGGGATCTACACGACGAACGGCTTCCACAACGGCAGCGATATCGCCAACAAGTGCGGGACCCCCATCTACTCGGTCTCCAGCGGCACCGTCGTGTATGCCGGGTACGAACCGTATGGGGCAATGGATATCGTCATCAGCTACGGTAACGGCGTCTACATCGAATATGCGCACATGCAGGCGATGTACGTGTCAAAGGGACAGAGCGTCAGCAAGGGCCAGTACATCGCAGACATGGGCGCAACCGGACAGTCGACCGGTTGCCACCTGCACCTGACCGTTTACCAGGGGCTGAGCGGATGGTCGCTCTCGTATTGGGGTGCCAGCTCAAACACCGTGAACCCGGTAACGTTCTTCTCCAGCCGTGGCGTGAGCCTGGGCAGCGGGTGATCGGCGCTCAGGCCTGGTGCCGGTAAAAACTAGGCGCACGCCGTGCATGAGAAAGGGGGTCAGCCACTGTGGCTGACCCCCTTTGCGCTCTCTCGCGAAAAGTGAAACTACTTCGCGTTCTGGAAACGGGCGATCGAAGCCTGAATCTCGGCCTCCGCCTCTGCGGCGTCACCCCACGCATCCACCTTGACCCACTTGCCGGGCTCGAGGTCCTTGTAGTGCTCGAAGAAGTGCTGGATGCGGTCGCGCGTCTCCTGCGGAACATCCGCGATATCCGCGATGTGATCCCAGCGCTTGTCATCCAGCACAGCAATCACCTTGTCGTCGCCGCCAGCCTCATCGGACATGTGCAGCAGTCCCACCGGGCGCACCGTCACGCCCACGCCGGGGAACACCGGGTATTCCAGCAGGACCAGGACGTCCAGCGGGTCGCCGTCAAGCCCCAGGGTATCGACGAAGAAACCGTAGTCGGCCGGGTAGACGAAGTTCGTGAACAGAACGCGATCAAGCACCACCCGGCCCGTCTCGTGATCGACCTCGTACTTGTTGCGCGAACCCGCAGGGATCTCGATGATGGCGTCATATGTCGCCATGAGCTTCACTCCTTCAGGATGGGCACTACCGCCACTCGGCAGTGCGAAGATGGAAAAGCGGTGTCAACCTCACCACATGACACCCACGTTAGTGCATCTCAGGGGTGAAGCCCCAGAGCAGAGGAAACCAGATGACGGGACATAGATCGCGGCTCGACCCGTCCAGCGCGCGCATCCGCACCGCCGTCACCGGATGCCTGCAGCGGGCAGGCATCCGCGGGCGACTCCTGGTAGCCACCTCCGGAGGGCCGGACTCTCTCGCGCTGGCCGCGGCGGCGGCCTTCGTAAGCAGGCATGCAGACATCGACCCCATCGCCGTCATCGTCGATCATGGGCTGCAGCCGGGGTCGGCGGCCGTGGCAGATCAGGCCGCCGTCGCGGTGCAGAAGCTTGGGCTTCCGGCGCAGATTCGCCGCGTCGAGGTGCCGCGCAACGGGGCAGGACCGGAGGCTGCGGCCCGCGACCAGCGGTACCGGGCGCTCGTGGAGGCCGCCCGCGAGGAAGGCGCCGCGGGCATCCTGCTCGGACACACCCGCGACGACCAGGCCGAAAGCGTGCTCCTCGGCCTGGTTCGCGGCTCCGGCACCACCAGTCTGGCGGGGATGCGCGAGTCGAGCCTGCGCGACGGTGTGACGCTGCTGCGCCCGCTGCTGAGCATCCCCCGGTCCGACACGGTCGCCTCCTGCGCCGCGCAAGGACTCACACCCTGGCAGGACCCGCAGAACACGGACCCTCGGTTCACGCGCTCCCGCATCCGCACCAACGTGATGCCCTACCTGGAGAAAGAGCTCGGCCCCGGGGTGTCCGCCGCACTGAGCCGATCAGCCCACCAACTCGCCGAGGACGCCGACTTCATCGCCGAGAGCGCCGAGCGGGCGTACCGGAAGGTCACCGAACGCGTCGACGCCACCGGGGAGATCACCGCAGACCGCCGCGAGCTGGCGGCGCTGCCCGCCGCGATACGACACCGCATCTACCTGCTCGCGGTGCGCGAATGCAGCGGCGCATCCCTCACCCGCCGGCACGTCGACGAGCTCGACCGGCTCGTCCTCGTCTCGAACGCGCCGACAGCATGCGACCTGCCGGGTACTAAAGTGGAACGCGCGCATGTGCGGATTCGTTTTCTGCGCGCCCCGAGTGACATCGACGGATGAGGAGACATGGAGCTCAGTGACATCGCGGACGACCTGACCGAGGTGCTGCTCACGAAGGAGCAGCTGGCCGCCCGCACAGCGGAGTTGGCCCGGCAGATTGAGAAAGACTACGAGGGTCAGGAACTGCTTCTCGTCGGCGTGCTCAAGGGGGCCGTCATGGTGATGGCGGACCTCGCCCGGGAGCTTCACCTGCCGGTGACGATGGACTGGATGGCGGTGTCCTCCTACGGGTCGGGCACGAAATCCTCCGGGGTGGTGCGAATCCTGAAAGACCTGGACGCCGATCTGCACGGCAGGAATGTGCTCATTGTCGAGGACATCATCGACTCGGGGCTGACCTTGTCTTGGCTCATCGCGAACCTGGGCTCGCGCGGTCCCGCATCGTTGAAGGTGTGCACCATGCTGCGCAAGCCGGAGGCCGCGAAGGTGGACATCGACGTCAGCTACGTCGGGTTCGACATCCCCAACGAGTTCGTCGTCGGCTACGGCCTCGACTACGCGGAGAAGTACCGGAATCTGCAGGGGATCGGTATCCTGGCCCCCCACGTATACGAACGCTGACCGATTCAGCGCGCGTGCATGGCGCTATTTGCTGATTCACAGGACTGCCCTGCTAGTGTCCGGTAACCTAGTGTGTTACTTGCGCGAGCACCGCGCACCCATTGAGACGAGTGAGGAAGGCCAGGCCGACCGCCTGACAGCCAATGAACGCGAAGCGAATATTCCGAGGCCCGATCATCTGGATCGTCGCCGCCGTTGTTTTCGTCATTATCGCCCTGAACCTGCTGGGACAGAGCGGTTACCGGCAGGTGACCACTGAGGAGGGCCTCGCCTACCTCAGCCAGGACAAGGTCCAATCAGCGGTGATCAACGACACCGAGCAGCGGGTCGACCTCACCCTGAAGTCGCCGGATGCCACCTACGGCTCACTGGTGCAGTTCTACTACTCGACTCCGCGCGGCAGCGACATCGTCGAGGCTGTCACCGACGCGAACCTTGAGGGCGGGTACGACGATGAGGTGGCTCAGCAGAACACCCTGCTGGTCTCCCTGCTGTACTCGTTCTTACCGATCGTGCTCATCGGCCTGTTCTTCTGGTGGATGCTCAGCCGCATGCAAGGCGGGGCCGGTGGCGTCATGAACTTCGGCAAGTCCAAGGCGAAGGTCGTCTCCAAGGACCACCCGAAGGTGACCTTCGCGGATGTCGCAGGCGAGGATGAGGCGATCGAGGAGCTGCAGGAGATCAAGGAGTTCCTGCGCGAGCCCGCGAAGTTCCATGCCGTCGGCGCGCACATCCCCAAGGGCGTGCTGCTGTACGGCCCTCCCGGTACGGGCAAGACCCTGCTCGCCCGCGCTGTCGCAGGTGAGGCCGGGGTGCCGTTCTTCTCGATTTCGGGGTCAGACTTCGTGGAAATGTTCGTCGGCGTGGGAGCCTCCCGTGTGCGCGACCTGTTCGAGCAGGCCAAGGCGGCCGCCCCGGCGATCATCTTCATCGACGAGATCGACGCCGTGGGGCGCCACCGCGGCGCCGGCCTCGGGGGTGGCCACGACGAGCGCGAGCAGACGCTGAACCAGCTCCTGGTCGAGATGGACGGCTTCGACCCGAACACGAGCGTGATCCTCATCGCC
Organism: Micrococcales bacterium UBA3913; assembly: GCA_002391425.1. GTDB lineage: Bacteria > Actinomycetota > Actinomycetes > Actinomycetales > Microbacteriaceae > UBA3913. The sequence goes on along the minus strand of DGEZ01000071.1, from coordinate 9,940 downwards.
GCGACGAACCGTCCGGACATCCTCGACCCGGCGCTGCTGCGTCCGGGCCGGTTTGACAGGCAGGTCGCCGTGGAGGCACCCGACCTGGCCGGTCGTGCCGCGATCCTGAGGGTCCACGCCCAAGGCAAGCCGATGTCCAAGAACGTGGACCTCGATCTGGTGGCGCGGCGCACGCCCGGGTTTACCGGCGCCGACCTGGCGAACGTGCTCAACGAGGCGGCCCTGCTCACGGCCCGCTCCAACGCCCAGCTGATCGACAACCGTGCACTCGACGAGGCGATCGACCGCGTCATCGCCGGTCCGCAGAAGCGGTCCCGCGTGATGAAGGACCGAGAGCGTCTGGTCACCGCCTATCACGAGGCCGGGCACGCGGTTGCTGCCGCATCCATGAACTACACCGACCCGGTGACGAAGGTGACGATTCTGCCGCGCGGGCGTGCCCTGGGATACACCATGGTGCTGCCGCTGGATGACAAGTTCCAGAAGACCCGCAACGAGCTGCTCGACGAGCTCACCTACTCGATGGGGGGCCGCGTCGCCGAGGAGATCGTGTTCCACGATCCCACAACGGGTGCCGCCAACGACATCGAGAAGGCCACGAAGACGGCGCGGCGCATGGTCACCGAGTTCGGGATGAGCTCCCGGGTGGGTGCCGTGAAACTCGGCGACGAACAGGGCGAGGTTTTCCTGGGCCGCGATATGGGGCACACCCGCGACTACTCCGACGAGGTGGCCCACACCGTCGACGATGAGGTTCGTTCGTTCATCGAGTCTGCTCACGACGAGGCGTACCAGGTGCTGAACACGAACCGGGAGGTCCTCGACCTGCTCGCCAAGGAGCTGCTCGAGAAGGAGACGCTGAACCAGCCCGAGCTGGACCGGATCTTCGCCGGGGTGACAAAGATCGCGCCGCGTCAGTTGTGGCTATCCAGCCCCACGCGTCCGGTCTCGGACATCCCGCCGATCCAGATTCCCACCACGAAGGATGATGCGTCGGATTCGGAACCGCCGGCGCAGCCGCCGGCAGCTCCAGCTGCACCTACCGGAGAGTGAGACGAGCACGGTGGCCGGAGTAGATCGACGCAGACTCGAGGCCGCGGTGCGCGAGTTTCTCGTCGCTATCGGCGAAGATCCCAACCGGGAGGGCCTGAGACGGACGCCGGAGCGGGTCGCCGCCGCCTGCGAGGAATTGTTCGCCGGGGTGGGCGCCGACCCGCGGGATGCGCTCGGGGAGCTGTTCCCGGCGGAACACAACGACCTGGTGGTGGTGCGCAACATCCGGGTGCACTCGATCTGTGAGCACCACCTGTTGCCGTTCACCGGTCTCGCACATGTGTGCTACCTGCCGGGTGCCGACATCATCGGGTTGAGCCACATCCCCCAGCTTGTCGAGGTGCTCGCCAGCAGACCCCAGGTGCAGGAGACCCTCACCGCGGACATCGTGTCTGCCCTCACCCAGGCGGCGTCACCCCGCGGCGCGCTCGCGGTACTCGAATGCACACACACCTGCGTCACGCTACGCGGCGGAACACAGCCGGATGCCCGGGTGGTCACCGTCTCGGCCAGCGGGGAGCTGAGCGACCCGCAGCAACGCGCCGAGGCGCTCGCACTATGCCAGGTGGAGTCCGGACTCGACGGGGGGCAGCAGTGAGCGCCCCCGTTCAGGTGATGGGAATCCTCAACGTCACCCCAGACTCGTTCAGCGATGGCGGCCGTTGGCTGGATGAGGACCGCGCCATCGCGCATGGCAGGGAACTCCGGGATGCGGGCGCCGACATCATTGACGTCGGGGGCGAGTCGACCCGCCCCGGTGCGCAGCGGGTCAGCCCCGCCGAGGAGCAGCGGCGCGTACTTGGGGTGATTCGTGAGCTCAGCGACTGCGGCGCCGTCGTGAGTGTGGACACGGTGAATGCCTCGACCGCGCAGGCAAGCGTTGCAGCCGGAGCGAAGATCATCAACGACGTCTCTGGTGGCCTCGCCGACCCGGAGATGCTCCCGGTGGCCGCCGAAACGGGGGCGTTCCTCGTGCTCATGCACTGGAGGGGGTTCCTGCCTGCGGCCGACGCCACCGAGTACACGGACCCGGTGGCAGAGGTACGCCAACACCTCGACGAGCGCGTGGCTGCCGCCCTCGACGCGGGGGTGAGCCGTGACCGGATCATCCTCGACCCGGGCATCGGGTTCAGCAAGACGGCAGCGCACAACTGGGCGCTGCTACGCAACCTGGACGCGTTCGTGGACTCCGGCCTCCCCGTCCTGATCGGGGTGAGCCGGAAACGCTTCCTCGCCACCCTCACCGGAGGCACGGGGCTGTCCGAGCATGACCTCGCGGCGAGAGACGCGGCCACGGCCGCGGTGTCCTACCATGTGGCCAGCTGCGGGGGATGGGGCGTGCGGGTGCACGACGTCGTATCCACCGTCGCCGCGCTGAAAGTCTGGCAGCAGGTGCACGACGCCGAAGGGGAACGCTGATGGACACGATCGGCATCCGGGGGATCGCGGCCCGCGGCTACCACGGCGTTCTGGACTGGGAACGCGCGTACGGGCAGACGTTTACGGTGGATGTGGACCTGATGCTCGACACCTCCGTGGCTGCCCGCGGCGACGACCTCGGCCAGACCATCGACTACGGGGCGGCCGCTGAGTGGGTGCACCAGATCGTCACCGGGACGCAGTTCCAGCTCATCGAGTCCCTCGCGGAGGCAATCGCGCGGGAAATGCTGGATCGCACGATCGCCACACACGTGGTCGTCACAGTACATAAGCCCCAGGCCCCCATCGGGGTGCCCTTCACAGACGTGTTCGTCCGGATTGAACGGGGGCGGCAGCAGTGAAGCGCGTGGTGGTACATCCCGTGGTGATCGCCTTGGGCAGCAACCTGGGGGACCGGGAGGGTACGATCGACCGGGCCGTCTCTGAACTGGACGCGACCCCGGGAGTGCGGGTGACGGCTGTTTCTCCTGTTCTGGAGACGATCGCGCTGACCCTGCACGGTCTGGATGAGGCGGAGCCGCGCTACCTGAACGCGGTCGCGCTCATAGATACCGTGCTCGGGCCCGAAGAGGTGCTGCGCGTGTGCCACCAGATCGAGCAGAACCATGGTCGGGTGCGCACGCAGCGCTGGGGTTCCCGCACCCTGGACCTCGATGTCATCGACTACGACCACATGAGCATCCGCACCCCAGACCTGGAGCTGCCGCACCCGCGGGCCGCGGGCCGTGACTTCGTGCTCGCGCCGTGGCTGTCCGTGGATCCCGAGGCATGGCTGCCCGGCCAGGGCCGCGTCGCCGACCTCCTGGCCACCCTCCGGGAGCAGCAGTGAAACAGACACGATGGACAACGCTGGCCGCCCTGGCTGTGGTGGCCGCCGTGCTCTCCTGGGGGCTCCAGCAGGCTCTCACCCGCGCCGGTCAGTCAGCAGTCGCCCTGCAGTGGCCGCTGTCCCTGGTCCTCGGCGGGCTCGCCGTGCTCGTGATCCTGCTGGCGTTGCCGGTGCGGCGTCGCCTGGCTGGGGACCCGCATCCCCTCAACCCGTTCTACGCCACCAATGTGCTCGTCTTAGCCAAGTCATGCTCACTCACCGGAGCCCTCCTGTTCGGTGTGGCGGTGGGGTTCCTGGTGTTCCAGCTCACCCTTCCCGTTTTCACCGCGGATGACCGGTTCTGGAGTACCGCCGTCACCGGGCTGGCCGCGCTCGCACTGGTGATCGCCGGGCTCATCGCCGAGCACTTCTGCAAACTTCCCCCCACCGAGGACGACACCGCATCAGACGGGTCCGGTCAGCACCCTGTCCCGGAGGTGTGAGGTGACTAGACCAGGGATGCTCGATGTGGGCGTGATCGGCGCGGGCCGCGCCGGCGTGGTGATGGCCGCGGCGCTCGCCGACGCGGGGCACCGCATCGTGGGCCTGAGCACCACGAGCGAGCGGAACCGTGAACGTGTCGAGGCGATGTTGCCGGGGGTGCCCGTGTCGGAGATTCCACAGATCGTGGCCAACAGCAGCCTGGTGGTCTTGGCTGTGCCCGACGAGGCACTGCCGGTGCTCGTCGACGGGATGAGCGCTGCGGGGCTGTGGCGGCCAGGCCAGATCGTCATGCACCTGGCGGCCGGGTACGGGGTGGGCGTGTTGTCGTCGGCTGTCGCCTGCGGGGTCATCCCGATCGCGTTGCGACCCAACCTGGTGTTCACGGGCACGAGCATCGACCGGCAGCGCCTGCGGGACACGACAGCGACAGTGACCTGTCCGGCCCCCGTCCTGCCGATAGCCCAGGCCCTGGCGATAGAGCTCGGCTGCGAGCCCATTGTGATCGCGGAGGAGGACCGCGCCGCGTACGCCGAGGCCCTGGGTGTGGTCACGACGTTCTCCCGGGCGGTCGTCGAGCAGGCCACCGGAATTCTGCGTAACATCGGTGTGGAGAATCCCACCGCGGTGATTGCCTCGGTGGCGAAAACATCGGTGAGTGATGCGCTCTCGCGCGGACAGTGGCCTCAGGCCCCGCTCACCGCTGACGAGGAAGATGTATGAGTGATCTGTCGGCCACCGCGGTGGCCACCCGTGGTGCTGCTGTGTCCGCCCGTCCTGTCCTGTTCACTGACCCGGAGACGGTGGGAGCCGACATCCGGGCACTGGCCGGTCCGCAGGCGAGTATCGCACTGGTGCCCACGATGGGTGCCCTGCACGCCGGACATCTGAGCCTGGTGAAGAAGGCCCGCAAGAAAGCCGACTTTGTGGTCGTGTCCATCTTCGTGAACCCGCTCCAGTTCGGGGCGAACGAGGACCTCGACGAGTACCCGCGCACCCTGGAGGCCGACCTCGATGCCCTGGCGGGCAAAGCAGACGCCGTCTTCGCCCCCGCCCCCGGCCAGATGTACCCGGGTGGCTCCCCTTCCACGCATATTGAGCCCGGGCCAGTTGCGCGCATGTTCGAGGGGCAGGCCAGGCCGCGGTTGTTCCCCGGCGCCCTCACGGTCGTGGCGAAACTGTTCGCTCTGGTACGGCCCGACTGTGCGGTGTTCGGGGAGAAGGATGCGCAGCAGTTGTTTCTCGTGCGCCAGATGGTGCGCGACCTGAGCATCCCGGTGAAAATTGTCTCCGCGAAGATCGTGCGCGACTCGGACGGCCTGGCGCTCTCCAGCAGAAACGCATACCTGAACGCAGAGGAACGCCGCGCCGCCCTCGCGCTGCACCGGGCGCTGAGCGCAGCAGAAGACAACGAGCACCTCGGGCTGTCCGCCGCGTTGTCAGCGGCCCAGTCAGTGCTCATGGGGGAGCCAGCCGTGACCCTCGACTATCTGGTGGCTGTCGACCCGAAGACATTCCTGCCGGTGGATGACCGCCCGAGTGGGAAAGTTCTGCTTCTCGTCGCAGCCCAGGTAGGCTCGACTCGGCTGATCGACAACCAGAAGCTGTACTTTGCGTGACCAGGAACCAGGAGATTGACGCAGTGACCACCTCTGAAGAACGTTCGGGAGCGGCAGACGCCGACGCGGTCGCAGCCGCCGACGCGGCGGAAGTGGCCGAGGCGAATGAGCAGTACCGGGTGCGCCTCGCCAAGCGGGAGCGTCTCAATGAGGGGGCCGGCGCCTACCCGGTGAGCCTGCCCATCACAGACGTGATCGCCCACGTTCGGGCCGCATTCCTGGACCTGCCCGCCGACACGCACACGGGCGAGTTCGTCGGTGTGGCCGGTCGTGTGGTGCACCTGCGGGTCACCGGGAAGCTCGTGTTTGCGGCGTTGCAAAGCGGTGACGGCTCGCGCATCCAGGTCATGGTCTCCCTCAGTGAGGTGGGGGAGGAGTCCCTGGCACGGTTCAAGGAGTTCGTGGACCTGGGTGACCACCTGTTCGTGCACGGCGAGGTGATCACCTCGAAGCGGGGCGAACTCAGCGTGTACGTGGATGACTGGCAGATCGCCGCGAAGGCGCTGAGGCCGCTGCCCACCCTGCACAAGGAGCTCTCCGAGGAGACGCGCGTGCGCCAGCGCTACCTGGACCTGATCGTGCGCGATCAGGCGCGGCAGATGGTGTACACGCGGGCGAAGGCGGTGTCCTCGCTGCGGGCCACCTTCGCGGATCGCGGGTTCGTCGAGGTGGAGACGCCGATGCTGCAGATCCAGCACGGTGGAGCCAGCGCGCGTCCCTTCGTCACCCACATGAATGCGTACGACGTAGACCTGTACCTGCGCATCGCCCCCGAGCTGTACCTGAAGCGTGCCCTGGTGGGCGGCATCGAGCGGGTTTTCGAGATCAACCGGAACTTCCGCAACGAGGGCGCCGACTCCACGCACTCCCCCGAGTTCGCGATGCTCGAGGCATACGAGGCGTACGGTGACTATCACACGATCGCCGAGCTCACCCAGACGCTCATCCAGAATGCTGCGCGCGCGGTGAGCACCGACGGCAGCGAGACGGTGACCTGGGCGGACGGCACCACGCATGACTACTCGGGGACCTGGCCGTGGATCGGGATGTTCGAGTCGCTGTCTGAAGCCATTGGACAACAGATCACGCCGGAGACCCCCGTCGAGGAGCTGAAGGCACTCGCCGATGCCGCCGGTATCGAGGTCGCGCACCCCCTCCACGGCAAGTACGTCGAGGAACTGTGGGAGCACTTTGTGAAGCCGGGTTTGGACCGGCCCACGTTCGTGTGCGACTTCCCGGTCGATACGAGTCCACTGACCCGGCAGCACCGCAGCAAGCCCGGGGTTGTCGAGAAGTGGGATCTGTACATTCGCGGCTTCGAGCTGGCGACCGGCTACTCGGAGCTGGCGGACCCGGTGGTGCAGCGCGAGCGCTTCGTCGAGCAGGCCCGTCAGGCTGCGGCCGGGGATGACGAGGCGATGCACATCGACGAGGACTTCCTGCGCGCGATGGAGTACGGCATGCCGCCGGCGGGGGGCATGGGGATGGGCATTGACCGCCTCCTCATGGCCTTGACCGGTCTGGGCATCCGTGAGACGATCCTGTTCCCGCTGGTCAAGTAGGCCGTTAGGCTGGTGAGTATGGAAACCTGGGGTCCCGTGATCTGGGCGCTGACCCCGACGGTGATCGTCGGGCTGGCGTTCTGGGGTGTCATGCGCGCGATCCTGCACAGTGACCGCAATGAGCGCGCCGCCTACGCACGGCTCGAGGCCGAGGAGCGTCGCCGTCGCGCCGAACGGGCGGCTCAGGCGAACGGGTCAGACACGCCAGATCGGTGACACCGAGTAGCGGCGATCCGTCGCGCCTCAGCCGCGGTGACGGTGTCACAGGGCGGTGAGCGTCACGGCCGCAACATCACCTTGATCGCGGTGCGCTCATCCATGTGGCGGTAGGCGTCCGCCACATGCGCCAAGGGCAGTGTCTCGGTGAACACGCGGCCGGGGTGGATCTTCCCGGCGAGCACGTCCGGAAGCAGACGCTCGATGTAGCCGCGCACCGGGGCGACTCCGCCTCGGATCCCCACATTCCGATAGAACATCTTCGCCAGGTGCACGCCATCCCCACTGCCGCCGACGGGAACCCCCACGTACCCGACCACGCCCCCGGGGCGAACCGTTCCCAGGGCCTGCGTCATGGCGGCCTCGGTGCCCACGCATTCGAGGGCGGCGTCCGGGCCGATTCCGCCGCATAGGTCGATGACTGCCTGGATCCCCTCGGGCCCGCGCTGCGCGACCACGTCGGTGGCCCCGAACTCGCGGGCGAGCTGCTGCCGATCGGGGTGGCGGGACATGGCCACGATGCGGGATGCCCCCAGCCAGCTACTCGCGAGAATCGCGCACAGACCGACCGCACCGTCGCCGACGACCGCCACGGTGCTGCCTGCGGTGACCCCGGCGCTCAGCGCTGCGTGCAGCCCCGTTCCCATCACATCGGAGAGGGTGAGCAGGTCGGCCAGGATGGCGCTATCCGCATCCGCGCCCATCCCGGGAACCGGCACAAGGGTGCCGTCCGCCATGGGCACGCCCACGTACTCGGCCTGGGTGCCGTTCCACCAGTGGTGGCGCAGGCATGAGGTGGACACCCCGTTACGACAGTTGACGCAGGTGTTGTCGCAGCCGTAGAACGGCGCGATGACAAGGTCCCCAGGATGCACCCGGTGCACGTCCTCGCCCACACTGTCGACCAGGCCGATGAACTCGTGACCGATCGGCGTGGGACTGGACACCTCGCGCTGGCCGCGGTACGACCACAGGTCGGACCCGCACACGCAGGTGGCGACCACGCGCACCACCGCGGACTCGGGTCCGCTCAGGGCCGGGGTGTCGCGTGACTCATAGCGAACGTCGTGGGCTCCGTGGATGACTGCTCCGAACATGTGGGCCATGCTATCCCAGGGGTGTGACGGGCGCGTGACACGCCGCTGGATGCGCCCGGCGCTCACGCCCAGGGCGAACACCGGCATGAATTCGGTGAGTGGTCGTTAATATCGACGTATCCCCACGGAGTCGGGGGTGAGGAGGCAGCACATGTTTGAGAGGTTCACAGATCGGGCCCGCCGCGTCGTCGTTCTGGCGCAGGAGGAGGCCAAGATGCTCAACCACAATTACATCGGCACGGAGCATCTGCTGCTCGGCCTCATCCATGAGGGTGAGGGTGTTGCGGCGAAGGCGCTGCAGTCGATGGACATCTCGCTGGAGGCGGTGCGCCAGCAGGTCGAGGACATCATCCCGCCGGGGCAGCAGCAGCCGACCGGGCACATCCCGTTCACTCCCCGCGCCAAGAAGGTACTCGAACTGTCGCTGCGTGAGGCGCTGCAGTTGGGGCACAACTACATCGGCACCGAGCACATCCTGCTGGGCTTGATCCGGGAGGGCGAGGGCGTCGCAGCCCAGGTGCTGGTGAAGCTGGGCGCCGACCTGAACCGGGTGCGCCAGACGGTCATCCAGTTGGTGTCCGGATACCAGGGCAAGGAGCAGCTCGCAGGTGTCGGAGGGCAGGCACAAGAGAGCCAGCCGCAGGGGTCGCAGGTGCTCGATCAGTTTGGGCGCAACCTCACCCAGGCTGCTCGCGACTCGAAACTCGACCCGGTGATCGGGCGCGAGATGGAGATCGAGCGCGTCATGCAGATCCTGTCTCGGCGCACGAAGAACAACCCCGTGCTGATCGGTGAGCCGGGTGTCGGCAAGACTGCGGTCGTGGAGGGGCTGGCCCAGGCGATTGTCGCCGGGGATGTTCCCGAGACGCTCAAGGACAAGCAGCTGTACACCTTGGACCTGTCCGCGCTGATCGCGGGTTCGCGCTATCGGGGCGATTTCGAGGAGCGGCTGCGCAAGGTGCTCAAGGAGATCCGCAACCGGGGTGACATCATCATCTTCATCGACGAGATTCACACGCTTGTCGGGGCCGGGGCGGCCGAGGGCGCGATCGATGCGGCCAGCATCCTCAAGCCGATGCTCGCCCGTGGGGAGTTGCAGACCATCGGCGCGACGACGCTGGACGAGTACCGCAAGTACTTCGAGAAGGATGCGGCCCTGGAGCGCAGGTTCCAGCCGATCATCGTCAAGGAGCCGAGCATCCCGCACGCGATCAACATCCTCAAGGGGTTGCGCGACCGGTATGAGGCCCACCACAAGGTGTCTATTACGGATGACGCGATCGTGGCTGCGGTGAATCTGTCCGACCGGTACATCCAGGACCGTCAGCTTCCGGACAAGGCGATTGACCTGATCGACGAGGCGGGTGCGCGTCTGCGCCTGTCCATCCTGTCCGCTCCCCCGCAGTTGCGCGAGTTCGATGAGAAGATCGCCGCGGTGCGCGTGGAGAAGGAGTCCGCGATCGAGGGCCAGGACTTCGAGAAGGCAGCGTCCCTGCGGGACGAGGAGAAGAAGCTCCTGGGGGAGCGCCTGCGCCTGGAGAAGGAGTGGAAGTCCGGCGAGGTCCAGGTACACGCCGAGGTAGATGAGGGCCTGATCGCGGAGGTTCTCGCACAGGCCACGGGCATCCCGGTGTTCAAGCTCAC
>DGEZ01000101.1 GCA_002391425.1 Micrococcales bacterium UBA3913 | reverse complement strand
GGGATGGTGGGGATACCGCCTCCGGCGTTCTTGCCCCTCGATCCGGGGGAGCAGGACCGCCGAGTTGCCACCTGGGGTCGAGTGCTCGCCACCACCTGCCGCTCCGGGAGAATCGCCCGCCTCCAAATCTGTGAACGTACCCTCCCTGACGGGAGCTCTGGGCTGGTCGAGTGGTGGCGTCGGCACGGCCGTGATGACGGGTCGTGGACCTCGACCGTCTATCGGGAGCTCATCGACCGGGCTGGCCCCGCCGGCGAACGTCACGCCACCACCATCAGCCTTGCCCTCGACCTGCGCACCTCAGCCCGGCAAGTCCGCACGAACGGCGGCGGGATCAAGGGCGCCGCCGCAGTCCTACGGCAGGAGATGACCACCCTCACCACGGCATTGCGCGCAGCCGATCTGACTGTGACCGGGTGGCTCACCCCGGCAGAGGTCGCCGTGATCCTCCGCGCCGCCTATGACCCCGCCACCGCCGCGATCCATGAACGCCACAGCGACATCGGCAGATCACTTGCGACCGCGGGACCGGTCGCGGTCACCGAAACCTGGGATCGGCTGCGATCGGATTCCGCACATCACGCGGTGCTGTGGATCAGCGAGTGGCCGCGCTCGCAGGTGTATCCGGGGTTCCTCTCCCCGGTGCTGCTGTCATCGGGAATTCAGCGCAGCTTCTCGTTGATCTGCACCCCGATCCGTTCCGACCAAGCGGCGCGGGACATCAGGAAGAAGAGGACCGAGCTGATCTCCGACGCGGCGCAACGGCAGAAAATGGGGCAGATCGAGGATGCCTCCCAAACCGCCGAATACGGGGACGTGCTGCAACAGGAAGCAGACCTCACTGCCGGGCACGGTGTGCTGCGCTACACCGGACTCATCTCCGTCACCGCGCCCAGCGCGGATGAGCTCGAAACTGCGGTCGCGGCGATCGAGCAAGCCGCGATCCAAGCGTCCTGTGAAACCCGCCGCCTCGTGGGTCAGCAGGCCCAAGCGTTTACCGCCGCCGCACTCCCGCTGTGCCGAACCGTCTGACCATCCCGGAGAGGAACCTGATGCCCACGTTCGATAACCCCCTCACCGATGCTGAGGAAGCAAACAACGCACTGCGCGGCCTCGCCCACGCCACCCGCACCTTCGAGAACCCAGCGGACACCTATGCGGTGATCGGTGATCTGTTGGGCGGGGTGCGATCGCTGCGGCAAGTGCTGCATCAACTCGCCGCCGCGCACATTACCCACAGCCGCACCGCTCACACCGATACCGGCGACACACAGGCTGGGCTCCGTGCAGCGATCGCGGCCGCAGACGAGCTGCATGCGGACTCCCTCCTCTTCGACCGGGTGGAGACGCATTTGGATGCGGCCTCGCAGCACTCCGGGACCATCGCCTGGCACCCCGCCGCTGAGCGCCCGGCGTCGTCACGGTGGGTGAACGTGGTGTTCTTGCAAGGCCACGATGCCGACGAGTTGGCGATCATCGACCGCGACGGCACGGATGCGGCGATCGCGCACCTGTCCGGGTACGACTTCGGAGACGAGACCACGCAAGCCGCACTCGTGAACGGGTACGTGTACGACCAGATCCCCACCGGGGCGCTGGATCGGATTGCCGCCGGCGAGGCCTACACCCTCACCTACAACCATGACCTTGGCCACGTCTCCCTCCTCCGCACGTACTCCGTCGCCGAGCCGGAGAGCGACCCGCCGCGACTGATCACATCGCACCCGGTTGGGCGAGCAGCCACACGGAAGTCACCTGTGGTGGTGGACGAGGACGACTCGTTCGCGTCGTCTCATTCATCGTCGCCGGTGTCGCGGGGGCGATCGCTGTGAGCGGCGATGAGGAGCGTCTGCACACGGCGGCGCTGATCTCCCCGTCCGGGGAACGCCGCCGACACCGCAAAGCCCGACAGCAGGCCGCGACCCGGATCGAACAGGACGCCCGCAACGCCGAACAAGCCAGCGCTCGGGCACGTCAGGAGGCCGAGCGAGCCGAACGACGCTCCACCACCTACCTCCCCGCCGCAGGTGAAGCGGGGGCTACGGCGTTGCGGACACCGGGGAGGTTCCGCCTCCCACAGCATCAGGACACCTCCGCCACCCTCGCCGGCGCCTACCCGTTCCTCGCCGAAGGAGGCCTCGGTGCCGACGGAGTATTCATCGGGCAGGACCTCTACTCGGGCGGCTCATTCGTGTACGACCCGTGGACCCTCTACGCTCGCGGGCTGATCACCGCCCCGAACATCGTCCTCGCCGGGATCGTCGGCTCCGGGAAATCTTCGCTCGCGAAGAGCCTCTACACACGCTCGATTCCGTTCGGGCGGCGCGTATACGTCCCCGGTGACCCGAAAGGCGAGCACACCGCCGTCGCCGAAGCAGTCGGCGGGAAAGCGATCGTCCTCGGCCACGGCCTCCGAAACCGTCTGAACCCCCTCGATGAAGGACACCGACCCTCCGGCCTCTCCGATGCGGAATGGGCGGCACAAGTCGCCTCACGGCGCCGGGATCTCATCGGTGCACTGGCGGAGACGGTGCTGGATCGGGTGCTGTCACCTTTGGAACACACTGCAATCGACCTCGCCCTCCAAGATGCAGTTCGTTCCGCTGAGGTGCCAATCCTGCCGATGGTGGTCGACCGCATCCTCGCGCCCGACCCTTCCGACAATGCGGACGGGCGGCTCGCCGAGGACGGCCGCCTCGTCGGCCACGCGCTACGCCGCCTCGTCGCCGGGGACCTCGCCGGCCTGTTCGATGGCCCCTCGACGGTGCGGTTCGACCCGTCCCTGCCGATGGTGTCGCTTGATCTGTCACGGGTGGCGGAGAACAGCACGTTGATCTCGGTGTTGATGACGTGCTCCAGTGCGTGGATGGAGTCGGCGCTGCTGGACCCGAACGGCGGGCAGCGGTGGGTGATCTATGACGAAGCCTGGCGGCTCATGGCCTACCCCGCGCTGCTGAAACGGATGGATGCGCAGTGGCGGCTTGCCCGTCATTACGGGATCGCGAACATGCTGATCTTCCACAAGCTCTCGGACTTGGACAACGTCGGCGACTCAGGGTCCGCGATGCGCGCCCTCGCCAGCTCGTTGCTCGCGAATGCGGAGACACGGATCATCTACCGGCAAGAACCCGACCAGCTCGGCGCCACCGCTGCCGCCCTCGGGCTGACCGGCACCGAACAAAAACTCCTCCCGAGCCTGGGCACCGGCCAAGGGCTGTGGCGGATCAAGGAACGCTCCTTCGTCGTCCAGCACCAGCTGCATCCGGCTGAACTTGCCACGTTCGACACCACAGCCCGCATGACCGGCGATCCCCGTGAGTTCACGAAATCTGAACCCGGTTGAGGCGGGAGCTCAGGGGTCGAGGCGTCGTTTCAGGGTATCTGAGGTCGTGAGTTCGTGGGCGCCGATGTAGTGGCGGGTTCCGGCGCTCGCGTCGGGATGAGTCGTGGGAGGAGGCGGACGAAAACGACCATGACGATGAGCTCGACGAGGGTTTGCGTGACCACGACGAGCGGGGCGATGTCGAACGTGGCGGGCAGGGCTAGGACGAGCGGGAGGACGACGAGGGAGTTGCGGGTCGCGCCGCTGAACACGATCGCCCTGCGCGCCGGGACGTCCAGACCGGCGACTTTGCCGGCTGTGGCGCCGATCGGGACCATGACCGCGGCGAACAGGACGAAGACGGAGATGGCGAGCAACAGCGCACCGAGCTGCTGGCCGACCCCGGCGATCTGGGAGGCGACGACGATGGCGAGGGTGAGCATCATTAGCGGCACCATCGCCCCCAGCACGACCTCCTGTACCGCTGCTCCCCAGCGGGTGCGCACGGCGGCGAGCTGGGTGAGCCCGGCCGCGACGAGCGGCAGGACGATGAGCAGCAGGAACGCCTCGATGAACGGGGCGAGGTCGATGGCCTCGACGAACTCGGGACCGACGAACAGCAGCAGGTAGAGCGGCAGCAGGAGCATCTGGGCGAGCATCAGCAGCGGCGCGGCCGCGAGCAGCTGGTCCTTCGCGCCGCCGGCGATGCCGGTGAACACGATGACGTAGTCCACGCAGGGGGTGAGCAGCACGAACAGCACCCCCACCAGCAGCACCTGGTCGTGGGCGACGATCCGCGACAGCAGGAACACCACGACGGGCACGAGGACGAAGTTCACGACCAGGACGGTGGTTAGGAATCGCCAATCGCGGAACGCCTGCCCGATCATGGCGAATGGAACCCCCAGGAAGGTTGCGTACAGGAGCAACCCGAGAACGGGGTTGATCGCCGCCCCCGCCGGGTGGGCGATCGCGGGGGTTAGGAGGCCGACCGCGGCACCGATGATAAGCGCAGCGAGATACAGCGGTACTTGATGCCCTTCCATCCACTCCACGCTTGTTCGCATGTCTCCAGTTTCCCGGAACGTTGATGGGCCATCGCTTGCTAAACAGTCAGCGCATGCTGGATGCAGTCGACAGATTCCAGATGTTACAGCAAGCACTGTATAATCAGTGCATGCTGACTGTTGCTTCCCGTATCGATGTGATGAACCGGCTTGGCCGGGCGATGGCCGATCCGACACGGTCGCGGATTCTGATGACGCTGCTGGAGGGGCCCAGCTATCCGGCGGTGCTGTCGCGGAATCTGGAGTTGACGCGCTCGAACGTGTCGAACCATCTGACGTGTCTGCGGGATTGCGGGATCGTGGTGGCTGAGCCGGAGGGCCGCCAGACGCGGTATGAGATCGCGGAC
>DGEZ01000141.1:2564-5813 GCA_002391425.1 Micrococcales bacterium UBA3913 | reverse complement strand
GAGGAGACGAGGTCTGTGAGGTTGCGGGTGAGGCCTTCAGTAGCGTTCTCTTTTGTGGCGTCCGAGCGCGTCGCGCGGGTGCGGCGAAGTCGTGCGCGGAGGGTGCGCTTCTCGTCCCAGACGTCAGAGGGCATGGTCTTATCTTAAGTGGCTGTTTGCCACGTGTGGGTGGGGATGTTCCATAATGGTGGGCATGACCTCACATAACGATGATGCGAACGCCCACCCGTTCAAGGCGGTGCTGCCCGTTGCCGGTCTGGGCACGCGCTTCCTCCCCGCCACGAAGGCTCTCCCCAAAGAGATGCTCCCCGTCGTGGACAAGCCTGCCATCCAGTACGTGGTAGAGGAGGCGGTCGATGCCGGGATGCGCAACATCCTTATGGTCACGGGTCGGAGCAAGACCCCCCTGGAGAACCACTTCGATCGAGTTCCTCTCGTCGAGAACATCCTCCTGCAGAAGGGAGATTTTGCGCGACTGGATGCGGTGGAGCATGCGTCGAACCTCGCAGACATCCACTACGTGCGCCAGGGAAACCCGCTGGGCCTCGGCCACGCGGTGCTACGTGCCTGGCAGCACGTCGGGGACGAACCGTTCGCCGTTTTGCTCGGCGACGACATCATCGGCGAAGGCGAGGGCCTGCTCAAGCGGATGCTCGCGCAGCAGGTGCAACGTCAGGCGAGCATCATCGCGCTCATGGAGGTCGACCCGGAGCATGTGTCCATGTACGGCGTCGCCGATGTGGAACCCACGGATGAGGACGACATCGTCCGCGTCAAGGGCCTCGTGGAAAAGCCTCCGAAGGACGAAGCCCCGAGCAACTACGCCGTGATCGGCCGGTACGTGTTACAGCCCGATATCTTCCCGGTGCTGCAGCATACGGAGCCGGGGCGCGGTGGCGAAATCCAGCTGACCGATGCTCTCCAGGTCCTCGCCAAGGGGAATATCGCTGGCGGCGTATACGGGGTGGTGTTCCGTGGCAAGCGGTTCGATACCGGCGACCGCCTGGACTATCTGAAGGCAGTCGTCCAGATCGCCTCGCAGCGCAAAGACCTCGGACCTGATTTTGTCAGCTGGCTGAAGGAATTCTCGACAACACTTTAGGCGATGACCCCACATGCCCCTGCCCCTGAGCTACGGCCCGGTTGGACTGCGCCCTATTCGTGTCCGGGACTGGCGTGATCTGCAGGCGGTGACCGCCGCGAACCGCTCGTGGCTGGCCCCCTGGGAGGCCTCGCTGCCTTCACCGGGGGTTCCGGTGGACATCCGCGGTGGTATCCGCATCCTGCTCTCTCAGATGCGGCAGGGGCTGGGCATCCCCCTCGTCATGGAGTTCGAGGGGCGCCTGGTTGGGCAGTTGAATGTGAGTTCCATCCAACGTGGGTCTATTTCCTCGGCAATGGTGGGGTACTGGATCGCGCAGGAGTTCGCGGGACGGTCGATTACCCCGACGGCTGTCGCGCTGGCGACGGACTATATGTTCCGGGAGTGTGGGCTGCACCGGGTTGAGATATGTATCAGGCCGGAGAACGCGGCCAGCCTCCGTGTGGTGGACAAGTTGGGGTTCCGTTTCGAAGGGGCGCACCGGGGGTTCCTGCACATCGCCGGCAGGTGGGCAAATCACTATGAGTTTGCGCTGCTGTCCACCGATGTTGCAGGCGGGGTGTTGCGCCGCTACGTCGAGGGGCGCGTGCCCGCAGATGCGTGCGTGATCCCCGATTGGGCGGCTTCCCTGCTCTAAGGATCGGTAATCGCCTACGCCATCGGGTGTGGGTTGTGCTGAACACGGCGTGGAATGGGGCCATCAACACGGTTTGCCTCGTAGCGTGGTGTGCATGGATGGCTTCGATCAGTTCAGCGGCGGCGCACTCGTCGCGGTCGTCGCCGTGCTGTGGCTGCTCTACTTGGTTCCCTCGTGGATGCAGAGGCGTCGCTACATGGCGACAGAGCGTCAGGTCACGCGTATGCAGCAGGCGCTGCGGGTCATGTCGGGAACCGCAGGGGAGGGTGCCGACCTGGTGGAGGCCGAGCTGAACGCGCGACGGGTGGCGGAGCTGGCCCGAGAAGCTAAACGTCAGAAAAAACTGACCGTACGCATGGAGCGGCAGAAGGCTCACGCGATCACCGAAGAGAAGCTTCGGGTGGAACGCGTGCGCGCCGCGCAGGAGAGGGAGGTGGCGAGATTGTCTGCAGAGGTGGAGGCGGCTCGAATTCGGGCGGATGCTCACAAACAACGAAACGCGCTGCGCCAAACTCCCGAATTCCGGGCCGCGGCTCGGCGCCGCGGCCGGCTCGCGTCGACTGCTGTGCTTGCGGGAGGCCTGGTGGCGTTCCTCGCCGGGGTGGTTCTCGCGCCGCGCACTATCGCGGCGTGGTGGGTGCTCGCTGGAGGTGTCGCGCTGGTGCTGGTGGCGATCTCCATGCTGAATGCGTTGGCACGCGTCGCCCGAGCGCAGGCGCATCCTGTCCGGCGTCCCGTCGCGCATCCCGGTGTTGTGATCGTGGATGCGGAGGAGGAAGAAGGATCCGTGCGGGCCGCCGCGGGGGCAACTGCACCGAACCGGGCGGAGCCTGAGGTAGCCCGGCCGTGGACCCCGCATCCACTGCCGCAACCCTTGGCGATGACGCGGGAACAGGTGTGGGCGGCAGCGCAGGCGGAGGCCGCCGCGGTCGCCTCCGCGGGCAACGACGAGCGCGACGCTGCTCAGGTGGTGGCCGAAGCGGACAGCAGTGAGGACGCAGGGACAGCGGTTGGTGCCCTCGCGGGGAGTGGCGCTGGTATCGAGGCGGCCGGAGGAGCCAGTACTGGGGCCGAGGCCGCTGAGGAAGCTCATGTCGAGGCCGCTGAGGAACCGCCGATCTCGGCTGACATCGAGCAGGAGCTGCGTGACGCTGCGGAGGAGGCCGTTGCCGCCTTGCGGGCTGCGGAGGAGTCCAGCGATGTGGCGCCGATTGAGACCGCGCGCGAGGAAGACTTCGGGTGGCTTTTGGAGCTGGATAAAGAGTCGGCCGATGCGGCGGCGGAGTCGGCTGCTCAGCTGGACGAGGTGTTACGCCGTCGGCGTAGTGCAAGCTAGTGCGGGCGCCCCGTTGGCGTTCGGCCGCAGTTTGGTGGTAATCTTCCTTAGTCTGTGAGCACCGCGAACACCGCAGTTGTGAAAACGAGATGCAGTGATCGGGTGTTTTCGGGGCATTAGCTCAGTTGGTAGAGCGCTTCGTTCGCAATGAAGAGGTCAGGGGTTCGACTCCCC
>DGEZ01000141.1:0-2424 GCA_002391425.1 Micrococcales bacterium UBA3913 | reverse complement strand
GGTCAGGGGTTCGACTCCCCTATGCTCCACAAATGGTAAATTCCCCAGCCCTCCGGCAATCTGATGGACGGATGATGCGTGAGACATCAGAGGATGAGACCGATAGCGAGAGCGACGATCCCGAGGAGCGGTAGCACGCCCTGTTTCAGTGCGGCTCCTCGCTTGTCGGGGCTTGAGATGAACAGCACAAGAGCTGCGGCTGCCATGGAGCCTGCGCCGACGAAAACCAGCGTTGCCCCGATCTCAGTTTCTCCGGTGGCGGCGAAAACAATGCCAGCGGCGACAGCGATCGCGAGGAATAGGTTGTAGAAGCCTTGGTTGAAAGCGAGGCTCTTCGTCGCCTCTGCTTCCTCCGCTGTGGTGCCAAACGTTGCGCGCGCCGTCGGACTTGTCCACGCAACGGACTCCAAGAAGAAGATGTAGACATGAATCAGCGCGGCCAGCCCGGCCAGCACGAGCCCTGTGATGACCATGATGCGTTCTCCTCACTCGGCTGTTGCCATTCTGTAATAACTCTTCCACTATATACTGTGCGGGATGTGACAGAGACGGGAGGGCGCGATTATGGCTCGCACGCAGGCTTTCGATCGTGTCGCGGTCATTCGCGCAGCACGGACGGTCTTCTGGCGCGCCGGATATGAAGGAGCATCGATCCCCGACCTCGAGCAGGAGACAGGGCTGAGCCGGTCAAGTATCTACAACACCTTCGGATCGAAGAGGGGGCTGTTCGATGCGGCCGTGCAAAGTTACCTGGATGAGCTCATCCGTCCCCGCCTCGCGCCCCTTCAGGCCCCGATCGTCGCGCCGGAGGCACTGCTGGCCTACCTCACCGGGCTGCGGGACACGTTTGAGAACCCGCAATCCATGCCCGCGTCGTACGGCTGCCTGCTCATCAATACGGCGAGTACATCTCTTGCGGGAGACGGGCGCATCCAGGACATCATCACCGGATACAGGGCCGAATTGCACTCGGCCTTCGAGCGGGGGTTGGCTGCTATGCGCAGAGATCAGCCCAAGGGCGCCCGCGACGAGCTGGACGCTGATATCGTCACAGCTCTTGTCGTTGCGGGCTTCGTGATGGCACGAGTGGATCCACACGAATCGGCGCGCTCCGTGTCGAGCGCCATACGCGTCGTCTCCTCCGGACAGGAGTGTAGCTAAGGGTGCCGTGGGCATCCCGGCTGTCGTGCCAGACTCCCGTCGGTGGGGGAGCTACTTCACCCGGGAACGCCGCGGCGACCCCAACAGCCCAGTCGTGATCGCGACGCCGAGCAGCAGGATGACGCCGCCGATAACCTCCCAGGTGTTCGGCTGCTCGCCGAGCAATAACCATGCCGCCGCCATCCCGAACACGGGGATCAGCAGCGAGAACGGCGTCACCGCCCCTGCCGGGTAGCGTGCGAGCAGCGAATTCCAGATGCTGTACCCGACCAGCGACGCCAGATAGGCCGTATATGCGGTCGACAGGAGAGCGGCGAGGGTCAGATGTGTGAGGGTCGAGAAGACCAGGGATGGGCCATCCACGAGCAGGGAGAGGAGGAAGAGCGGGATGGGCACGACGAGTGCCGACCATACGGTCATGGACAGTCCGGATGCGGATCCCGCCATACGGGACACGATGTTGCCGATCGCCCACGAGAGCGCGGCGGCAAGGGTGACGATGAACGCGAAGGCAGGGGTGGCCGCATCTCGCCCCACCCCGACGACGAACAGCCCGACGATGCCGACCGTGAGGCCGGTTACCTGGGCGAGAGTCGGGCGCTCATGCAGGGCGAGGGCGGCGATGGCGACCGTCAGGATGGCCTGGGACTGTAACACGAGCGAGGCAAGGCCTGCGGGCATCCCCAACCAGAGGGAGAGGTAGAGGAGGCTGAACTGTCCGACCGACATGAACAGGCCCACCAGGATGATCCACTTCCACGCCACCGGGGGTTTGTGCACGAAGAAGATCGCCGGCAGGAGGACAACCACGAAGCGCAAGGCAACAAGCAGCAGGGGTGGCACATCCGCCACGCCGATGTCGATCGCGACGAAATTGCATCCCCAGATGAGGGTTGTGAGCAGGGCGAGCAGGCGATGGCGGGCGGACACCCTCCCCATTATCCTCCGCCCGAGTCTCGCGTCAACTCGGAGGGTTCGCGAACGCGCGCATCCCTGCTCGACCCGGAGGGGAACCCGGCTTTCCACGACGAGTACCTGGCATGGCAGCAGCGGTGATGCGGCAGCGGTGTCGGGTGGGGTGCCGTTGGTCGGGGTGCGATCGCTAAAGTTAGTGACATCGTGTGTGCGAGAGTCCACCACGATGGTCAATAAGGTGGCCTTCTGCGCCGCGCGGGTATCCGGCGCAGCCGAGAAAGCGACCTGAGACCCCAGTGATGGAGGCTGAGCGATGGCGGGTCCTGCGGCGGGCTGGTACGACGATGG
>DGEZ01000104.1 GCA_002391425.1 Micrococcales bacterium UBA3913 | reverse complement strand
AGATGTGTATAAGAGACAGTGCTGAGGCGTATGGGGTGGAAACATCCGAGGTTTCCCCCAGTGTTGTCGAGGCATCCTGGGGGGCAAGCGTGACAGAGAAGGCAGTCCGTGCCCTGGTGATCTTCTTGGTGATCGTCGGGGTCGTCATGGCCCTATATTTCCGGACCTGGAAGATGTCCCTAGCTGCGCTCATCGCGTTGTTCCACGACCTCATCATCACCGCGGGAGTTTACGGTGCGACGGGATTTGAGGTCACCCCCGCAGCGGTCATCGGGTTCCTCACGATTCTCGGGTATTCGCTGTACGACACGGTGGTGGTCTTCGACAAGATCCGTGAGAATACTCGTCACCTGAATGAGAACACGCGCCTGACCTTTGTCGAGAGTGTGAACTTGGCGGTGAACCAGACATTGGTGCGTTCAATCAACACCTCGGTCGTGGCCGTGCTTCCGGTGGCGTCGATCCTGTTCATCGGGGCGTTCATGCTGGGAGCGGGGACGCTTCGCGATATTTCCCTCGCATTGCTGATCGGCATTATCGTCGGCACATACTCGACGATTTTCCTCGCATCCCCGCTGTACGCACAGCTGCGCATGCACGAAAAGGGTGTGGTGGACCAGGCTGCGCGTGTGGAGAAAGCCCGAGCGGCAGCAGTCCAGACGGCCTGAACGTGACCCTGCTGAATCCGCAGGGAATACGATGGAGCAGTCACGTGCTTTTATGAGCAGGGGAGGCGCATATGGCGGACAGCTCAGTCACCGGTACGGGACGTCGGCGTGCGTTCTCGGCGCTCTTCGGCCGCCAGGTGAGCGATCCGGGTATGGCGAACGTCATCAAGACCGCACGCACGCACAATCCGAGGGCGGATGTCGCTCTGCTGGAGCGCGCATATCAAGTTGCCGCTACTGCACATGAAGGCCAGTTCCGTCAGAGCGGTGACCCCTACATCACGCATCCTGTTGCCGTGGCCCAGATCCTTGCCGATCTGGGCATTGGCAGTACCACGCTCGCCGCTGCTCTGTTGCACGACACCGTGGAGGACACGGATTACACCCTCGACATGCTGCGCAACGACTTCGGGGACGAGATCGCCATGCTCGTCGACGGGGTGACCAAACTCGACAAGGTGAAGTATGGCGACAGCGCGCAAGCGGAGACCGTGCGCAAGATGGTGGTGGCGATGTCGAAAGACATTCGCGTCCTCATCATCAAGCTGGCGGATCGTTTGCACAATGCCCGAACCTGGGGGTTTGTCCCGCCCGAGAAGGCGCAGCGCAAAGCTCTCGAGACGCTCGAAATCTACGCGCCACTGGCACACCGGTTGGGCATCAGCACCATCAAGCTGGAACTGGAGGATCTGTCCTTCAAAGTCCTGTATCCGAAGGTCTACGAGGAAATCGAGAGGCTCGTGCGTGAGCGTTCTCCGCAGCGCACCGAGTACGTTCAAAAGGTGATTGATATCGTCACCGAGGACCTGCACGACCAGAAGATTCGCGGTACCGTAATGGGCCGGCCGAAGCAGTACTACTCGATCTACCAAAAGATGGTCGTGCGCGGGCGCGACTTCGACGACATCCACGACCTCGTGGGTATCCGCGTGCTCGTGAATACGATCCGCGATTGCTATGCGGTGCTGGGGTCCATCCACGCACGGTGGAACCCGGTTCCCGGACGGTTCAAAGATTACATCGCCATGCCGAAGTTCAACCTGTACCAGTCGTTACACACGACGGTGATCGGACCAGAAGGGCGTCACGTCGAGATTCAGATTCGCACATACGAGATGCACAATCGTGCGGAGTACGGTGTCGCGGCGCACTGGAAGTACAAGGAAAACGTCAATAAGAGCACCACTCAGGCCAAGCCGGTGTCCGAAGAGGACCTGGCCTGGCTCAAGCACCTGAGCGACTGGCAATCCGATACTTCAGACCCCGGGGAATTTCTGGATTCGCTGCGCTTCGAGATTGGGGCGAAGGAGGTTTACGTCTTCACGCCCCAGGGGAAGGTCATCGGGCTTCCTGCGGGTTCGACCCCCATTGACTTGGCGTACGCGGTGCACACCGAGATCGGGCACCGGGCGATGGGGGCGAAGGTGAACGGGCGCCTGGTCCCGTTGGACACGGAGCTCACCAGCGGGGACACCGTGGAAATTTTCACCTCGAAGTCTCCGGATGCCGCGCCGAGTAAAGATTGGCTGCAGTTCGTCAAGAGTCCCCGTGCACGCGCGAAAATCCGGCAGTGGTTTTCGAAAGAACGTCGTGATGAGGCGATCGAGCAAGGCAAGGACTCCCTGGTGCGTGCCATCCGGAAACAGAGTCTGCCGCTACAACGCTTGATGAGTACAGACACGTTGTCCAGCCTCGCTTTGGAGATGCGCTATGAGGACGTGTCGGCGCTTTATGCGGGGATCGGGCAGGGGCATGTATCGACCCAGTCCGTGATCGAGAAGTTGCTGGAGCAAATCAGCGAGGACGACGACGATGTCGAAACGATAACGGACATCATTCCGGATAGAACAGTGACGGCACCACTGCGCGGGGGGAATCCTGGTGTGCTCGTGCAGGGTGCCGACGACGTGATGGTGAAACTCGCCAAATGTTGCACACCTGTACCTGGGGACGACATCGTCGGGTTCATCACGCGCGGGTCCGGTGTGTCTGTGCATCGGGCTAGCTGCAAAAATGTTGCTGCGCTGCGCAACGAGCCGGAGCGGTTCATCGATGTGTCCTGGACGCACAGTTCGACCGGACTCTTCCTCGTCCAGATCCAGGTGGAGGCGCTCGACCGTTCCGGTCTGCTCTCCGATGTCACTCGGGTATTGTCGGAGCACCACGTGAATATCCTCTCCGCGCAGGTATCTACCTCATCGCAACGGCTGGCTATCTCGCGGTTCGTGTTCGAAATGGGGGACACTGTCCACCTCGACCGTCTCCTCAACGCGGTGCGGCGCATCGATGCCGTCTACGACGTGTATCGCGTCAGTACGACCTGAGTGGACGTGTCGTCACGGTCCGGTCAGTGGCCTGTCCGGGATGTTCGCCAGTTGCGCGTGCAGTCCGGCCAGCTTTTCGGCATGAGAGTATGCCTCTATGCTGCGCATTATTCTGACGATGTCTTCCAGGTAGGCCAAAGCCCGTTTCGCATGGGGGACGTTGTGCAGGTGGAGCAGTCCCTGGGCTAACTGCACGGGGTTGAGGCGGAATGTGACAGCCAGGGCGGACCCGATGAGCTTGCTCCGGTAGAGCTCACGCAGGACGTACCCGGGCTCTCCTCGCTGCGGAACTGCACGTCCCAGGTCTATCAGCGTGCGTGCGGGTGTCGTTATCGCGAGCCCGCCCAGTCGTGCGTAATCGTGGGGATCGATGCGGGCGTTGCGCACGCGACCGCGCCTGCGTGCTCGCGAGGGACGCGCACCCGGGGCGATGAGGCCGGTGAGTGGATCTGGCAACCGTGGGTTACAGCGGTACACCCACGCCGCGGTAAATGTATCTGCGATCACATCCGTGGAGAAGTCCTCATATATGGTCTGGGCACGAAGTTTCGGAGAGTCCGGCAGATACGCGGGGCAGTACCAGCGTCCCACCCGCCGCACGAAACCGTCGCGGGCGAGGACCTGGAGCTCTGCGTCGGCGAAGTGTTCCGTGGTAAGCACATCAGGTACGCGTGACATGCGATCATCGTGCCTGCCGTGCGGCGAGGGGAAAAGAGCGTATATACCTTATGTGGAAAACTGTGCTCAGTGGTCGACGGCACGAAGCCACTGGGTGCGTGTCTCAATCGCCTCGGTCAACTCGCGGACTTTCCGGGCATCCCCGGCCTGCTGCGCTACCGCGAGATCGCTGTGCATCTGCTCCAACGATTCGCGAAGCTGGGACACGATACTGTTCGTCCGTTCCTTGGCTTCGGGGTCTTCTGCCTTCCACTTCGCATTCTCCGCGGACTTCACCGTGCGTTCGACCCGACGCAGACGGTCCTCGATCGAACGAACCGCGTCGCGAGGAACTCGGCCGATCGCATCCCAACGTTCCTGAATGGACGTGAGGGACTTCCGAGCCGCGTCGACATCGTCCACCGGCAGGAGGGCCTCGGCCTCGGTCAGAAGCTCCTGCTTCGCGCGGAGGTTTGCGTCGTACTCGACGTTTTCCCGGGCGACCTGTTCCTTCTTGACGGCGTATAGCGCATCCCCAGCAGCCTTGAACTGCGCCCAGAGGGCGTCGTCGGCCTTACCCCCAACGCGTCCTGCGGCTTTCCACTCATCCAGCAACCGCCGGTACTGGGAAATCGCCTCCCGGTCATCAGGATCGAGCTTCTGTGCCCGAGCAATGAGCGCCTGCTTCTGCTCCTTTGCGGCCCTGTGCTGCTCATCGAGGCGTGCGAAGAATTTCCGTCGCTCCGCCTCCAGATGTGAGCGAGCCGTACGGAATCGCGACCACAATTGGTCAGCTGTGGACTTCGGAATCCGGGGGGAGCTCTGCTGATGTGCCTTCCACTCGTCAAACAACTGTGCAATCGCGGGGGTGACGCTCTTCCACTGCAGGGTTCCCGGCTCCTGGGCTGCGAGCGATTCGATGCGCTTGACGATTTCCTCCCGCTCGGAAACGGCCTGGGCAATAGCCTCCTGCGCTGCCTCATGCTGCTTTTCCTGGAGGGCGGCGACCTTGCCCTGGATCTCAGCGAGGCGTGATTCGAGCGCAGCGTAGTCTCCGACGCCGGTACTCTCTTCGAGGGATGCGGCCAGATGCTTCACCGCACCGGCAACAGCACTGGCGGGTGCTCCTCGGTTAACCCGTTGTTGCAGGAGCGTTACCTGGGCCTCGATATCAGCAAACTTGCGTGCGAAGTACGCATACGCCTCCTCCGGGGATGCGCCCGGATACTGGCCGACGTAGACGTCCTCTCCTTTGCGCAGCACGTAGACGTTTCCGTCTTCATCTGCACGCCCAAAGGGGGTCTTGTGTTCAGTGCTCACGATTCATCCATCTCAGAGGGTGCGGGGACAGAGCCTATTCTACGGTGATATCGGACAGGGTGACGGTCTCGGCCGGAGTCGAGTCCGTTCCGTCTGCCACGCCCTCGGCCGCGATGTCTGTGATGACGTCGAGTCCAGACGTAATGGACCCGATGACGGTGTAGCCGCCGACACTGTCGTCGGGAATCGTCGAATCGCCAAATACGATGAAGAACTGGCTGCCTTGGCTGTATGCGTTATCTGAGGTACGCGCCATTGCTATCACGCCGGAGGAGTACTGCTCATCGTCGGGAGCGTTTTCGATTGGTCCGTAGGAGTATCCGGGCCCGCCGGTTCCATCCCCCTCGGGATCACCGCACTGGAGAATGTGGAAGTCGTCCTGGTCGACGAGGCGATGACAGGTCAGTCCCTCGTAGAATCCCTCTTCCGCCAGGGAAATGAATGACGCCACCGCCTGTGGCGCAGCCGCGCCATCAAGAGTGAAGTCGACGGTTTGCCCATTGACGAGCATCGAGCCGGTCCAGGTGCGGTCCTCGGACAGAGAGGAGTCGGGAACATCCCCCGAGTTTGCCCCCGTTGAGGAGGAGGCGGCTGCGGAGGAGGCAGCAGCAGAACTGGATGCGGCGCTACTGCTCCCCGGTCCCGCGAGGTAGTAGGTGGAGGTGAGTATCCCCACAGCGGCAACGCCAACGACCAGGGAGATCGCGCTGATGATGTTGTCCCGCACCTTGCGGTGCTGAAGCTGTCTCTTATACACATCT
>DGEZ01000004.1 GCA_002391425.1 Micrococcales bacterium UBA3913 | reverse complement strand
GTCGCGTGACCGCCCTGCGAATGTCCCCAGAGCATCACCTGCGCGAAGTCCTCTGCCAGGAGTTCCTCCGCGGCGCGCACGCCATCCAGGGTTGCCCGGCCCTCCCCCTCTCCGACGAGGTACGGGTACTTCCCCGATGTCCCCTGACCCGGATAGTCCGTCGCGACCACCGCCCATCCGCGGGACACTATCTCCCCGATCCCTGGAATGGAATCCTCCGTCAAGGCGTCCACGGTCAGGCTCGGCGCGCAGCCCTGGGTGACTCCGGTCGTTCCATGCTGCCAGGCGACGGCGGTGGCCACCTCAGCGGGATCATCCGGCACCGCAACCACAGCGCTGGCCACGGCCGCGGAGCCATCCGAGTAGGTGGTTGAGTACAAGATGAGGTACGCCGTCGACCCCTCGGGGGTCTGTCCGTCATAGGCTGTCGAGCGCAGGAGCGTACCGGGTTCACGGGGGATCTCCCCCTGCCAGGAGTAGAAGTCGGAGATTTCGGCCTGACCCGAGGACAGCGATACGCTCGCCCACAGCCCGCCTGCTGCCCCCACAACCAGAATGAGGGTGGCCAGAATCCCTGCACACACCCGGCCGAGGCGAATCACCTCCTGCGCGGGTACGTGCGTGCAGCCGGCCGAGCCCGAACGATACGCCACAGGTCCCACATGCCCACAGCGATCAACCCCAGCGCCACGCACCACCCGAAAACGATCACCCCGAGGTCAGGCCACCACCACAGCAGCAAACCAATCACGATAGCCGAAGTGGCCCACAGCATTCGCACCACGACGCGCAGTACCTCGACCCGGCGCATCCACGACCAGGACGCCCACACAACCATCGCGGACGCACACAGGACGGCCGTGACACGCGGCAGCACGGCCGTTGCGCCCTCGAAGAACACCGCGACGAGCGCGGCAATCACCACGCCCAGGGTGATCACGGCCACCCGCAGGACAACCCGCTGCCAGCGGCGCCCCAACCGTTCGTGGTCACCACGGGACAACGCGCCAGCCGCGTAGAGCACGGCCCACAGAACCCCGAACACACCCACGCACACCGTCGCCACCACCGTGGCGGTGAGCGGCCGGGCGAGGAGAACACCTCCGGCAGCCACACACGCGACCCCACCGAGGACGCCCAAACCCCTGGACCAGGCTGGGTGCCTACGCCGCCAGGCGCGTACTGGGGAAAGAGCCCGCCGGCGCTCCGCGACCCACAGTCTGCCGCTACGGCGGGCCAGCTGCCACAGCGCGGCGGCTCGGCGGGAGAGGAACCAGACGATCCATACACACAGCACACCGATGAGCACCACATCCAGCCAGCCCGCGTACTCCTCGACGAGTTTCCACTGCTCCCCCAGCACATAGCCAGCAACAATGAAGATCGTGTTCCAGATCAGGCTGCCGGCCGCCGTCAACATCAAGAAAAGTGGGATGCTCATGCGCACGATGCCTGCAGGAATCGAGATCAGGCTGCGGAAAAGCGGGAGGAAACGCCCCAAGAACACGGCCTTGCCGCCGTTGCGCTCGAACCAGTCGACGGTCCGGTCGATGTGTTCGACGCGCATCCCGGGCAAGCGATCGGCGATCGCACGCAACCGGGGCAGGCCGAGCCAGGCGCCCAGGCCGTACAGTGCCATCGCCCCGACAATCGACCCCAGCGTGGTCCACAGAATCGTCAGCCAGATGTTTAGCGTGCCCTGGCTAGCCACGAAACCCGCCAGCGGCAGGATCACCTCACTCGGGATCGGGGGGAAAAGGTTCTCCAGGGCGATCGCGACACCTGCTCCCGGTTCCCGGAGGAACTCCATGAGAGATATCGCCCACTGGGCAACCAGGCCAAGTCCCGAATCGTCCACCACTGCCGCTGTATCCATCAGGTGAATATTAGAGGAAACCACCCGGAAGTTTCCCCGGTGACGCTCCCACGAGCCGCGCCGTTACCCCCTCGCGTCCACACGCGGGCGGCACACCCGTGTTCCTAACCGATCGAGGAGCCCGTCAGGAAACGCCTCGGCACCTGAGGCTCCCCCAGTCCAAGCATCAGCCGATTCGCCCAATTGAAGAACGCCGCCCCATTCACGATATCCAGGATGTCAAGATCGCTCAGGCCAGCACCCCGAAGCTGCTCGACAGCGTCCGCCGTGAAGCGCAGCGGCGTACCCGTGAGGTCGCGGGATGCTCGCGCAATCGCGTTCCACACCGCGTCACCCAGGTCGGCGCGCCACCCGTCACGCAGCAGCGCATCCACGTTTTCTCCCCGCCCAGACTCATCGGCTGCCCGCTGGGAGTGCACCGACGCGCAGTACACGCAGCCATTCACCCGAGAGGTCACGGTGGCCGCTAGCTCGCGTTCTGCGCGCCCGATGCCGTCCGTGGTGTTGAAGAAAATGTCGTTGTCTGTCAGCGTGCGTGCTTCCAGGGCATCCGGGTCGCGCACCAGCAGGCGGAAGTACGGGTTCTTCGCCCGGATGGGTTCGACGAGCGCCTCGCGGTGTCGCGCGGTGAGGTCTTCCTCGCTCAGGGGCGCGATCCACGGCACCCAGCCCAGGTCGTGACGCACGAACGTGTCCGGTCGGGCGAGCGTCGGGTACGTGCGCACGCGCGGGGACACCCCGTGCAACACGACCTCCTCCGCCTCCGGGTCAATCGGCACGGGGGTGCTCTCCACGGACTCCACCGTGCCCGCGAGGGTGCCCACGCCCCAGGCAACCCGCAACTGGAAAGCCAGGAACGAGACCAGCTGGGCCAGGCTGACCAGACCATCCTCATCCCAGCCCTCATCGAGGAGGGCAGCGATCACCTCAGGACGCGAGTCCCGGGGGTGCACGACGAGTAACTGCGCCCAGGCGAGCGCGACCACCAGGCGGGCTCCGAGCGTCTCACGCTCCTGTTCCGTCACCCGCAGGCCCGGAACCGGGCGGGATTCTCCGGACAGGCCGGGCTCGCGGTAGGTGCCCGCTGGCCCCGCAATCACATTGCGCCGCGCGATCGCAGCGACCACATTCACGACCTCCGGAGTGGCCGCGTCGGAGAGCAGGTCCCGGTAGAAGCTCTCCGCGGTCGTGAAATCGTGTAACCCGGCGACCAGTACCGCAACGGCGTAACGATCGGCGAGCCCCAGGTGTGTGGAGTCATCCGGTTCGAACAGCGCCCGGAAGCTCTCCTGCGCATTGGCGACCGCCACGCTCCGATGCCGGCGCAGGGCGGCGAGCGGATGCTGTGCATCCACGCCAGCGAGCTGATCGATGAGGTCCCAGGAAGTTTCGGTCACGGTCATTGTCCTTCCGCACTGTCTGCTGCGAGTCCCACACTACGTGCCGGGAGGCGAAATGCACGCAAAGGGTGAAACACAAAGTCACGCGACTCCTCCGCGGGGCGTTCCCCGGGCTAGGATCGCTGGACGATGGTTGGTACACAAAGCACAGGTACGAGGCAGCTCACTATCGTCGGGGCAGGGCCGCGCGGAATCTCCCTGCTGGAGCGAATCGGAGCCGTCTGGGCAGCCGACCCCAGCAGGCCCGCCCTCACCGTTCACCTTGTGGACGACAGCGAGCTGGGCGCCGGTCGCATATGGCGCACCGATCAGACCCCGCTGCTGTGCATGAACACCCTCGCCGGCGCCGTGACCCTGTTCCCGGAGGAGGGCAGTAGCGTCCAGTCCCCGGTTCGCGCCGGACCGACCCTCTACGAGTGGGGCATTCTCAGCACCACCTACCCCGCCAGCTGGGATGCGCGGGCGTTCCCCCGCGAGCATGTTGAACTTTTTGCAAAGTATCCGCCGACAGCGGAAACGATCGCGCCGTGGCGCGCGGAGCTCGCGCAGCTGAGACCCGACTCGCATCCCAGCCGGGCTCTGTTCGGCCAGTACCTGCGCTGGGTGTACCGCGTGGCGCGGGACACGCTTCCTGCCCGCGTCACCGTGATCGAACACTCGGATCGGGCTGTGGGCTTCCGACCCGGCCAGGACCAGGACGAGGTCGTGCTGCGCTCCGGAGCGGTGCTGCGCGTGGATGCGACAGTTGCGGCTCTGGGCTGGCTGGATTCGTTCCCCCACCAGCAGGATGCCTCCGGTCTCGAGGCCGCGCACACCCATGCCCTGCACTGGGTCGCCCCCGCGAACCCCATCGACCAGGACCTCTCCGAGCTGCCCGCGGGCGAGACTGTGATTGTGCGCGGGCTGGGGATGGGGTTCTTCGATGCGATCACGCTGCTGACCCTGGGCCGTGGCGGGGCGTACCAGGAGGATCCAGAGCGGCCGCACCGCCTCCGGTACACCCCCAGCGGACGCGAGCCGCACATCCTGGCCACCTCCTGGCGGGGATACCCGTACTTCCCGAAGAGCGTCTACGGCGGGTTGCAACCGCCGGGAGCACTGCCGCGCACACGTCGCGCCTTTAAACGACTGGACCGGGAGCGCCAGCTGCCCGGCAGCATCGACCTGGACAGCGAGTTCTGGCCTGAGGTTGTCCGTGATGCCGCTGAGGCGGCGATCCGGGAGCTGATCCGGCACGATCCGGGGGCCGCGAATGCCCCCCTCGACGAGATTGTGCAGGTGATCGACCACACGGAGGGCACCCTCGGTGCGCTCCACGCGGCACTGGCGGAAACCGTGCCCGGTATCGCCGACGCGTTGCCGCTCAAGATCATGGACCCGCTGCGTATGCACCTGAACCGGCGTTCTGGGGAACCCGGACATCCAACGGAGCCGACACCAGTGGCCCAGCTCACCGGTGTCCTGGCGCAGGCCATCGACGAGGACCTGCGCGAGGCGGACAAGGGTGCGGACAGCATCCGCCGGGTCGCCCTGTGGGAGTTCAGCGCGGCCCGCAGGCTCGCTCACCTGCTCGCCCGAGGCGGGCGCCTCACCGCCACCTCACACCAGGGCAGCTACCGTAGCCTCATTCGTTTCGGCGGGATGATCGGTTCGGGTCCACCTGCCCGGCGCACTCGGGAATTGCTCGCACTCATCGAGGCCGGGGTCGTCTCGTTCCTCGGCGGCCAGCCCACCGTTACCGCGGGGCCCGACGGGTACCAGGTCCAAACCGCGCAGATCGACGCTCCCGTGTGCAGCCGGTACCTCGTCGAGGCATGGATGCACCAGCCGGACCCCTCCGCGAGTACGGACCCCTTCGTGCGCGATCTCGTCGGCACTGGCTCGGCCACGGTGTTCCAGCACGGCGACGGCACCCCAGGCCACGCGTTCACCGTCGACATCCCCACCGGGCGGGCGATACGTTCCGATGGCACCGCAAACGCGAGGCTGTGGCTGGCGGGCATCCCCCTGGAGGATTTCCTGGGGGACACGATGATCAGCCCCATACCGGGGAGCGACCCGACGATGCTCATCGAGACGGATCGCATCGTCCGCAGTCTGGCCGAGGGCTAACTGCTTCCCCTGGTGACTGAGGTTCCGCACGAGGTGCGCGAAGTGTTGCGCCAGATGTCGCACGGAGTTGGCCCGGCCGTTCCCCGCAGGGAAAATCTTCGGAGAACAGGAGACGATATGACATCCCAGCTGGCGAGTCCATTGCCCGAATCTCTCACGAACCCGGGCCACGGCCACCCCCCGGTGAGCGCCTGGCACCACTACCCGAGCCTCGAATACGACCCCCACGCCTTCGCCCAGGCGACCATCGCGCAGACGCGGCAGTGGGAGTGGGATTGGGTGAAGATCAATCCGCGCGGAGTGCTCTTCTCTGAGCTCTACGGGGCACGATACGATCCCGCCGACTACCTCGGGGCGGATGTGCCGCGCCTGATCGATACCCCGTACCAGCGTCTGGAACAGCTCGCAGACCTCTCATCCCCCACTCACCCGGAGGTCATCTCCGAGCAGGAGGCTGTGGTGCGCGAACTGCGGGCAGGGTTGCCTGAGACTCCGCTGTACTTCACCATCTTCTCCCCGTTGACGACGGTGCTGCAAACCGTGGGCCTTCCGATCACGCCGAGCCCGGTGTGGGGCCGCGGCGCCTCGTTCGGGATCGAGGACTTCTGGCACACCACACCGGAGCTCATCCATGGGGCTCTCCAGGCGGCGCTCCAGACGCTCATCGAGTTGTCCACGCGCCTGATCAGCGCCGGTGCTGACGGGATTTTCTACGCGCTGACGGGGACCGCGAATCCGCTGATCACCCCGGACAAGCACACCTTTGACACGTACTCAACCGAGTACGACCGCCAGCTCCTGGAGAGCATCGGTGGACGAGCGATACTGCATACGTGCACGGACACCGCGCATCCCGAGTGGTTCCTGGACTGGCCCATTCAGGCACTGAACTGGGACTCGTTCGGCCGGGAGAACCCCTCCCTACGGGACATCGCCGAGCACCCCTCGGCTCCGATCGTGGTCGGCGGGGTGCAGCGGGAGCTCTTCGACGGCCGACACACGGCGCAGATCGCCGCCCAGGTGGCCCGCACCCGGGAGGAGCTCGGCTCGCGCCCGTTCTTGCTGACCCCCTCGTGCGCGCTGCCGCCCCGATTCCTCAACGACACAGACCTGCGCGCTTTCGCGCAGGCGGGACGGAGTAACTCATGAGCACCCCCATCGCGATTGTCACTGGTGCCAGCAGCGGTATCGGCCGCGAGATCGCGCGAAATCTTTCTGCCGACCACGAGGTGCACGGCCTGGGCCGGAACGAGCAGAACCTTGCCGCGCTTGCCCGCGACGCCGGCGTGGTCCCCCACACCGTGGATCTGCGCGACAACGCCGCGCTTGCCTCGGTGGCCGCATCCTTTGACCGGGTGGATGTTCTCGTGCACGCAGCCGCCGTGTTCGAACGCCACACCGTGGAGGACGCACAGTACGAGGACTGGCAGAAGCACTTCGAGACCAACGTCTTTGCCCCCGCGGAGCTGACCCGACTGCTGCTTCCTGCGCTGCGGCGCGCGGAGGCGAACATCGTGTTCATCAACTCGGGGGCAGGCCGCCGCAGCGTCCCCGGACACACGATTTACAGTGCGAGCAAGTACGCGCTCCTGGCGATTGCCGACGGGCTGCGCCACGACCTGGCGCCGGAGAACATCCGGGTGAGCACAGTTTCTCCCGGACCAACTCAGACTCCGGGCGGTGATCGGGACGGCGGCGGATACACCCAGAAGAGCGACCCGCGCACCGTGGCCGAGGCCGTCCGCTGGGTGGTCACCGCCCCCGGCGACTCCCAGATCACGGAGTTGTGGGTCCGGCCGCGCAACGAGGGGTGAGCGGCGCGGGGCGCCTGCGCTGACTACAGCCGGAACCCCATGTACGCCCGCTGCACATCCGGGTCGGCCTTCAGTTCGGCCGCCGACCCCTCCAATTCCACCACGCCGTGTGCCAGCACATATCCTCGGTGGGCTATGGAGAGGGCGAGCTCGACGTTCTGCTCGACCATGAACACGGCGATGCCCAGCTCCCGGTTGATGCGCTCGATGGATTCGAGCACCTGCTCGACGACGATCGGGGCCAGGCCCATGGTCGGTTCGTCCATGCATATCAGCCTCGGCTGGGACATCAGGGCACGCGCGAACGCGAGCATCTGCTGTTCCCCGCCAGAGAGAGTTCCCGCCTGCTGCCGCCTGCGCTCCCCCAACCGGGGGAACATCTCGTACTGCTGACGTGCCTGCTTGAGCAACTGGCCACGGCTCAATCGCCGGGTGTATCCGCCGACGAGGAGGTTCTCCTCCACGCTCAGCTCGGGGAAGACCCGGCGGGCCTCCGGCACGGAGGCGATTCCGCGTCGCACGACATCCTCGGTATTCCAACGCGAGACGTCCTGGCCGTCGAGCGTGATGCTCCCGGACCGCGGGCGCACGATGCGCAGCAACGTCTTCATGGTGGTGGATTTCCCGCTCGCGTTCCCGCCGAGGAGGGAAACGATCTCCCCGGGGAAGATCCGGTAACTCACGGAGTGCAGAGCATGGAAGGCTCCGTAGTAGACGTCGACGTGGTCTACGTCGATCAGGGGCGTCTGCGTCTGCACTGCGGGGGCCTCTCTGGTGGCCGTGTTCATGCGTGTCCTCCTGTCGCATAGCGCTTGCCGAGGTAGGCCTCGATTACGCGCGGGTTGGACTCGATCTCGGACGGATCACCCTCGGCGATTTTGTGTCCGTTGTCCATGACGATGACCCGGTCGGATAGCTGCATGACGAGGTCGAGTTTGTGCTCAACGAGCAGGATGGCCTGTCCCTGTTTTTTCAGGGCGAGGAGAATATCGAGAATCTCCGCGGTCTCGGTCGTGTTCATCCCGGCTGTCGGTTCGTCGAGCACGAGCAGCCGCGGATGGGATGCGAGGGCTCGGGCGATCTCGGTGCGCCGCCTATTCGCGTAGGAGAGGCTCGCTGCCCAGTCCTGTTCGCGTCCAACGAGGCGATGCGCACCGAACCGACCGATCTCCTCCTCGGCGGCAGAGCGCTGCCAGGCAAGCTCGCGCGTTTTCGCCGGGAACGGGGTGAGGGCCACCACGAGCTCGGTCAGCAGGGCCACCCAGCGCAACACCGGGTACCGGCGCAGGCGCCCGAGCGGATGGGACACGCGCAGCAGCGGAGTCTGCCCGATCAGGATGTTGTCGAGCACGCTCGTGTTGCCAAAAACTCGCCCGTTCTGGAATGTCCGCCGGATGCCTGCTTCGGCAACGCGGTCGGGAGGGAACCGGGTGATGCGCGAGGACTCCAGGAAAACGTGTCCGCGGGTAGCGGAGAGCTCGCCGGAAATCAGGTTGATGGTCGTGGTCTTGCCGGAGCCGTTCGGCCCGATGATGCTCACCACCTCCCCCTCGTTCAGGGTGAACGAGAGGTCATCGACGGCAGCGAGCGCCCCGAACTTCTTGGACAAGCCTTCTACGCGCAGCAGCTCAGACATCTGCGCCCTCCTTCGCCGGTACGTCCTTCTGTTTTTTCGTGCCGATCGCGCGCGTCCACAGCCCCTGGGGCCGGAACCTGATCAGCAGCAGCAGGATGAGCCCGTAGATGAGCAGTCGTGCCGACGAGGCTACCCGGAATATCTCCAGTCCTCCCACGAGCACGGTGACGCCGATGATGACGCCGAAGGGTGCCTGCAAGCCGCCGAGCACGGCGATGATGATGAACTGGAAGGACAGGTTCGGCGAGAAGATGGTGCCGTCGATGTACCCGTATTGCGATGCCCAGTAGGTTCCGGCTATTCCGGCCAGGAACGCCCCAACCCCGAACGCGAGGGATTTATACCCGCCCACGGCGATGCCGGCGGACTGTGCTGCCACCTCGTCGTCTCGGATGGCCCTCCAGAAGCGTCCCAAGTGGGAGCGTAGCAGCGCGACCACGACGAGCATCTCGAGCAGGAAGAGCCCAAACCCGAGCAGGTAGATCTGCCAGGTGCTGGACAGTTCGATGCCGAAAATCTCGGGGTTCGGGATCCCGGAAAACCCCTTGCCGCCGCCGGTGACCGGGGTCCACACCTGGATGACCGCGGAGATCAAGGCGCCGGTGGCAAGCGTCGCGATCGCCGGGTAGTGCCCGGAGAGCTTCCAGCTGGGGGCAGCCAGGAGCACGCTGATCACCGCGGCGACGAGGCCTGCGAACAGCATGGAGGGGATGAACGGCCAGCCGAGATTCGCGGTAACGATCGCCAGCGCGTACGCGCCAATCGCGACGGCACCGGCTTGCCCGAGGCTGAGCTGACCGGCCATGCCGCCGATCAGGACGATGGACAGGGCAACCATCGCGAACGCGAAAATCTGGATCCCGATCTGCAGGGTATACACAGTGCCCACTCCGGGGATGAGGGGGATGAAACCGACCGCGATGAGCACCGGTATCGCCCAGCGCGGTAGCCGTATCGGACGGGCGTTGGAAAAGAATGTGCCCGTGAGGGGTTCTTTCTTCACGGCGCGCTTGCCGAAGATGCCCTGTGGCCTGATCCACAGCACGACCAGCAGAGACCCGAAGGTGATCACCTGACGGAATGCGTCGCCCATCCAGGCCGAGCCGAACGCTTCGAGCACGCCCAGCGCGAGGCCCCCGACGACGGCCCCGGGGAGTGACCCGAGCCCGCCGAGGGTAGCCGCCGCCATCCCGGCTAGTCCCACCTGGAACCCCTGGGTGGGCGAGATGTTCGTGAAGTAGACCCCGACGAGCACGCCGGCAACGCCGCCGAGGGCTGCCGAGATCATGAACGCCACGGATTGAACCCGGTTCACCGGGACACCCATCTGTGCGGCCGCCTCCCTGTCCTGGCTGGCTGCGCGCACGGCGAGACCAAATGCCGAGTATTTCAGGAAGAAGGTCAACACGACCAGCAGGACGGCGACGGTGACCACGATGACGATGTCAATCACGCCAATCGAGATGCCGCCGAGGGAGAAACGTGTCTCCGGCAGTCCACTGTCGAATCTCCGGCTCTCCGAGCCGAACACGAGCTGGGTGAGATTGTCCAGGATGATCATCACTGCGATCGTGGCCAGGACTGCGGCGATGGGAGCGCGTCCCGCGAACGGTTTGACGGCGACCAGGTTCGTGACGTACCCGATCGCCCCGGTGACCACGATGGCGGCGATGACGCCCAGCCACAGTGGCAGCCCCCACGTGTTGGTAACGAACCAGCCGACCATCGCGCCGATGGAGAAGAATGACCCCTGCGCAAAGTTCACCACATTGGCTACGCCGATGACCAGGGACAGCCCAAGGGCGACCAGCGCGTACGCGTTCCCGTTGATCAGCCCGGATAAGAAGATGTCGAACATCCGTGATTCTCTTTCTCGTCTACTCACGTGCGTGTGGGGCGCAGCCAGTAGGCCGCGCCCCACGACGACACTGTCCTACGAGTTGTTCCCGAGCAGGGTGCTCTCGATGAATGCTCCGTCCGAGACCTCAATCCACGTGTACGTGGGGTCGTCAATGCGGCGCTCGTCGTTGTAGGAGAACCCGCCGTAGACGACACTGGGGATGTCCGTTCCGTCTGCGAGCGCATCCCGGATGCCCTCGCGGGTGCCGTCCGAGTTCTCGACCGCCCAGGCGAGCTGCTTCAAGCCGTCGTAGGCGACCGTGCTGAACAGGTTCGGGTCGTGCCCGAACTTCTCGTTGAAGGCCTCAACGTAGGCCACGACATCCTCATTCGAGCTTCCGGAGAAGAACGTGGTGGGGATCTGCACGCCTTCGGCGTCGTCACCGGCAAGATCGAGGAACTCCGAGGAGTAGTTTGATCCGACCGCGACGACGGGGGTGTCTTCCAGCCCGGTGGTCTTCGCCTGCTGGACGATGAGCGAACTGGTCTGGTAGTAGGTGATCAACGTGATCACGTCGGCCCCCGCATCCCGGGCTTGGATGAGCTGGGTGCGGAAGTCCGTGGAGGTCTCGTCCACTGCTGTGGAGAAGACGATGTCGTCTCCGTTGGTGTCCGCCTCATCCTGGTAGATCTCGAAGGCAGTGCTGCCCCAGTCGGTGTTCAGGTAGAACACGGCCTGCTTGTCACCGAGCTCACGCGCACCGTTCTCCAAGGTGCGCGCATCGTTCTCCTGGGTGACGGAGGGCGAGAAGATGTAGTCCCCGGTGTCCGTGAAGTCGGGATGCGAGTTCGTGATACCGAGCTGGACGAGGCCACCGTCCTGGTAGATCGGACTGGCCACCATGGATGTTGCGGACGAGAAGTCCCCGAGGACGGCAAGGATGGACTCGTCGGCGACGAACTTCTGGGCGATCGTCGTAGCCTGGGCAGCCTCCCCTTGGCTGTCCTGGAAGTCGATCTCCACCTGACGGCCGTTGACTCCCCCATCGGCGTTGATCTGTTCGATGGCGAGTTCGAAGCCTTCCTGCCAGTCTTCGCCGTACTGTGCCTGATCGCCGGTGAGCGGACCGCTCACCCCGAAACGGATCGGGTCGCTCGAGGATGACTCGCCCGAGGTGGACGAGCAGCCAGCCAGTCCCAACGCGGCGACGGTCACTGCGGCGGCCGCTGTGAGAATTCGGCGGGTTTTTCTGTGGGTCACGAAAGTGCTCTCTTTCCTGCTGTGTGAGGTGCAATGTTCCTACGATGACCATTAGTGCAACTAATGCCGCATAACAGTCTACGTAATGACTCAATTAGAGGCGATGATGCGCGTCCGGACAATCTGAGTTACGCCGTGTTTCATCTCAGCAGCGCTTGCGCATCCCTCGCTCACGTCTCACCTCGACGGAGCCCGACGGAAACCGATGCGACGCTCCGAAACGGAATAGACTCGGGCGGGGGCATGGGGCGCGTTCATGAACCCGCTCACCCGAACACCCGAACACGACAACCGCGATCAGAAGAGGATACGCATGGCCACCGCGTCCGATGCCGAACGCCCCACCCTCATCGAATCCCTTACTGTTCAGGTCAAGCGTGCACGTCGGTTTTACGGCCCCACGGTGAACGCCGCCACCGCGATTGCGGCGCGCCGGGAAATCGGAGAGTTCCTCAAACCGCGCATCCCTGACATGCTCGCCCAGGTCTCCCAGGAACATCCCGCAGACGCGGTCGACTCCGACAGCAGCACATCGATGACGGCTCTGCCGGTGTACAGCTACTGGCAGTCGGCGCCCGACGCCGTCATCCCCGACATTGTGCACGTGTGTCGTGCACACCTGCGGGCTGTCACACCGCAGGCAATCCTGCTCGACGACGCCGGCGCTCGCGAGCGTCTGTACGTGCCGGATTACATCAGTGGCCGTGTGCAGAGCCGGTGGCCGGCCCAGTACTCCGACTACCTTCGGGTGGGCCTGCTGGAGGCCACGGGGGGATGCTGGGTGGATGCCACCTGCTATCCGAGCCAGAACCCCGCCGAAGCCGTCGACCCGCTGCTGGGCATGGGGGTCATCTACCCGCGCTGGGCGGGCAAGCAGATCGGCAACTGGTTCATCGCCGCACAGCCGGGGAATCACCTCATCGCGCTGCAGCGGATCGCATTGGAAACCTGGTGGCAGGAGAACGACCACCTGCCCGATTACTTCCTCTACCACCGCATCTTCGAGGTGCTCCTCACGCACATCCCCGAAGCCCGCCGCCTGTGGCGCCGGGTGCCGCTGCTCAGTGCGATACCGGCACATTTCCTGCAGCTGACCATGATGCGCCGATACGACGCCGAGGACGTGGCCAACATTCTGGCCGCCACCTTCATCCACAAGCTCAGCTACAAGTACGACCCGGAGGATGTTCCGACCGGGTCAGTACTGGCGACCCTGCTGGAGCAGGGCACCCTCTGATCACCACAAGCAGGGAGTTCTGGTCCGCGCGCAGACGCGCCAGGATCGTGCGCGCCCCGCTGTCAACATTGTGTCCGCCGCATGTCCGAGCAGGATTTCACAGCCTCGGACACCTGCCATTTACCCGCCGTTCCTGAGCCATTCGTACGATCGGCATTTAATCGCGCCATGGTCGCAGCCGCGCCTCGCGGATGAACTCGGTGTCTCTCGGCAGACCATCATCTCCATCGAACGCGGACGATTCGATCCTTCCCTCCCGCTTGCCTTCAGAATCGCCCACATTTTCGACCGCTCCATCGAGGAGATCTTCATCCCCTCACCAGAAACCGACGGATAGTTCCACTCCTGACCATGCACCTGCTCCCCTCCCATGCACCTGGGCTGGCATGCGCGCGGTACTCAGGCCGCGTCCCTGCTGGCAGAATCCTGGTCGTGACGGCTGCTCGAACCACCCTTACAACAAGGTGATGACGGGCTGAAACTGGTGCGTGACCAGGGCACTCGTGCCCCCCTCAGAACCACCAGCGTGCTCCGCCGCGGGGGGAAGTTCGACCACGACACGCTGCACCCGGGGATGGTGGACCTCCGTGAGCTCGATACGCACGTGCAGATCCCCACCCCGGCACGGCACCCGCCAGCACACCCCCGCGGCCGACGGGGCCCAGAGCACACGCGAGGCGAGGTCACCCGCATCCGGTGCCGAGACGAGCCCGCCCTGGTGAGCGATGAGGGCGCGAATCGCGTTATCCCTCTGATCCAGCGGAATATCGCTGAACACGTTGTCGGTGAACACCTCGGCGCATTCGCGAAGGCTTCCGCCCGCACAAAGGACAGCATCGATCGACCGCGCCGCGGAGGTCGTTTCCGGCCAGAGCGGGATGCGCTGTGCCGGCACATCCGCTGCGCGCATCGTGTCGGCGAGAATCTCGTACGTCCACTCCCGCGTCGGCATCCCATTCGTGTTCGTGAACACGACGACACCGATCCCCGAGTCCGGATGCCACCTCATATTGGACGAAAACCCCGGCAACCCGCCGGAGTGCTGGACGAGACGCCCCAACTCCCGGTCGATCTCCACGACCAGCCCCAGGCCGTACCCCGCGTCGGCCAGGGTCGGGCGTTCCACACGGTCGTCATCGTGGATGGCCGTGTGGCCAATCTGCATCCGGCGTCGCGCCGCGCGCGACAGCACCGCGTCGTCGCCGTCGTCGGGCGAAAATGCTCGCGACAACCACCCACACCACCGCGCAATATCGGGAAGGATGCTGTACATGCTGCCCACGCACCCGAGCGCACCAGCTCGACCGAACGGCCGGCGCACCCAGGTGGTTCCCCGGTCGAAACTCGTGAACCCGTAAGCGATCCCCGCCCCGGGCTCGCCCTCCCCCGGGAAGTCCGCGTAGTCGTAGTGCGTGTGACGCAGCCCCACGGGCGCCAGCAGCTCTGCCTCGACCACCTCCGGCAGCAGCCGACCCGTAACCCTCTCGACGATCATGCCCAGCACCGCGAAACCCAGATTCGAGTATTGGTACAACGTGCCAGGGATGGCCGCAAAGCGCAGCCCCTCAGAGACTGTCTCTTATACACATCT
>DGEZ01000129.1 GCA_002391425.1 Micrococcales bacterium UBA3913 | reverse complement strand
CGGGGGCGGTTTCGGCGGCGGAGGCCACGGCGGTGGCTTTGGTGGCGGCCGCGGCGGTGGTGGCCGGTTTTAGGTGATGTACCGGCGTCGGGAACCCGGCACCGGTGTAGGAGATTCGGGGGCGAGAGCGCAGCCCGGAGGGAAAGGAAGAGCACATGGCAAAGCAGTCGATACTCGGTCGTATCAGCCAGCTGATCAAGGCGAACATCAATGCCTTGATCGACTCGGCGGAGGATCCGAAGCTGGCTCTCGACCAGCTGATCAGGGACTTCTCGAACAACATCTCGGAGGCGGAGACGGCGATCGCGCAGACGATCGGCAATCTCCGGCTGCTGGAGCAGGACCAGGCCGAGGACACCAAGGCCGCCCAGGAGTGGGGCCAGAAGGCCCAGGCGGCGAGCCTGAAGGCGGACGAGCTGGCCGCCTCGGGGGACACCTCTGGCGCGGAGAAGTTCAACAACCTGGCCAAGGTGGCTCTGCAGCGTCAGATCCAGGAGGAGCAGGAGGCGAAGGCGGTTGAGCCGACGATCGCCAGCCAGCAGGAGGTTGTCGAGAAGCTCAAGACGGGTCTTGAGCAGATGAAGCAGAAGTTGGAGCAGCTCAAGGCGAAGCGCAACGAGCTGGTCGCCCGCCAGAAGACGGCGCAGGCCCAGACCCAGGTGCACGATGCGCTCAAGAGCGTGAACGTGATGGACCCGACCAGCGAGATCTCCCGGTTCGAGGAGAAGGTCCGCCGCGAGGAGGCCCGCGTGATTGGCCAGAACGAGCTGGCCGCATCCAGCCTGGATGCACAGTTCGAGTCCCTGGAGGACATCGGCACCCAGACGGAGGTGGAGGCGCGCCTCGCCGCCCTCAAGGCGAAGAAGTAGCGCGAACTCGTCGATTCTCTCCGCCCGCGCCACCGGCGCGGGGCACGTGCAGGGGCCGGGACGTCGTCCCGGCCCCTCGTGTCATTCCTGGGCAGCGGCCTGCCGGATGAGCCGGGCGTGGATGGTGGGGTCCCCGGTGATCTCGGGGTGGAACGCGATCCCGGTGATTCGCTTCTGCGTGACGGCGATCACCTGCTCGCCGAGGGTGGCCGCCACCTGCACGTCAGGGCCAACGGCGGTCACCCGGGGGGCCCGGATAAACGCCGCGTGCACGGTGCCCCAGGGGGTTTCCAGGTCGGCTTCGGCGGAGTTCTTCTGGGGGCCGAATGCGTTGCGGTCTACGGTCACGTCGAGCACGCCCAGGCTCTGCTGCTCGGGGGCCGGGTTCTCGATCCGTGCGGCCAGGTAGATGAGACCGGCGCAGGTACCCAGGGTGGGCAGCCCCGCGAGAATCGCCTCGCGCAGCGGCTGTTCCAGCTCGAAGCGGCGTGCGAGCCGGTCGATGACAGAGGACTCCCCGCC
Organism: Micrococcales bacterium UBA3913; assembly: GCA_002391425.1. Taxonomy (GTDB): domain Bacteria; phylum Actinomycetota; class Actinomycetes; order Actinomycetales; family Microbacteriaceae; genus UBA3913. Next base: position 21,579 of record DGEZ01000129.1, on the reverse strand, counting down.
GGGGAGGACGAGCGCATCCACCCGCAACCCGTCGCTGCCGGTGAGGTCTTTCACGGAGCGGATCAGGCGGGTGCGCGCACCCAGCTCGCTGAGCAGGGCGACGTGCTCACTCACGCCGCCTTGCAGGGCGAGTACCCCGATGGTGGGCGTGGGTGAGGGCGCAGCCACCGCTACCATCCCCTCTCCGCGAGGTGGTGCGGGGCGGGAAGGTCGGTGACGTTGATGCCGACCATCGCCTCGCCGAGCCCGCGGGAGGCGTCTGCGATCTCTGCCGGGTCGTCGTAGTGGGCGGTGGCGCGCACGATGGCGGCGGCCCTCTTCGCCGGGTTCCCGGATTTGAAGATCCCGGAGCCGACGAACACTCCGTCGGAGCCCAGCTGCATCATGAGGGCGGCGTCGGCGGGGGTGGCCACGCCGCCGGCGGTGAACAGCACGACCGGGAGCTTGCCGTGCTCGGCCACGTACTGCACCAGCGGCAGGGGGGCGGCGAGCTCTTTCGCGGCGACGTAGAGTTCCTCGGGCTCGGCCGCGCGCAGGGACTGGAGCCGGGCGATCTCCCGGCGGATCGTGCGGATGTGCTTGGTGGCCTCCGAAACGTCGCCGGTGCCGGCCTCCCCCTTGGAGCGGATCATGGCCGCCCCCTCGGAGATGCGCCGGAGGGCCTCACCGAGGTTGGTGGCTCCGCACACGAAGGGAACGTCGAACTTCCACTTGTCGATGTGGTTCACGTAGTCGGCCGGGCTGAGCACCTCCGACTCGTCGATGAAGTCGACTCCGAGGCTCTGCAGGACCTGCGCCTCCACGAAGTGGCCGATGCGTGCCTTTGCCATCACGGGGATGGAGACGGCGGAGATGATCTGGTCGATGAGGTCTGGGTCGCTCATCCGGGCGACACCGCCTTGTGCGCGGATGTCGGCGGGTACGCGCTCCAGGGCCATCACGGCGACGGCCCCGGCGTCTTCGGCGATGCGTGCCTGCTCGGGGGTGACCACGTCCATGATCACGCCGCCTTTGAGCATATCGGCGAGACCGGTCTTGACCAGGTGGGTTGCGGGGGAGATGTTCTCTGACATGGTGTCCACTGTGGTCCGGAAAGTGGCACACTACAAGAACCAGTTTTCAATAACTTTGGTAGACCACTTGGGGATGCGCGAGGCATAATGGCCGCATGCGTGCCCGCACCCTCTCTGAGATCCCGCTCAGTCTCGACCGCGACGGGGAGCACCCGCTCAGCGTCCAGCTCGCGGACGCGATCCGTAGGCTGATCGACGCAGATGTCCTGGCCGCCGGTGACGTGCTGCCGAGCACGCGCGCCTGGTCGGAACAGCTCGGAGTCTCCCGCGGCACGCTCGTGACCGCCTACGACCAGCTCGTCTCGGAAGGCTACCTCGCCCCCCGGCAGGGCTCAGGCACCATGGTGAACCCGAGGCTGGGTAGCCTGCACCCGCACACGGCACGTCCGGCCCGTGCGAGCATCCCCGCGCACACCCCGCCGCTGGTGCAATACGACCTGCTGCCCGACCAGCCCGACACCGGACTGGTCAACACCCCCGCGTGGCGCGCAGCCTGGCGCTTTGCCGCGGCACGGCCCCTGGCGGCAGCCCCCAGCGAGGGGCTCGCCCCGCTGCGCGAACAGATCAGCGAACACCTGAGGCGCATGCGCGCGGTGGTGCGCTCACCCGACGAACTGTTGGTCACCTCCGGCGCGCGCGAGGGACTAACCCTGCTGCTGCAGAGCCTGGGCGACCCCCGACAGCTTCAGGTCGGGGTGGAGTCGCCCGGGTATCCGTCGCTGCGCAAGGTGGTGTCCCTGCTGGGCGCGCGGATTCGCGAGTTGTCGGTGGATGCGTCCGGCCTGCGCACCGATCAGCTTCCCGAGGGCCCCGCCGCGAGCATCCCCGATGTGGTCATCGTCACCCCCAGCCACCAATACCCGCTCGGCGGCAGCCTCCCGGTGCACCGCCGTCGCGCCCTGCTGGATTGGGCGCAGCGCCACCAGGTGGTGATCGTCGAAGACGACTACGACTCCGAGCTGCGCTACGTGGGCCAACCCCTGCCCGCATTGGCCGCCCTCGACGACCCAGACACCGGCAACGTGGTCACCCTGGGGACGTTCTCGAAGACGATCGCCCCGGATATCGCCAGCGGGTTCATCATCGCACCGCGCAGGCTGCGCGAGGCGCTGCGTCGCACCCGGGCCATCCTCGGCAACCCGGTGTCCCAGGTCACCCAAACCGCGCTGGCGAACTACCTGGCCTCGGGGGAGCTGCGCCGCCACACCGCGCAGATGCGGCGCGTGTACCGGCAGAGACGGGATCTCGTGCAACGGGCGCTCGCGGACATCCCCGGGGTCACAGTGGCCCCCATGGATGGTGGCCTGCACGCGGTCGTGGCCACCACGCACGACGAGGCGGATGTGCTGGCCGCGTGCGCACGCCGCGGGATACGCGCGGCGGCGCTGTCCACGTACTGGAGCGCTGTCGCTGCCCGGGATGCGCAGCAGGGCGTCGTCATCGGCTATGGCCACCTGCCTGAGCCGCGGCTGCGCGCCGCGCTGGCCGCCCTCGCCGATGCGCTCTCGGAGTGCGCATCCAGCGATGTTGCCTCGGCTGAACACCGCAACGGTAACGCGACGGGAACCACCGGGTGAATTCCTGCGGCTAGAATGGATGCGAGGCGAATGTCTTGTCGGTGTGCAGCAGACGTGATGGGTGGGGAAATGACGAACTCCTGCGGGTCCTCTGTTAACACATCACTAGTGGTGCAACCCGTTCAACCAATTCAGTAAGGCGCAGTGGCAAAGTGTCTGGGATTTCCCAAAGTGGCAAAAAAAGGCTAGTTCTCGTCAGCGGTCGAACTCATCCGGGCCTCGCTCAGGAGATCGCAGACAACCTCGGCACGGGTCTCGTGCCGACCAATATCGTGACGTTCGCGAACTCGGAGATCTACGTGCGTTTCGACGAGTCGATCCGGGGCAGTGATGCCTTCGTGATCCAGTCGCACGACCGCCCGGTCAATGAGTCGCTCATGGAGCAGCTCATCATGGTGGATGCGCTCAAGCGGGCGTCGGCGAAGCGGATCACTGCCGTCGTGCCCTGCTACCCGTACGCTCGGCAGGACAAGAAGCACCGCGGCCGGGAGCCGATTTCGGCGCGTCTGGTGGCCGATATGTTCAAGGCGGCCGGGGCGGACCGGATCATGTCCGTCGACTTGCACTCCCCGCAGATTCAGGGCTTCTTCGATGGTCCGGTCGATCACCTGTTCGCGCAGCCCACCCTGCTCGACCACTTCGCAAGCCAGACGTTCGACGACCTCACGATCGTGTCCCCGGATATGGGTCGGGTGAAGGTGGCCGATAGCTGGGCGGACAAGCTCGGGGCGCCGCTGGCGATCATCCACAAGCGCCGCGATCCGCTGGTTCCGAACAAGGCCACCGCTCACGAGATCGTGGGCAATGTGGATGGGCGCACCTGCCTGATCGTCGACGACCTCATCGACACGGCCGGAACGATTCAGGCCGCTGCCCACGCGTTGAAGGAGCACGGGGCATCCCGCGTCATCGTGGCGGCCACGCACGCCGTGTTCTCCGCGCCTGCGGTGGAGCGGCTCAGCTCGGCTGATATCGACCAGGTCGTCGTGACGAATACGCTTCCGATCGGCCCGGAGAAGCAGTTCCCTGGTCTGACCGTGTTGTCTATTGCCCCCCTGATCTCGCAGGCGATTCACGAGGTGTTCGAGGACGGTTCTGTGACGTCCATGTTCGACGGCCAGTCCTGATCGGGCTGTTCGAGAGCCGATGACGCCGCGCTTTTCCACAGGCTGCGGCTGCCTTGGCGACATCCCCGGCGACGGCTGACCGGGATACTACTGACGGTAACCTCCACTACCGTGGTGCAGATGGTGACGAGGTCGAATCTTCTCCTGGCCGCTCTGTGTTGCTGTGCCGTCACACTCAGTGTGGTGGCGGGGCGTCACCCCTGGGCATCCCTTCCTCTGCTGCTTTATTGGGCGGCCGTTTCTGTGGTTCTTGCCGATGTCGATATGAAATACCTGCGTCTGCCGAATGTACTCGTCCTGTCGAGCGCAGTGGTGACGGGTGTCTATGCCCTGGGTGAGTCTCTTCAGCAACACTCATTGCAGGGGCTGACTCGTAGTGTCTGTGCTGCTGGGTTTCTCGGCGGGACGTATGCGGTATTCGCCCACGTTCGGTCAGGAAGCCTGGGAGCTGGGGATGTGAAACTAGCCGTAGCATTGGGCCTCTTGCTGGGCTGGCTGGGGTGGACCCACGTCATTGTGGGGGGTATGGGTGCATTCGTGCTCGGGGGCATAGCTGGACTCGTGCTCCTTCTCACGAGAACGGCACGGGGGAGCACGCGGATCCCCTTTGGCCCGCCCATGCTCGCGGCCGCTTGGTGGAGCGTATACGTGGTGCCATCCGGGGCCGGTGTATGAGCACAATAACTCTGCGTGCTGTGGGCATACGACACCGACGAGGCGGACGACGCTGAGTAGGAGCGGCACCGACTGAAACGGCGGCGGGGTGAAACGGCGGAACCCGCTGAAACGATTGTGGGGCGGTTCCTCCCTAGAAGAACCGCCCCACACGTCTGGGTGCCCGGCGGGGCACCGGCAGAACTTAGTCGACCTCGACCTCGGTGCGGTCGCCGGACCACAGGGTGTGGAACGTTCCCTCGCGGTCGACACGCTTGTACGTGTGAGCGCCGAAGAAGTCGCGCTGCCCCTGGATGAGCGCCGCCGGGAGCCGCTTCGAACGCAACCCGTCGTAGTACGCCAGCGAGCTGGCGAACGCCGGGGTGGGGATGCCCACGAGGGCCGCATTGGCGACGATGCGCCGCCACGCCTCCTGCGCGTCGTTCACCGCGTTCTGGAAGTAGCTATCCAGCAACAGGGAGACCGGCTTCTGCTCGTGGCTGTACGCCTCGGTGATGCGGTTGAGGAACACCGCGCGGATGATGCAGCCGCCGCGCCAGATGCGCGCGACCGCGCCCAGGTCGATATCCCAGCCGTACTCGGCGGCACCGGCCGAGATCTCGTCGAAGCCCTGCGCGTAGGCGACAATCTTCGACGCGTACAGGGCCTTGCGCACGCCCTCGACGAACGCCGCCTTGTCGGTGATGGGCAGGGAACCGTCCGGGCCGGGCAGCGAACCCGCGGCCTGACGCTGCACCGGCTGGGAGGACAGTGCGCGAGCGAACACGGCCTCGGAGATGCCCGTGACCGGCACACCCAGGGTGAGAGCCGTCTGCACGGTCCAGGTGCCGGTGCCCTTCATCCCCGCCTGGTCGACGACGATATCGACAAACGGCTTGCCCGTCTTCTCGTCCACCTGGCGCAGCACCTCGGCGGTGATCTCCACCAGGTACGAGTCCAGTTCTCCGGTGTTCCACTCTGCGAAGATGTCCGCGATCTCAGCAGGCTCCAGGCCCGCGCCGCGGCGCAGCAGGTCGTAGGTCTCCCCGATCAACTGCATATCCGCGTACTCGATACCGTTGTGCACCATCTTCACGAAGTGCCCGGCCCCGTCGTGGCCGATGTGCGTCACGCACGGTACGCCGTCCACCTTCGCGGAGATCGACTCCAGGATCGGCCCCAGCGTCTTCCACGACTCGTCCGTTCCGCCGGGCATGATGGAGGGGCCCTCCAGGGCACCCACCTCGCCGCCGGAGATACCCGCACCCACGAAGTGCAGCCCGCGTGCACGGATTTCCTTCTCGCGGCGGATGGTGTCCTCGAAGAAGGAGTTGCCTCCGTCGACGATGATGTCCCCGGGCTCCATCGCATCAGCGAGCTGGGAGATGACCGCATCCGTGGCAGCGCCCGCCTTCACCATGATGATCGCGGTGCGCGGCTTCTCCAGGGAGGCGACAAACTCGGTGATCGTCTTCGCCGGGATGAACTCCCCCTCAGACGAGTGGCCGGCCATGAACCGGTCGGTCGGCTCCGGGGAGCGGTTGTAGATCGCGACGGTGTGGCCGTGGTGCGCGAGGTTGCGCGCCAGGTTGCTGCCCATGACGGCCATGCCGACCACGCCGATATTCGCCTTTTCAGACATAGATGAATCCTTCTTCGCTGTGGGAAACCGCGTACCAGCCTACTAACGTTTACCAGGACACGCCCAGTTGAGAGTTCAGCGGGCGCGCTCCGGCAGGGAGGTGCCCACGATGACGACCCCGGCAGATGACGCCGCGCGCATCCCCGGTCCATCTCCGGAGTCCCTGGGAACCCTCGACCTGGCCACCGAGAACGTGCTGCGCGCCCTTCCTGATGTGCTCTCCGGCGCACGCGCTCAGGCACAGGCGGCGCTGGCGGGGGCCGGGCCGCTTCACCTCACACCTCCGGTGCTCATCCACGGGGATAACCTGCACGCGCTGGCCGCCCTGCACCGCGGCGGGGAACCGGTGGACCTCATCTACATCGACCCGCCGTACGCCTCTGGGGCGACATACCGGATGTCCAGCCACCACAGCGGGCGCGACACGGTCGGGTTCACCGACCGGTGGCACGCCGGGCTGGTCGAATACCTGGGGATGCTCGCGCCGCGCCTGCTTCTCATGCGCGGGCTGCTGGGGCCCGCCGGCTCCATCTACGTGCACGTGGACTGGCACGCCTCGCACTGGGTGCGCCTGCTCCTGGACGCGATCTTCGGCGCGGATGCGTTCCTCAACGAGATCGCGTGGGTGTACGGTCTGGGCGGCTCCAGCCCGCGCCGCTGGCCCCGCAAGCACGACACGATCCTGTGGTACGCAGCCACCCCCGGGCAGCAGTGGTTCGAACCGGCCCTGATCCCGGCCACGAGTGCGCGGATGCGCGGGCAGCTGAAGAAGGCGCCCGACTACTGGGACATCCCGGCGATCAACAACCAGGCCCGGGAACGCACCGGGTACCCGACGCAGAAGCCCCGCCAGCTGCTCGACCGGATCGTCACCTCCAGCTGCCCGCCCGGCGGACTCGTCCTCGACGCGTTCTGCGGCTCGGGCACGGCCGCGGAATCGGCTACTGCTCACTCTCGGCGGTGGATCGCGATCGACGAGAGCGACGATGCGGTGCGAATCGCTGCGGCGCGCCTCGGAGTGGACCCGCTGCGGCTAGGGTGAGGGGAGACGCCTCCCCTCCGCATGTGCCGATGGTGGCGCGAGAAAGGGACAGACACCGGTATGGATGCCGCAGAATTGAACAAGACACGGGCCTGGAACCGCTTCTACGCGGAGGGCACTCCGACAGACATCGAGATCCCGGACGGTTCCCTCGTGGACATGCTCCACGAGGTCGCCCGCGACTTCCCCGACAGCGTTGCGATCGAGTTCTTCGGGGCCGAGACGAGCTACGCGAAGCTGTGGGACCAGGTGCAGCGTGTTGCCGGTGCCCTCGCTGATCTCGGCGTTGGTCCGGGCGACCGCGTCGCACTGGTGATGCCGAACGCCCCGCAGCACGCGGCCGCATTCTTCGGGGCGTTGCGCCTGGGCGCGATCGTCGTCGAGCACAACCCGCTGTACACCCCCGACGAGCTGAAGCACCAGTTCCTCGACCACGGCGCGAAGGTGGTGATCGCCTGGGACAAGGTCGTTCCGACCGTGCAGGGCATCGCCGCCGAATGCGAGCTCGGGCACATCATCGCGGTGAACATCATCGAGGGGATGCCGCTGAAGATGCGCCTGGCCCTGTCCCTGCCGATCGCGAAAGCCCGGGAGGCGCGCGCCAAGCTGTCCGCCCCCACCCCCGATGTGATGCCGTTCTCAGCCCTGCTCACGCACCCGCGCATCCCGGCCACAACCCCCGCTCCCCGTGCACAGGATACCGCGGTGCTCCAGTACACCTCCGGCACCACCGGCACACCCCGTGGCGCGATCATCACGCACCGCAACCTGCGTGCCAACGCGTTGCAGGGGTCGGCCTGGATGCCCCGGTTCGTGCGCGGCCGCGAGGTGATCTACGGCGTGTTGCCCTCCTTCCACGCCTTCGGCCTGCTGCTGTCCGTCGTGTACCCCGTCCACATGGCAGCGCGCTCGGTGCTGTTCCCCACCTTCGACCCCGCCCTCGTGGTGGCCGCCTCGAAGAAGCACCCGGCGAGCTTCATCCCCGCCGTACCGCCCATGTACGACCGGCTGGCGCGGGTCGCCCGCGAGGGCACGCTCGACCTCTCCAGCGTGATCTACGCGATCTCGGGGGCGATGACGCTCAACGATGCGATCGTGAACCGCTGGGAGTCCGTCGCCGGCGGGCAACTCGTCGAGGGGTACGGCCTGACCGAATGCTCCCCGGTCGCCCTGGGCAACCCGTTCACCACGCAGCGCAAGACCGGCACCATCGGGATGCCGTTCCCCTCCACCGACATCAAGGTGGTCGACCCCAACGACCTGGAGCATGAGGTCGCCCTCGGCGAGGTCGGGGAGCTGCTCATCCACGGCCCGCAGGTGTTCCAGGGCTACTGGAACCGGCCCGCGGAGACGGCCGAGACGCTCCTGCCCGGCGGGTGGCTGCGCACCGGCGACCTCGTCAGCCAAGACGAGGACGGCTTCGTCACCGTGGTGGACCGCAAGAAGGAGATCATCATCACCGGTGGGCTGAACGTGTCCCCCTCGGAGGTGGAGAAGGTGCTCCTGGATGCGCCCGGTGTCGCCGAGGCCGCCGTGGTGGGCATCCCGCGTGGTAGCCAGAAGGCGGAGATCGTGACCGCGGTGGTGGTGCCCGAGCAGGGGACGGCCTTTGACGAGGATGCGGTGCGTGCGTACTGCCGCGAGCACCTGGCCGACTACAAGGTTCCGCGCTCCTACGTGGTGTGGGAGGAGCTGCCGAAGTCCCTGATTGGCAAGGTGCTGCGCAAGCAGGTCAAAGACCAGCTGACTGCGCGGCGCTCGTAACCGGGCGGGGCCGTCGGCGACACAAACGGCACGAATACATGGCTGCCGTTCAGCGGAGTCTAAGGTGGATGCCATGCAACGTGCACACGATTTCAACGCCCGTCGCGGCTGGACGCAGTCGTACACGGAGGGTACCCGAGCCGATATCGAGCTGCCCACCGGTTCCCTCGTCGACGTGCTGGACGACTCGTGCCAGCGCTACGCGGAGCTGGCCTGCCTCGACTTCTTCGGGCAGGAGATCAGCTTCCGCGAGTTCCATCGACTCGTGCAGCGTGCCGCCGGGTGGCTGTACGAGCACGGGGTGCGTTTCGGTGACCGCGTCGCCCTGCTCATGCCGAACTGCCCGCAGCACATGATCGCGTTCTACGCCGTGTGGCGCCTCGGCGGGGTGGTCGTCGAGCACAACCCGCTGTACACCGAGGACGAGCTGCGCACGCAGTTCCTCGACCACCGTGCCGCCACCGCGATCGTGTGGGACGTGAAAGCGTCGGTGGTTCAGTCCATTGCCCAGGAGTGCGGGGTGGAGACGATCATCTCGGTGAACATGGTCGAGGCGATGCCGCTAAGCATGCGCCTGGGGCTGTCCCTGCCGATCGCAAAAGCCCGCGAGGCGCGCGCGAAACTCACCGCGGAGGCGCCCGGCACGATCAACTTCCGGGCCCTCGTCAAGCACGCCCCTGTCGCTGAGGATGTGCGGCGCCCGACCAAAGACGATATCGCCACCCTCCAGTACACCTCGGGCACGACCGGGGTGCCTCGCGGTGCGATCATCACGCACGCGAACCTGCAGTCGAACGCGCGCATGGGCAAGGCGTGGATGCCGAAGCTGGACTTCGGTCATGAGGTGATCTACGCGATCTTGCCGCTGTTCCACTCCTTCGGGGTGATGCTCACCGCCGTGTACGCGATCTTCATGGGTGCACGTGCCGTGATGATGCCCACCTTCGACGCGGGGATGGTCGCGAAAGCATCCCTCAAACATCCGCCCACCTTCCTGGCCGCAGTGCCCCCCATGTTCGACCGGATGGCCCGCGTGCAGCGTCAGAACCCTGACGGCTGCGACCTGCACCACGTGGTGTACGCGGTCTCCGGGGCGATGACGCTCAATGACGCGGTCGTGGACCGCTGGGAGTCAGCCACGGGGGGTTTGCTCGCCGAGGGATACGGGCTGACCGAGGCCAGCCCCGTGGTGCTGGCGAACCCGTTCGCCCATAACCGCAAGGTGGGCACCATTGGCATCCCGTTCCCGTCCACCCAGATGAAGATCGTTGACCCCGACGACCTCGACCGCGAAGTGGAGTTCGGGGAGGTCGGGGAGTTGCTCGTCAAGGGCCCGCAGGTGTTCCAGGGCTACTGGAACCGCCCCAACGAGACCGCGCAGACGCTGCTGCCTGATGGCTGGTTGCGCACTGGCGACCTCGTCACCGAGGACGAGGACGGTTTCGTCACCGTGGTGGACCGCAAGAAGGAGATCATCATCACCGGCGGGTTCAACGTGTCCCCCTCCGAGGTGGAGAAGGTGCTCCTGGATGCCCCCGGTGTCGCCGAAGCTGCCGTGGTGGGCATTTCCCGCGGCACCAACAAGGCGGAGATCGTGACCGCGGTGGTGGTCCCGGAGCAGGGGACGGTCTTTGACGAGGCTGCGGTGCGCGCGTACTGCCGCGAGCACCTCGTCGAGTACAAGGTTCCGCGTGCGTACGTCGTCTGGGATGAGCTGCCGAAGAACCTCATGGGCAAGGTGCAGCGTAAACAGGTGAAGGATCGCCTCCTGGCCGAGAACGCGTAACCCGACGCAAACAAACCCCTGGCGGGCCCGCGAGTTCACCGGGGGGAAAGGTGGCGGACACCCGGGCGTTGTCTGGGCTCCCTAACCTGCCGAACGGCCATCACCGGTGGCCCCTGCCCGCGCTCCGCGTAGCAGGGCGTGTTCGGTTAGAACGTCGAGGAGTAATCACCACTCATGCGCTCACGGGTTTCTCGTATTGTGTCCCTAGTCGGGGTTCCGGCACTCGTCGCGGGTCTGATCGGAGTCTCCGGCATCCCGGCGGCGGCCGAGACGACTGCGGTGTCCGTGCCCATCGTCACCGAGATTCAGGCGGACAACACCGGGTACGACAACTTCGAGTACATCGAGGTGACCAACCCAACGGATACGGCCATCGACTTCGCCGAGAGCGGCTACAGCCTGTCCTACCGCAATGGGTCGACCAGTACTGAGCTCACAACAGCCATGATGGACGGCTCCGAGGGCACCCCCGACCTCGTCCTGCAGCCGGGACAGGTGGTTGTGCTCTGGCTGTCCTACACGAGCGGGAACGTCGATTCGTGGGCTCAAACCGAAGACGCGTTCCGTGAGGCTGTCGGTCTGACGGACACGACAGTGTCCGTGGTGCGGATCGAGGGACAGGCGGGCATCAAGAACACCGGGGATCGCGGGATTGACATCGTCCAGAACGGGGAAGTGGTCTCAGAGTCCTACCTGCCGGAGATGGAAGAGGCCCCGGGCACATCCACCCACTTTGCGCTGCCAATCGATGCCACCACGAAGCAGCTCCAGGTGTGGCAGCAGAGCGTTGCCGGCACCCCCGGGGCGGTCGATGAGGCACAACTGGCCGACGACAGCTCGGAGGGCGACACCGGGGAAGGCGGCGATGGCGGCGCCACCGGTGAGGATGATAGCGACACCGGGAAAGGCGGCGACACCCCCACGGACACGACCCACGATGCGACACCGGGCTTCGACCCCGCCGCCGACGAGAGCGCCACCGGGCCGATTCTGCGCATCACCGAGGTGTTGCCGGACTCGTCGAATCAGAACGGTTCGGACGCGTTCGAGTTCATCGAAGTGTACAACGCATCCACCGAGGCCATCGACTTCTCGGACTACGTGATCGCCTACCTGTACCCGACCGACTACGACACGAATACCTCCGAGAGCCTCTGGCCGGCGACCGACCGTGAGGTCACCATCGCGTCGGGAGACACGCTCGTGTTCTGGATCAAGAACTCGGGGAACACGGATCTGACAACCGCGGACTTCAACGCGAAGTTCGGCACCGACCTCGTCGACGGCGAGACGATCGTGCAGATTGAGTCCAGCGGGATGGCCAACTCGAGTGCACGCGGCGTGGCCGTCCGCACGAATACCGGCGAGACGATCAGTCGTGCCTACTACAACATGACCACCGGGCAGGACGACACGAGCGCGGACCAGGGCATCCAGTACGGGCCGAATACGGACACGAGCCGCACCGACATCCAGGGCATGATCGGGTACGCCGACGCCACCCCAGGCACTGTGACTCAGGAGCAGGTCAGCACCGGCCTGATCGTGCGGCCGACGGACACGCAAAGCCCCACGATCGTGGACCAGACCATGGACACGATTGACGGCACCGAAGACCTCACCATCGCGGCGACGATCACGGACGACCAGCTGGTGCGCACCGTGGAACTCACCTACAGCAACGACGTCGACGAGACGGCGACTACCCTCCAACTGACGAACGCGGGCGATGACCTCTACACGGCCACGATCACCGCCGGTGACCTGTCCGGCAAGTCACGTATCGACTACACCTTCACCGCGCGGGACGGTTCCACGGAGGCCAGCAGCGCGACCGGTACGGTGACGATTGACCGCGGCGACACCGGGCCGGTGAACGTAAATGTGGACGAGGGGCAGGTCCTCTCCGGCGAGGTGAGCCTGGTGGCCAGTGGAGACCTGGACAGCCCCGAGATCCTCATAGACGGCCAGTCCCAGGAGACGACCGCGAGCTTGGCCGACGAGCCGGTGTTCCTGTTCGAGACGACGAACACAGACACCTTCTTCCAGAACGGCGTGAAGGTGACCAACACGGACACCGGGGACGACGACCTGCTCACCATCTTCGAGGACGGCACCTACGCCGAGACGGAGACGATCAGCACGGATGTGCCGCTGTCCTATGTGCAGCAGGGCAACACCCTCACCCTCAGCGTGTGGGCGGGAACGAAGGCCTACCCGCAGATCGACGAGAACGAGAACAACGACGACTTCCTCGTGAAGAGCCTGCGACTCGTGCTGCCGGACGGGCGCACCCTGTACTCGTCCGAGTGGTCCACCTCATCCGACTGGATCAGCATGGGCGACTCCACCGGAAAGAACGACTTCATCACCGCGACCTTCACGATCCCCGACGACGCATTCTCCGCCTCCGCCTATGCCTGGGACACGACGGCAACCGAGGACGGGGAACATACCGTGTCGGCCACGAGCGGCGACGACTAGCTTGACGTCACGGTGTCGGTCGATAACACCGCACCCGAGGTGTCGCTGGATGTGTCCAGCGAGAACGACACTGAGCTGGGGATGCACGGGGACATCACCCTCACGGCCTCCATCGACGACGGCTCCGGCTCGGGTGTGCCCGACAGCGGCGTGGTCGCGGAGCTTGACGGAGTCAGCATCGACGTTCCGTACGTGACGAGCACGGTGGACCTTGCGGCCGGACAGCACACGTTCAGCGTGACGGCGACGGACGCCGCCGGAAACATTCAGACGGTGACGCAGACGTTCACCACGGTGGATGAGGAACCGGACTCCATCGACGTGTCTGTGGCCTCCACCGGGGAGATCGGGGACGACGGCACCGGAAGCGTGACGGTGTCGGCCACCGCAACAGACCCGACCGGCGACGACCTCACCGTACAGTTCAACGAGGGAACCTCCCTGGAGTTGGGCACGGATGTCAGCGTCTCCTCCGGGGAGGTCAACGACGCGCTGAGCACCGACCGTTCCGAAGGGGTCTCCCTGACTACGGAGGAACTCGCAGACCTGGGCAGTACCGATGGCATCGGCTACACGACGACCGGTTCGGATGCGCTTCCCTACCAGCTGTTCACCGTGACCGTACCGGAGGGTACCTCCGACGAGGACCAGGTTCGGGTCACCTGGGAGGGCACGAGCAACGCGAATGCGCAGGTGACCCTCTACGCCCAGCTGGCAGACGGGTCCGGGTGGACGCAGGTAGACCGCCAGTACAACGAGGACGGCACCAGCTTCACCCTCACCGGGTATGTGCCGGTCGCGGACTACGCCGTTGACGGTGTCGTGACCCTGGTGGTCCAGCATTCGGACGGCTGGTCGGGGGAAGACACCACCACCCGCGACTCCGAGGTGGAGGCCTACAGCGACGAGGCAACAGACCGCAGCGACTACGACTTCACCATCGCCTGGGAGTCGGACACCCAGTACTACAACGAGGATTTGAGCTCGAACTACTACTACCTGGAAGACATGAACAACTTCCTCATGGAGGAACGCGAGAACCTCAACCTGAAGTACATGCTCCACACTGGGGACATTGTCGATGACTACGACCAGACCTACGAGTGGGAGAACGCCGACCAGGCCTACAACATCCTGGAAGAGGACGCCGACGGCAACGCGTTATCGGTGGATGAGAAGCTGCCCTACGGGGTGCTGGCCGGAAACCACGACGTCGGCCACCTGGAGGACGACTTCGCCACCTTCGGGACGTACTTCGGTGAGGATCGCTACGACGACAACCCCTGGTATGGCGGCTCCTATGAGAACAACCGCGGACACTACGACCTGTTTAGCGCCGGCGGTATCGACTTCATGGTGGTATCCATGGGTTGGGATCCCGGCGAGGAGGAAATCGCCTGGATGAACGAGGTGATCTCCGCTCACCCGGAGCGCGTGGTCATCCTGACGTTCCACGAGTACATGCTCACCACCGGCGGCCTCGGGCCCATACCGCAGACCGTGTACGACGAGGTCGTCGCTACGAACTCGAACGTGAAGATGGTCCTGTCCGGCCACTACCACGACGCGTACACCCGGTACGACAGCTTCGACGATGATGGGGACGGCGTGGACGATCGCACGGTGACCTCGATGCTGTTCGACTACCAGGCGCTTGAAAGCGGTGGATTGGGCTACCTGAGGCTCATGCACTTCGACAACGAGTCTGAGACGATGACCGTTCGCACCTATTCGCCGACGCTCGATGACTTCAACGCGGAGGACTCGTCCCTGTACGGGCCCAACGGTGAGGTGGAGACGTACCAGGACTTCACGATCTCCTACGAGACGCTGGGGATCTCCCCGCAGACGAAGATTCTGACCACGGATGCGTTCAGCGCGGATGTGCTGACGAACGCCGCAGGGATCACCGATGCTGAGGTGGAGACATCAGCCGGAATCGGGGAAGTGTCCGTCGCCAGCGGGGAGCAGGCAGCGGTGACCTGGTCTGGTCTGGAGCCGGGAGTCTACGGGGTGTATGCGACCGCCACCGACCCGTACGGCGCGCAGATCGTCTCGACCGTGCAGACGTTCACCCTGCGGGATGACGGCAGTGTGGTCGACGGTGTCGCCAGCACATCCACGGGGTCGGACGACGGTGACGATGAATCGTCAGATAATGGCGGGTCTTCCGAGGGTGGAGATGGCGGGTCCTCTGATAATGGCGGGTCTTCGGACGAGGGAGATGGCGGGTCCTCCACCGGGGACGACGGTGACGACGCGCCCACGCTGACACTGCTCGGCGGCGATACAGTTCGGGTGGGAGACACAATGACCGTCACTGCCGAGGGGCTGGAGCCGGGCGCCGACTACACGCTCACCCTGCACTCGACGCCGGTGGTTGTCGGGCAGGTCACGGTCGGTGATGCAGGAACAGCGACCTTCACCTTCACCATCCCATCGGATACCGCCGTCGGTGACCACACCCTCCAGCTGACGGCGGATGCCGAGCCGAGTGTCGTGCTGGCCGAGCTGCCCATCGAGGTCCTGGCCGCATCGGACGGCAGCTCCCTGCTGAACAGCTCCGCGGGCTCGGTAGCGCTCTGGGCGCTCGCCGGACTCGTGCTGCTGGCTGGAGGAACGGGCGTCGTGCTGCTCGCTCGCCGACGCGCCGGGCTGTAACGTGATGCCCCCGGTGGATGCCCCCGCGTTGTTCATTTGTCGCTCATCCTGATAGGATTGACGCTTGGACTTCGGCGAGGGCATCCCTCTGGGGTGCCGTTATCGACGCGGCGGACTTTTCAGCTTGTCCTCGCGCTCTGAAGCGCTTGAGTAGACCACGAATTCGAGGGGCTGAAGGCCCGTCATGAGGAGGCACAGAGACTATGTCTGAGAACATCACGCTGTCTGGCGAGTTCCGGACCACATTCGGCAAGGGCGCGGCGCGCGCGCTGCGTCGGGCGGGCAAGACCCCGGCGGTCATCTACGGGCACGGGAGCGAGCCCAAGCATGTGGCGCTGCCGTCGCACGAGCTGTCGCTCATCGTTCGTCGTGCGAACGCGGTCATCGAGCTGGACATCGAAGGCACCGAGGAAATGGTGCTGGTGAAGGACGTTCAGCGCGATCCGGTCAGCAGCGTGATCGAGCACGTCGACCTGGTCATCGTGCTCAAGGGCGAGAAGGTTGAGGTGGAGGTTCCCCTGCACCTGGAGGGCGAGGCTCTTGCTCCCGCCGTTGCGAACCTGGACGTCACGCACCTGCTTGTCAAGGTTCCGGCTACCGACATCCCCGAGCACTTCGTCATCAACGTGGAGGGCCTCGAAGAGGGCAACCACATCACCGCCG
Source organism: Micrococcales bacterium UBA3913 (assembly GCA_002391425.1). Taxonomy (GTDB): domain Bacteria; phylum Actinomycetota; class Actinomycetes; order Actinomycetales; family Microbacteriaceae; genus UBA3913. The sequence continues at coordinate 5,106 of DGEZ01000129.1, read as the reverse complement.
CGAATGTGTCGCTGCCCGACGACGTCGAGCTCATCACCGAGCCTGAGACGGTCGTGGTCACGGTTGCTGTCCCGGCGCTCGAAGAGGAGCCTGAGGCGGAGACGGCCACGGAAGAAGCCCCCGCTGAGGACGCCCCTGCTGCCGAGGAGTAATACACGCGCGTGACCACCGCTACACGTTTCGTTGTGGTCGGGCTCGGCAACCCCGGGCCCGACTATCAGGCGACGAGGCACAACGCGGGCTACATGGTGGTCGATGAGCTCGCCGCCGACGCCGGGGTGCAGTTGTCGAAACACCGCACTGGTGCGCTCGTGGGCGAATACCGTCGCCCCGGCAGTGACATCTCTGTCGTGCTCGTCAAGACCGGCACGTTCATGAACGTCTCGGGGGCGGCCGTGCTCGCTGTGCTGCGCTTCTACAAGACGACCGTGGACCACCTGATCGTCGTGCATGACGATATCGACCTACTCTTCGATGAGATCCGGATTAAGGTCGGCGGCGGCCACGGTGGGCACAACGGCCTGCGTGACATCATCGCGGTGCTGGGCACGCCCGACTTCACCCGGATACGCGTCGGCGTGGGTAGGCCGCACGGCCGCACGGACACCGCAGCACACGTGCTGCAGCGGTTCACCCCAGCCGAGCGGGAGATTCTGCCCACCCTCATCTCGGACGCGGCTGACGCGACCACGATGGTGATGACCGAGGGTGTGGCGGCGGCGCAACGCGTCTACCACACCAGGAAACCGTGAGCGCGGCCGCACCCGGGGCGCGCCTGACGGACATCCTGCGCACCCTGCCCGGTTTCCGCGACGCGGAGGAACGCGCAGCCGAGTCCCTGCTGCGTGTGCAATCGATCGAGCCGTTGCGCGCACCGTTGATTGCCGCCCTGGCGGCGTCGCGTGCGGAGAGTCGCGGGCGCGCGCAGCTGCTCGTGGTCACCGCGACAGGGCGCGAATCTGAGGCGATCGCGCGCTCCGTGCACACCCTGCTTGGCGACGCCGAGATCCTGCAGCTGCCCGCGTGGGAGACCCTGCCCCACGAGCGGCTGAGCCCGGCACCCGCTACGATTGGCGAGCGGTTGCGGACGTTTCGCAGGATGCGCGAGTTCACCGCAGGGCAGGGCCCGCGCATCCAGGTGGTGCTCGCCAGCGTGCGCGCGGCGCTGCAACCGGTGGCCAACAACCTGGGGGAGGGGACCGTCCTCACCCTTCGCCTGGGCGAAAGCGTCGACCAGACCGAACTGATCAACAGCCTGATCCGGCTGGCCTACACGCGGGTGGATCTGGTGACGCGCCGCGGCGAGTTCGCAGTGCGCGGCGGCATCATCGACGTGTTCCCGCCAACAGCGGACTTCCCGTACCGACTGGACTTTTTTGGCGACGAGCTGGACACGATCCGTCAATTCCACGTCGCCGACCAGCGCACCGCCGAGCAGCGAGACGGGCAACGCCTCGAACAGGTGGAGCTGGATGCGAGCCGCGAGATCCTGCTCACCGACGAGGTGCGCCACCGTGCCCGGCAACTCCAGCACGAGTACCCGGGGCTGTCCTCCCTGCTGGAGAAAATCGGCGAGGGCATCCCCGTGGAAGGGATGGAGGCGCTCGTGTCGGCCTTCGTGGACACGCTCGTGCCGGTGTCGTCCTACCTCGGTCCGGATGCCGTGGTGGCTGTCCTCGGCCGGGACCGCGTAGAGGCCCGGGCGACGAGCCTGGAGGAGACGAACCGCGAGTTCATGGAGGCCGCGTGGGAGGCCACCGCGGCGGGCGCGGAACGCCCCATCGATGTCAGTCGCAGCGACTACCTGCCGTTGGATAGTTTGCGCGTGCCCGGCTGCCCCTGGTGGGAACTCACCCCCTTCGACGACGGCTCCGACTCGCTGGTGCGCATCCCCGGGCACCAGGTTGCGCCGTTCCGCGGCAGCGCGGATGGGGCCACCGAGCACATCGCACAGCTGTTGCACGACGGCTGGAGCGTGGCGGTCGCGGTAGCTGGACGCGGGACTGCGGAACGTGCCGTGCAGGTGCTGGCCGAGCACGGCCTGGCCGCACGCGCCGATGCGGACCTCTCGATGCTGCCGGACCCGGGGGTCGCCCACGTGGTCGTCGCCGACTTCGACGGCGGGTTCGAACTGGATGAGACACGGCTGGCGGTGCTCACGGAGTCGGAATACTTCGGGCGCAGCGCCAACTACCAGACGGGCTCGAAGAAGCTCGCCACGCGCCGTCGCAACGCGGTCGACCCGCTGCAGCTGAAACCCGGCGACTTCGTCGTACACGAGCACCACGGCGTGGGCCGGTTCGTCGAGTTCACTACCCGCACGGACGTGGTCAACGGGGTGGAGCAGCAGAAGGACTTCATCGTCATCGAGTACGCGCCCTCAAAGCGCGGGTTCCCGCCGGACCAGTTGCTCATCCCGGCGGACAAACTGGACCGGATCACCCGGTATGTTGGCGGCGAGTCCCCGCAACTGTCGAAGCTCGGCGGTTCCGATTGGGCGCGCACCAAGAGCCAGGCGCGCAAGGCGGTGCGCGAAATCGCGGTGGAGCTCGTGAAACTGTACAGCGCGCGGGCGGCCTCCAAAGGGCACGCGTTCGGGCCGGACACCCCCTGGCAGCGGGAACTGGAGGAGGCGTTCCCCTACGCGGAGACCCCCGACCAGTTGCAGGTCATCGACGAGGTGAAGGCCGATATGGAGCGCGAGCGGCCCATGGACCGGCTCCTCTCGGGCGATGTGGGGTTCGGTAAGACCGAGGTCGCGGTGCGGGCGGCGTTCAAGGCGGTGCAGGACGGCATGCAGGTTGCGATCCTCGCGCCGACGACCCTGCTCGTGCAGCAGCACTATGAGACGTTCAGCGAGAGGTACGCGGGGTTCCCGGTCAAGGTGCGTGCCCTGTCGCGTTTCCAGAACGCGAAGGAGACCCGGGAGACGATCGAGGGGATCGCCGACGGCACCGTGGACGTGGTGATCGGCACGCACCGGATTCTGGGCAAGGATGTCCACTTCAAGAACCTGGGACTGGTCATCATCGACGAGGAGCAGCGCTTCGGTGTCGAGCACAAGGAGCTGCTCAAGAAGTTGAAGACGAATGTGGATGTGCTCGCCATGAGCGCGACCCCGATCCCGCGCACCCTGGAGATGGCGGTCACCGGGATTCGCGAGATGTCGACACTGGCTACGCCCCCGGAGCAGCGCCACCCCATCCTGACCTATGTGGGGGCGTACAACGAGAAGCAGGTCGCCGCGGCGATCCGACGGGAGCTGTTGCGCGAGGGGCAGGTCTTCTTCGTGCACAACCGGGTGACGAGTATTCAGCGGGTAGCCTCCGAGATCGCCGAGCTGGTGCCGGAGGCGCGTATCGGGGTCGCGCACGGCAAGATGGGGGAGGCCGCCCTGGAGAAGGTGATCGTCGACTTCTGGGAGCGGCGCTTCGACGTGCTCGTCTCCACCACGATCATCGAGACGGGCATGGACATCCCGAACGCGAACACGCTGATCGTGGACCGGGCCGATATGTACGGGCTGGCCCAGTTGCACCAGCTGCGTGGCCGCGTGGGCCGAGGCCGGGAGCGCGGCTACGCGTACTTCCTGTACGACCCGGCCAAGCCTCTGTCGGAGACGGCGGCGGATCGCCTGGAGACGATCGCGGCGAACAACGAGCTGGGTGCGGGGATGCGCGTGGCCATGAAGGACCTGGAGCTGCGCGGTGCAGGCAATATTCTCGGCGGGGAGCAGTCCGGTCACATCGAGGGGGTCGGTTTCGATCTCTACCTGCGCATGATCGGGGATGCTGTCGCCACATTCAAGGGCGAGCACACCGAGGAGGCGGTCGAGCTGCGCCTGGAGCTGCCCATCGACGCGCACATCCCGGAAAGCTACGTCGACAGCGACAGGCTGCGCCTGGAGGCCTACCAGAAGCTCGCGAACGCGGCCAGCCCGCAGGGCCGCGAGGGCGCGATCGACGCCGTGCGTGAGGAACTCCAGGACCGGTACGGGGAGCCGCCGCAGCCAGTGGATCAGCTCATCGCGGTGGCGCGTCTGCGCCGTGAGCTGGCCGGTTCGGGGCTGGCCGAGGTGGTGGTGGCCCAGGGCCGGCTGCGCATCTCGCCGCTGCACCTGAAGGATTCGCTGCAGCTTCGGCTGCGCCGGATGTACCCGGAGGCGAAGTACCTGGACGCGCAGGGCCTGGTGCTCATCCCCGTGCCCAGCCGGGTTGAGGTGTCCGCCGACCCGCTGGCGGTGTTGAGCTGGACCCGGGATGCGCTGGTCGCTCTCGGTGTTCTGCCGGCCACCCCTGCCGCCGCGGCGACTTCCGCCACCCCTGCTACCCCCTCGACTCCCGCCGATACCTGACCGCAACCTGCTGCCCGTAGCATGGGGCTATGTCAGAACTGTTCTCGCACGCATCCCGCCCCCAGTCGCCGCTTGACGAACTGATCGAGACGATGCGCATCCTGCTCGATGAGGGGGGATGCCCGTGGGATCGGGAACAAACCCACGAGTCGCTGGCGAAGTACCTGATCGAGGAGAGCGCCGAGCTGGTGGATGCGATCGAGGAGGGCACCGCCAAGGACGTCAAAGAAGAGCTCGGGGATGTGCTCTACCAGCTCCTGTTCCACGCGCAGATCGCCGCGAACGCGGGCGAGGGGTATGACATTCAGGATGTGGCCGCGGCAACGAACGAGAAGATGCGCCGCCGTCACCCGCACGTTTTCGGTGACGACCCTGCCCACACGAACGAGGAAATCGAGGCGATGTGGGCGCGGGTGAAAGCTCAGGAGAAGGCGGAGCGCACCAGCGTGCTCGACGGGGTGCCCATGAACCTGCCGGCCCTGGCTCTGGCGGACAAGGTGATCGGCCGCGCGGCCTCCCTCGGGCTGGTTCCCGGCGGGGCCGAGGCGGGCATCCCGCTGGAGTCGGAGGAGCAGCTCGGTGGTCTGCTGCTGGCCATCGTTGCCTCCGCGCGCGCCCAGGGGTTAGAGGCCGAGCGTGCCCTGCGCCGCACGGTCAAGGCCCTCGCCGGGGAGGTCCGTCAGGCGGAGTGGCAGGCCTCAGACGCCGGCGTTGTCGGGGTGGTCCGTGACGCGGAAACGGATGCGCCCGGG
>DGEZ01000008.1:4088-6525 GCA_002391425.1 Micrococcales bacterium UBA3913 | reverse complement strand
GCCAGGCTGTGCCGCTCCCGGCGCAGGACCTCCAGGCCGTTGAACACGAGCATGGCCCCGAACGCGACAATACCCAGCAGCGTGACCAACGCTACGGCCAGAATGAAGACGGACGCGCGCTGGGCGGTATCGTCCATGTTCTCCAGGGCGGTGACCGTCTGCCCGAACAGCTGGGTGAGAGTCAGCGCCACGGCGATCACGATCCCCACGCCGATCCGTACTTTGCGGGGGTCCCGCACGGCGTCCCAGAGGGTGACCACTGCCACGACCAGGGCCACGACGATGAACATGACCTCCATGCTACGGGGCGCCTTGGCATAATGGGGCATTGTGAACACGGCATGGCTGGACCGCAACCAGGTGGTGCTTTACGTGAGTGCCATCCTCGTCGGGTGCACCCTCGGGTGGGCGGTGCCGTCCTGGTCTCCGCTGTGGGAGGCCGCCGTCACGCCCCTGCTCGTGCTCGTGATCACGCTCACTTTTCTCGGGATACCCCTGGCCCAGCTGGTGGGAGCGGTGCAGGATGTGCGCTTCCTGCTCGTGCTCCTGGGGGTGAACTTCGTGGTCGCGCCGCTGTGCGCCGTGGCGATCTCGCTGTTGTGGACGGGGGACCCGGGCCTGCGCGTCGGGATGCTGCTGGTGTTGCTTGCCCCCTGCATCGACTACGTCGTCGTGTTCACCGCCCGCGCTGGCGGTGATCGTGTGGCGCTGCTGGCGGCCACCCCCGTGCTCCTGCTCGTGCAGTTCCTCGTCATCCCCGTAGTTCTTCTCGGCGTGCTCGGCGGTGAGACGGTTGCCCAGGTCGATGTGGGCGGTTTCGTCAGTGCTTTCGTGTGGATGATCGTCACGCCCCTGATCGCGGCGGCTTTCCTCCGGGCGTGGGCGGGCAGGCGTGCGCGTATCGCTCGGGCACTCGCCGTGGCCGAGACGGGGATGGTCCCGGCGATGGTCCTCGTACTGGTCGCCGTCAGCGCCGCCCAATTCGACGTGATTCTGGCGCACCTGGACGCGGTCGCAACCCTCATCCCCGGATACGTGCTTTTCGCCGTCTGCATGACGGCGGTGGCGGTCCTGGCGAGCAGGAGGGCACGGCTGAGTGTGCCGAAGGGACGCGCCGTGGTGTTCTCCGCGGTGACGCGAAACTCCCTGGTGATCCTCCCGATCGCGCTGGCCCTGTCCGAGACGTATCCGCTCGCTCCGGCGGCCGTGGTCTGTCAGACCCTCGTGGAGCTCGTTCTGTTGGCGATCATGGTGGAAGTTGTGCCGCGGCTACTTCCTGACGGATCGGAGTGGCGCACAAAGTGAACAAAAGGTGAACATACCTGTTCACCGGAAATTCACGAACCGTTCACCCAATACGATCGAGAGACGTGGAAGAGGTCGTCGTCCTGGTGCTCGTGGTGTGCACGGCGCTCGTTTTCGACTTCACGAATGGCTTCCATGACACCGGAAACGCGATGGCAACGTCCATCGCCACCGGTGCACTCCGGCCGAAGGTGGCTGTTGCCCTGTCCGCCGTGCTCAACCTGGCGGGGGCATTCCTCTCCGTCGAAGTAGCCCGAACCGTTGGCACCGATGTCGTCGACCTCTCGCTGGCCCACGGCGAGCAGCTCATGCTCATCGTCTTCGCCGGGCTAATCGGCGGGATTCTGTGGAACCTGCTGACCTGGATGTGGGGGCTGCCGTCCTCTTCATCGCACGCCCTGTTCGGCGGGCTGATCGGGGCCACCTTCGTGTGGGGGATCGTGCACGGGGTGAACGCGGTGTTGTGGGGGTCGATCATCTTGAAGGTGATCCTGCCCGCTCTCGTATCGCCCATCCTGGCCGGGTGCGTGTCGGCCCTCGTCGTCGCGACCGTGACCGCGCTGACGCGCCGAATCCCGGACAAGCGGGCGCAGCGCGGGTTCCGTCACGGTCAGATCGCTACCGCATCCCTGCTGTCCATCGCACACGGCACCAACGATGCGCAGAAGACCATGGGGGTCATCTTCCTCGCGTTGTTCGCCTACGGGGCCGTGGACCAGGACACGCCGCTGCCGCTGTGGGTGAAGATCGCGTGCGCTCTGGCCATCGCCCTGGGCACCTACATCGGTGGCTGGCGGGTGATTCGCACACTGGGTAAGGGGCTTGTTGAGCTCGCCCCGTCCCAGGGGCTATCTGCCGAGGTGTCGTCCGCTGTGGTGATCTTCACCTCCTCCCACTTCGGGCTGCCGCTATCCACCACGCACGTGGCCACCGGCTCGATTCTCGGCTCCGGCGTAGGGGTCCGTGGCGCCACCGTTCGCTGGTCGGTGGCCGGGCGCATGGTTGTCGCGTGGGTGACCACCCTCCCCGCGGCCGCGGTCGTCGGTGGTATGTGCTGGTGGCTCGGCAGCCTCATCGGTGGCATCGGCGGGGCGTTCCTGCTCGTCGCCCTCCTGGTGGTGTCTGCCACCGG
>DGEZ01000008.1:0-3730 GCA_002391425.1 Micrococcales bacterium UBA3913 | reverse complement strand
GGAGCCCGCTGTGCCTGTGGAGCCCGGTGAAACTGACCAGACAGCTGTAACGCGCCAGACACACCGAGCCGGTACTATTCGGTAGAGATAAGTGAACACGTGATCGTATGAACAGGGCGGGAGAGCCGTGCACGCGGCACCGAAGGAGCAATCCTCCCCGATAATCTCTCAGGTCCAGTACCGTCCTCGTTCCGGCGCGAGCCGCGATCTCTCTGAAAAGAGTGGGTGATGACCCACCGCCCAAGGTGAAAGCCGGTTTCCCGGCGAAGCTCTCAGGCACATCAACAGAGGGGGAGTTCCGAAGAGAGTCGTAGCCGTCGGCTGCCTGTTGAGATGGAGCTCCACATGAGTGTTTCCGCAGACCCCTCCTCGCCCCGGGTGTCACCCTTGGACGCGGTGCACCGGGAGGCAGGCGCAGCGTTCACCGAATTCGGCGGATGGCGGATGCCGGTGCGTTACAGCTCCGACCTCGCCGAGCATAAGGCGGTGCGCATGGCGGCTGGCCTGTTCGACATCTCTCACATGGCCGAGTTTGACGTGAACGGCCCGGAGTCGGCGGCGTTCCTGGACAATGCGTGCGCGGGTGTGATCTCGGCCGTAACCCCGGGCCGGGCCAAATACTCGCTGCTGCTTGCCGCCGATGGGGGGATCATTGACGACCTCATCATCTACGCACGTGACCCGGAGCAGTGGCTGGTCGTCGCGAACGCCGCCAACCACGATGCCGTTGCGCTCGCGCTCACGGAACGAAGCCGTGGGTTCGCCGTTCAGGTGACGGATCGCACCGATGACACGGCGATGCTCGCCCTGCAAGGACCTCGTGCCCTGGACATTCTGCAGAGCACGGACATCTCGCCGGTTGCCTCCGCGGCCGGGCGGGAGCCGGTCGGCTCCTTCGCGCAGCTGCGGTACTACTCCGGTCAGGACGCGGTGTGGGGGGACATCCCGCTGTTCGTCGCACGCACCGGGTACACCGGGGAAGACGGCTTCGAACTATATATGCCTGTGGAAGCCGCCGAGCAGGTGTGGCGTGGACTCGTCGCTGCGGGGGCAGACCGGGGGCTCGCGTTGTGCGGACTCGCCTGCCGCGACACCCTGCGCCTGGAGGCCGGGATGCCCCTGTACGGTCACGAACTGACCCGGGAGACGCTCCCGCGGCAGGCCGGACTCGCCCGCGTGGTCGCCCCGGAGGGATCCGTGTACGTCGGCTCTACGGCGATAGACGCCGACCGCGCCCATCCCGATCCGGATCGGCCCGTACTCGTCGGCCTCACCGGAATGGGACGCCGTGCCGCCCGCGCCGGGTACGAGGTGTACGCCACCCCGGAGGATGCAGACCCCGCCGGCACGATCACCAGCGGCGCCCTGTCTCCCACCCTCGGACACCCCATCGCGATGGCCTACGTGGCACCCGCAAGCGCGCAGGAGGGCGAAACCGTGTGGGTGGATGTGCGCGGAACCCGTCAGCCCATGAGCGTCACCGCCCTGCCCTTCTACACCCGGCCCCGTTAAACCTGCCTGCACCGCTAAACCCACACTGAGAGGAACACTGTCATGACATATAACGAGAAACTCCGCTACACCGAGGACCACGAGTGGCTGGACGTTGACGGGGACACCGCCACGATCGGCATCACGGATTTCGCCGCCGACCAGCTCGGCGACATCGTCTACGTGGAGGTCCCGGAGGCGGGCACCCCGGCGGAGGCGGGCAGCACCATTGCCGAGATCGAGTCCACGAAGAGCGTGGGGGAGATCCTCGCCCCCGTGGCAGGCGAGATCATCGAGGTCAATCAGACGGCGGCAGACAACCCGGAGATCGTCAACCAGGATCCGTTTGGAGCCGGGTGGCTGTTGCGCATTCGCATGACCGGGGAGCTCCCGGATGGCCTGCTCAGTGCCGAGGAATACGCGCAACGCGTCGCAGAAGCGGGGGAGTAACCACGATGCAGGCCTTCGCGAACCGGCACATCGGGACCGCTGGGGAGTCCGGGGAACACATGAGCGCCGCCATCGGCGTGCGCACCCCGGGGGTCCTCGTCACGCGGGCGATTCCGCACGATATCCTCGCCCGGCTGGATGCGGGTGCCCTTCCCGAACCGGTGGGGGAGGCGCAGGTGCGCGCCGAACTCGCTGCAATAGCGGCAGAGAACACGCGAGCGCGCAGCCTGATCGGTCTGGGGTACTACGGCACCGAGACCCCGGCGGTCATCCAGCGCAACGTTCTGGAGAACCCGAGCTGGTACACCGCCTACACGCCGTACCAGCCGGAGATATCGCAGGGGAGGCTGGAAGCACTGATCAACTTCCAGACCATGGTCATGGATATGACCGGCATGAGCCTGGCGAATGCCTCCATGCTCGACGAGGCCACCGCTGTGGTGGAGGCGATGATGCTGGCCCGCCGGGCAGACCGGAGCCGGTCGCGCACCGTGTTCCTCGTAGACACCGACATCTTCCCGCAGACGCGGGCGGTCCTGGAAACGCGTGCCGCGGTGATGGGGATCACCCTCGCCTATGCGGATGTGTCCGCCTGGGCTTCCGATGTGCAGCCCTCCCCGGTCGATGATGCAGAGATTTTCGGTGTCCTCGTGCAGTACCCCGGAGCCTCCGGGTGTATCCGGGACGTCACCCCGGTCGTGGAACGCGCCCACGGCGTCGGGGCCCTCGCGGTGGTCGCGGCGGACATCCTCGCTTTGGCTCTGCTGCAGGCCCCCGGAGCGTGCGGTGCGGACGTCGCGGTGGGATCCACGCAGCGTTTCGGGGTGCCCATGGGCTTTGGCGGCCCGCACGCCGGGTACCTCGCGGTGCGGGTGGGGCTGGAGCGTCAGATGCCGGGACGTCTGGTCGGAGTGTCCCACGATGCGGACGGGAACCCCGCATATCGGCTGGCCTTGCAGACGCGGGAACAGCATATTCGCCGCGAGAAGGCCACATCAAACATTTGCACCGCGCAGGTGCTGCTCGCCGTGATGGCCTCCATGTACGCGGTCTATCACGGTCCGGCGGGAATCCGGCAGATCGCGCAGTGCGTTGCCGATAAGGCCGAACGCCTTGCGACCGCCCTGTGCCACGAGGGGCTGGACCTCGTCCACACCGCGTTTTTTGACACGCTGCAGGTGCGCGTGCCCCGACAGGCCGAGGCGATCGTGTCGGCAGGGCACGACCAGGGCATCAACCTGTGGCTGGTGGATGCGGACACCGTGCAACTCTCCGTTGACGAGACAACCACCGAGGAGACTCTCGACGAGGTGGCGGAGCTTCTCGCCGGGGACACCGTCACGATCGCCGCACCCCGCGACGGGGAAACGTTCGGGGGCATCCCGGCGGGGCTTGTCCGGGGAAGCGACTATCTGACGCATCCGGTGTTCTCCGCGTACCACTCGGAGACGGCGATGATGCGGTACCTGAAGCGCCTCGCCGACAGCGACTACGCACTTGACCGCGGCATGATCCCACTCGGGTCGTGCACGATGAAACTCAACGCCGCTACGGAGATGGCCGCCATCACGTGGCCGGCGTTCGCGGACATCCACCCGTTCGCCCCGCTCGAGCAGGTTGCCGGATACCAGCGGCTGATAACGGACCTCGAACAATGGTTGTGCGCGATCACCGGGTACGACGCGGTGTCTCTGCAGCCCAATGCGGGATCGCAGGGGGAATTGTCGGGGCTGCTGGCGATCCGCGGCTACCACGATTCGCGGGGGGACACCCAACGCACGATCTGCCT
>DGEZ01000118.1 GCA_002391425.1 Micrococcales bacterium UBA3913 | reverse complement strand
CAACCGAAACGGCCGCCCTTAGACGCCCGTTTCGGCGCCAAAATTGACATCCAGCCCTACGACTCCATGACGGAGTCGGGCTGGATGTCAATTTTGGCGCCCGTCAGTTTGGCAGCGAGGCGGGCGTTCTGCCCCTCCTTGCCAATGGCCAACGACAGCTGATAATCGGGAACGAGCGCACGCACCGCTTTCGCATCCTTGTTGATGAGGAAAGCGTCCGTGACCTTCGCAGGAGACAGCGCGCTCGCCACGAACTTCGGCAGGTCCTCGTTGTAATCGACGATGTCGATCTTTTCCCCGCCAAGCTCCGCAGTGACCGCACGCACCCGCTGGCCAAGCTCGCCGATGAACGCCCCCTTGGCGTTGATGCCCGGTTGGTTCGCCTGCACCGCGATCTTCGTCCGGTGTCCGGCCTCGCGCGCCAGGGAGACGATTTCGACCAGGCCCTGCTGAAGCTCCGGGACCTCCATCTCGAACAGCTTACGCACCAGGTTCGGATGGGTCCGACTCACCGTGATCGACGGGCCCTTCAACCCCCGGGACACCGACGTGACGTAGACGCGGATGCGAGCGCCGTGCGGGTACTCCTCACCAGGAACCTGCTCCTCGGGAGGCAGAACGGCCTCCACGGAGCCCAGGTCGACATGCACCATCCGCGGGTTCGGACCCTGCTGGATGACACCAGCGATGATGTCCCCTTCACGTCCCTTGAACTCGCCCAGGATGCTGTCATCGTGGATGCTACGCAACCGCTGCACGATGACCTGCTTCGCGGCGTAGGCCGCGATCCTGCCGAACTCCCCCGGGTCGACGACAGCCTCGCCAATGACGGCGCCATCCTCGTCGAGCTCGGGTTCGAAAATCGTGATCTCCCCGGTCTTCCGGTTCAGCTCCACGCGAGCGTTCTCCGAATTACCCGTGTGCTTCTGGTATGCCGTGAGCACCGCCTGTTCAATAATCTCGGCGAGCTCTTCCAGCGGGATGCCCTTGTCGCTCTCCAGGAGGCGCAGGACACTCACATCAACTTGCACGACGCCTCCTTAGCGTGATTCATCTGTTCAGATTAGACCTCACCCTAGGGTACCTGAACATGCCGATTGGTGATATTCCTAAACGCATCACGTGGTTCACCTGCACCTGAACAGCGTTCCGGTATATATGCCTCAGGCTCAGAGACGATAGCGTTTGTGCCTCCGGTACGGTCTCATTGGCCCATGGCTTCACCCCACTCCCCCGCATCGGCGACCTTCGGCGCACGGATCCGAGATGCCCGCCTCAGGCTGGGGTTGAGTCAGATCCAGGTATGGCAGATCTCGGGCATCCACTTCACGAATATCGGCAAGATCGAGCGGGGGGAGGCAAACCCGGCCCTGCACACGATCATTCGTCTCGCGGATGCCGTCCAGGTGGACCCCGGCGAGCTGATCACCGGCCTCACCGCCGCTGATCTTCCTGAGGACGACCGGGCCCGTGTTTTACCGGAAAACGTCCGGGAAGAAGCGATCAGGCGTCGAGGGCACTAGGTTCGCGACGCTCGTCGGGTCACGCAATCGCCTAGAAAGGACAGGTCACCCCACCAGGCCAGCGTGAGCGAAGCCTTTCGCCAAGCCATCCTCGTCAATCGGAGCCGTCACCCAATCGGCGACATCCTTCACCACCGGCCGGGCGTTACCCATGGCAATACCGACACCGCAATCACGGATGAGCTCGACATCGTTCTCGCTATCGCCAAAAGCAACGGTGTCAGTGATGGGGATGCCCAGCTCCTGCGCCACCTCCATCGCCGCACGCCCCTTGCTCACCCCGGACAGGACCAGCTCACCATTCTCGCTGCCCATGAGATCCAGCGATCCGTGCACGATGCTGAACTCCTCTCCCCAGTGGGCAATCACCTCGTCCAATGTCAGGGAGCCGTCATCCGGGCACACAAAGGTGGCCTTGGACACCTCATGCGGCCGCCCACCCAGGAATGTCTGGAAGATCTTGACCAGGGGAGACCAGTCGGCACCGCCCAGGTTCACCCCGCCCTCGCCTCGCTTCCGCGCCGCATCAGCCAACACCTTGAAACGCTCCACAAAACCTGGCGAGGGATACAGCTGCCGGGATGACTGGAAAACGACGTCCACCCGCTTGGTCTCGAAGTAGGCGTTCAGCGCAGCCAGCCGGGGTTCCGGGATGAGGTGCTCGAACAGGACACGGTCACCCACCTGGGCGTAGGACCCGTTCCCCCCGACAATCCCGTCGAAGCCCACATCCAACAGCCAGGGGTAGATTTCCGGGAGTGATCGCCCCGTGGCCAGGAAAAGCAGGTGCCCGCGGCGCTGCGCCTCATCGACCACGCGTCGGGCGGATTCGGGGAACTCCTGTCGGTCCGTGATGAGAGTGCCATCAATATCGAGAAATACGATCTTCCGACCCGTCACCATGCGCTCCTTTGGCAGCCCCAGCATCCCCCAACATATCGGTCCGCGTCCTCATTCAGAATGAGACCCGCCACAAGAACTCGTCCCCATTCCGGCGAAACCAACGGACGATGGCAATGGTGCCCACCTCCGGGTGCCGCGATCGCACCGGGAACACGAGAGACTCCCCGGGGGCGAGCCTTTGCGGCCCGCGCTCGGAGACCGCGCACCCGCGTGAGTCGAACTCCGTTACCGTCACCCCGGTCACGGGCTGGTCTCCAATGTTCTGCAGGAGATACCACGGAGCGGCCGACCGATCCACGCGGAACGGGACGCGATACGACTCTGGCTTGCTGTGCTGAACGGGGGATTCCGAACTCATGCCAGCACACTAGGCACACGCTCCGACGCTGAGGGCGCCCCACCGGTGACGCGTGCGATTGTTGTGCAGAGTCCCCCGAAACGGCCGGGATGTGGATAGCTCAGCCGCGGACAGCAGCGACGACAACCCCGGGGACGTCAGACACCGGAACACTGTCCCGAACGCCCTTCTCCCGGTCCCACACCTCGAGGACACCGTCTCGGAGTCCCTTGCCGACGACGACAACCGTTGGCACCCCAATCAACTCTGCATCGCCGAACTTCACGCCCGGGGAAACCTTCGGCCGGTCATCCACCAGCACGGACAGCCCGCGCTCCTCCAGCTGACCGGCAAGCTTGTCCGCTTCCGCGAAGACGGCTTCGTCCTTACCTGTCGCGACGATGTGCACGTCAAACGGCGACACCGACCGAGGCCAGATCAGCCCCTTTCCATCGCGATGCGCCTCGGCGATCACCGCGATGATGCGCGTGACGCCGATACCGTACGAGCCCATCGTCACGGTGACGAGCTTGCCATTCTCGTCGAGGACCTTGAGCCCTAAGGCCTCCGCATACTTGCGTCCGAGTTGGAAGACGTGACCGATCTCAATGCCACGAGCCAACTCCAGCGGACCAGACCCGTCCGGGGCGGGGTCACCGGCCCGAACCTCCGCAATATCGGCAACCCCATCCGAGGAAAAGTCACGTTCCGCCACCAGGTGCAACACGTGACGCTCTGACTCGTTAGCCCCAGTGATCCAGGTTGTGCCGGGCACGACACGCGGGTCGAGAAGGTACCGGATGCCCGTCGCGGACTCCTTGCCCAACACTGGTCCCGCCGCTGACCACGGCCCGATGTACCCCTTGACCAGGCCCGGGTGCTTCTCGAAATCCGCTTCCGTAGCCGGCTCCACCTCGGCAGGACCGAAGCACGCTTCCGCCCGTTTCATATCTACCTCACGGTCACCGGGCAGCCCCACAACAACGAGCTCACGACCGCCCTCCGGATGGGTCAGGGCGAGCACCACATTCTTGAGGGTGTCTGCGGCCGTCCACGCCCGGTCCGCACGCGGATACTTCGCGTTCACGAGGGCAACGAGCGAGTCAATCGTGGGCGTATTCGGGGAGTCAACGACAACCGGACGTGGCTGGCCATCAACGGGAAGAGGATCAGGTGCGGGAGTCGTCACCGCCTCGACATTCGCGGCATAGCCACCCGGAGAACGAACGAACGTGTCCTCCCCAATCGGAGACGGAGACAGGAATTCCTCAGACCGGGATCCCCCCATCGCACCGGCATCCGCCTTGACGATCACATAGTCCACGCCCAGGCGCTGGAAGATGCGCTCATACGCGTCACGCATCGCCATATAGGACCGGTCCAGGCCAGCATCGTCAATATCGAAGGAGTATGCGTCCTTCATCGTGAACTCGCGACCGCGCAGAATCCCGGCGCGTGGACGCGCCTCATCGCGGTACTTGTCCTGAATCTGGTAGATCGACAGGGGCAGGTCTTTATACGAATTGCACAGGTCTTTGACGATCAGCGTGAAAACTTCTTCGTGGGTGGGAGCCAGCAGGTAATCCGCACCCTTGCGATCCTTGAGGCGGAAGAGGTTGTCGCCATACTCCGTCCAGCGGCCCGTCGCCTCGTACGGTTCGCGCGGCAGGAGCGCGGGGAAATGCACTTCCTGGCTTCCCGCAGCCGCCATCTCTTCCCGGATGACCTGCTCGACCTTGCCCTTGACGCGCAATCCGAGGGGCAGCCAGGCGAAAATACCCGGCGCTTGACGGCGGATGTACCCGGCGCGAACGAGCAGCTTGTGGCTGTCAACCTCGGCATCCGCCGGGTCTTCCCGAAGAGTACGAACGAAAAGCTGAGACATACGAGTTGGCACGAATTCCACCTTACCTGTGCGCTTTACCTGCTGTGTGTGCTGTGTTCCGTCAGACCGCGCCTAGAGGAAGCGCTTGTCCGGGGTGACATCCGCATCTGGGTCCGGGCCCGGTCCGCGGATGAAGAATGCGACGAGGAGGAAGAACACGGCGAACGCACCGAAAAGCACCACCCAGAGAAACGACGACACCGAGAAAACGAGGACAGGATTCGTGAGAACCGCGATCACCAGGAACCCCACCGCCACCATCCGGTGATGCTCGCGGAACATGAGATAGCTGTGAAAAGCCGCGATGACGAAGACGCCAAAGGCCACAATTCGAACGAAGCCCAGCGTGACATCCCCCGCCAGGAGAGAGATCGCGAAGACGATCGACCCCAGGGCGGCGATGACGTTGAGCGGACCGAACCCGCGCATCCCCGGCGTTGGCTCCTTCTGCTCGCCGTTCACACCTATTCCCTTCGCCTGTCAAACTCCCCCAGCCTACCGCCGGGTCTGGGTGTCCCTCGCCCATCGGCGGGTTAGAGGGTCATCACCTGCACCTCGCCGTTTGCATCGGCGGGCATATCCTCGGCAATCCGGTTCGCCTCCTCCAAGAGGGTCTCAACGATCTGATCCTCTGGCACCGTCTTGACCACTTCACCCTTGACGAAAATCTGTCCCTTACCGTTCCCCGAGGCGACCCCTAAGTCTGCCTCGCGTGCCTCGCCCGGGCCGTTCACGACGCATCCCATCACGGCCACGCGCAACGGCACCTTGAGATGCTCCAGTCCGCTGGTGACCTGTTCTGCCAGCGTATAGACATCGACCTGAGCCCGCCCGCAGGAGGGGCACGAGACGATCTCCAGCTTCCGCGGGCGGAGATTCAACGATTCGAGAATCTTGATACCCACCTTGACTTCCTCGACTGGTGGCGCCGACAGAGACACGCGAATCGTGTCACCGATCCCCTCCGACAGCAACGTGCCGAACGCAACCGCGGACTTGATCGTGCCCTGGAACGCCGGCCCCGCCTCGGTGACGCCCAAGTGCAAAGGCCAGTCTCCGCGTTGCGCCAGGAGACGATAAGCCTGGATCATCACCACCGGATCGTGATGCTTGACGGAGATCTTGAAATCGTGGAAGTCATGCTCTTCGAACAGAGACGCCTCCCACACCGCCGATTCGACGAGAGCTTCCGGAGTCGGCTTTCCGTACTTCTCCAGCAGCCGCTTATCCAGCGAACCGGCGTTGACCCCAATACGGATCGACACGCCCGCGTCCTTTGCCGCCTGCGCGATCTCGCGAACCTTGTCATCGAACTTGCGGATGTTTCCCGGGTTGACCCGCACGCCTGCGCATCCCGCGTCGATCGCGGCAAACACGTACTTGGGCTGAAAGTGGATATCCGCGATCACCGGAATCGGACTCTTCTTCGCGATGATCGGGAG
>DGEZ01000022.1 GCA_002391425.1 Micrococcales bacterium UBA3913 | reverse complement strand
AGAGTGCCAGCCCGGCCCACAGCGAGTGCGTACAACTGTTTCCGCGAGGCACCGGTACGGGCGGATACCTGGGCGCAGGCATCCGTCAGGCGCATCCCCTGGGATGTCAACTCACGCACCTCGCCGACGAGCTCCGCCGGGTCGGGGATGCTCTCCTGTCGCGCCGCCCCGGCCACGACGATGACGATCTCGCCGCGCACGCCCTGGGCCGCCCACTCTGCGAGGTTGCCGAGGGTGCTGGTGCGCACCTGCTCGAACTTCTTGGTCAGCTCCCGGGCCACGCTGGCGCGTCGATCGGGGCCAAAGGCCGAGGCCATTTCCGCCAGTGTGACAGCCAGGCGCCGGGCGGACTCAAAGAAGATCAGGGTGTGCCGGTCTGTGGCCAGTTCCCGCCACAGCCGCGCCCGCTCGCCCGCCTTCCGGGGGACGAAACCCTCGAAACTGAACCGATCCGTGGGCAGACCCGACAACGCCAGGGCCGTGATCGGCGCCGAGGGGCCGGGGAGGGCGGTGACCTCCACCCCACGCTCGCGTGCCGCCGCGACCAGGGCATACCCCGGGTCCGAGACGGTGGGCATCCCGGCATCGGAGATAACCAGCACGTCCTGCTCACCCGCGAGATCGAGCACCTCATCCACGCGGGACAGCTCGTTGTGTTCGAACATGCTGATCAGCCGGGGCCGGTTCCCGATGCGGAGCGCCTGCATGAGGTGGGTCGCCATTCGGGTGTCCTCGGCCGCGATGACCGACGCGGTCTCGAGCGCCTCGCGCAGCCGCGGCGACGCGTCACCAAGATTGCCGATGGGTGTTGCCGCCAGGATGATCACGCCTCCAGCCTAGAGCTATGCTGCTCCGCTAGCATGGGCGTCATGTCTGATCGGTCATCCGCCGAGGAGAACCCCGAACTCACCCGCACCCCGGTGGAGCACGCTCCAACGGGGGACGCTCCAACGGGGGAAGCTCCAACGGGGGAAGCGTCGCCGGGAGACGCCTTCGATGAGGTGGTCACGACCACGCGTCCGCGGCGCGGAAACCGCCCTGGGTCAGCCCTCGACCGGTGGTGGTGGAGCATCCAGGCCACCGCCGAGCAGCGCCGGATCTGGTACTGGGGAGGCCCCCTCGCGGTCACGCTCCTCGGCGCGATCCTGCGCTTCTGGAACCTGCAGTACCCGCACACCTTCATGTTCGACGAGACGTACTACGTGAAGGACGCGTACACCCTCAGCCAGCTCGGCTACGAGGCGTCCTGGCCGGACGGCGCAAACGACAGCTACCTGGCCGGCTCCCTCGACATCTTCCAGTCCGACAACGGCGAGTTCGTTGTGCACCCCCCACTGGGCAAGTGGATCATCTGGATTGGGATGTGGATCTTCGGCTCCGACAATGGGTTGGGCTGGCGGTTCATGAGCGCGGTGATGGGCACGCTCGCGATCTTCATCCTCGCCGTGCTCACCCGGGCTCTATTCCGGTCCACCCTCCTGGGCACGATCGCTGGGGGCCTGCTCGCGATCGACGGGCTGGCGCTCACGATGAGCCGGATCGCACTGCTCGACCAGTCCCTGATGTTCTTCGTGCTTCTTGCCGCCTGCACCCTGTACCTGGACCGACGATGGTTCGAGAATCACCTGATCGACCGCATACGCCTCTACCGAGAGCACAAGGGGGAGGATGCCCAGCCGTTCCTGGGCCCAGCGATCTGGTGGCGCCCGTGGCTGCTGGCCACCGGTGTCCTGCTCGGCGCGGCCTGCGCCGTGAAATGGTCGGGCATCTACTTCCTCGCGTTCTTCGGGGTGTACACGGTGCTCGCCGACATGTTCATGCGCCGCCGCTACGGCGTGTTCGCCTGGTACTCGGCAGCCGTGCTCAAGCAGGCCCCGATCAACGCGCTCGTGTTGCTGGTGCCCGCCTTCGTCACCTACCTGACCAGCTGGACGGGCTGGTTCCTCACCGACGGGGGCTGGGGGCGGCACTGGGCTGAAGAGGCCGGGCACGCCTGGACGGGGGTGTTCTCCTGGGTGCCGCTGTCCATCCAGTCCCTGTGGCACTACCACGTGACCGCCTACAACGCGGCCCTGGCGATCACCTCCGAGCACTCCTGGGCGGCGAACCCGTTGACCTGGCCGTTGATGACCCGCCCGACCCTCGTGTTCCGCGAGACCACGTACGGGGCTGAGGCCACCTGCGGGTCCGACTCGTGCATCTCCACGATCAGTACGATCGCGAACCCGATCATCTGGTGGTCAGCGCAGATCGCCGTGGTCGCCCTGGTGATCATCTTCATACGGACGCGAGGACGCGACTGGCGCATCCCGTTCATCCTGCTGCCAATCCTGGCCGGGTACCTGCCCTGGCTGCTGTACCTGAAGCGCACCGTCTTCCAGATCTACACGGTGGCCTGGCTGCCGTTCCTCATCCTCGCAATCGTCTACTGCATCAAGCTCGTGCTCGGCAACAGAACCGACCCCAGTCGGATCCGCACGCCCGCAGTCGGCCTGGTCGGCATATACCTGGGCATGGTGGTCGGGGTGTCCCTGTTCTTCTACCCGCTGTGGGTGGGCACATCCATCCCGTACTGGTACTGGCAACTGCACGCCTGGCTTCCGCTGACCTGGCAGTAGGGTTGCGGCCCGGGCACACACAACCGGGGCATGCCCTGACCGCTCCCGGGCACCCGGATGCGCGGGCGCGGGCACGCAGTTACCCGGGCATGAACAGACAGCGAACCTGCCGTGCTTTCGAATCGCGGCACCCGCCCCGAACCGTGCAGATCGGCTGAACGCCGCCCCTAGTTTTTCTCGGGGATGTCCGCCTCACGCTCCCCTGCCACCGCCAGCTAGGCTGGACTGGTTATGAGTCAGTACCGCGAGATTCTCCGCATCTCAGGCCTCACCCCGCTGATCGTCTCTCAGCTGGTCGCACGGGCCCCTGGTGGCATGCTGACCATCACCCTCATCATGCACGCCGAGCACATCTTCGGGTCGTACGCACTCGCCGGGCTAGTGATCGCCGCCACCAGCGTGGGCGCTGCCATCGCGGGGCCGGTGACCAGCAGGTGGATGTCCACGTGGGGGATGCGCCAGGTGCTGCTGCTCACGATCGCCATCTACAGCGCCACCCTCCTCCTCATGGCGCTGGTCGTCACCCCGTTCCCGGTGTACGCGCTCGGCGGCCTGCTCCTCGGGGCGGCGAACCCGCCGATTCAGTCCGCGGTGCGCACGATCTACCCCAAGCTGGCCACCGCACGACAGTTGCCCGCCGTGTTCTCCCTAGACGCCTCCCTGCAGGAGATCATCTGGGTGCTCGGCCCCATGCTCGCAGCGATGATTGCCACCCAGTTCGGCCCGCCCGCAGCGATGCTCGTGGCAGGACTCCTCGCCCTGATCGGTACGATCTGGTTCGTCGCGCAGCCCTCGGTCGGGTCGGTGCGCATCCCCCGGTCCCCGCGCAGGCTCGGCTCCGTGCTGGCGAAACCCCCGGTCATGTACATGATCATCGTGGGATTCACCATGATTGGCATCTGCGGTGCCGTCGAAGCGGCGACGGTGGCCGCCCTGGACAGTGAGGGGATCGCTGCCGGCCTGGTGCTCGGCGCCTACTCGCTGGGCTCTTTCTCCGGCGGCCTCATGTTCGGCTCCGCTCGCGTCACCTCGTGGTCGCTGGTGCGCCGCCTAACGATCGTGTTCCTAGGCACGGCCGCCGCCTCGGTGTTCATGAACGCCTGGTGGATCGGCCTGATGCTGCTGCTGTCCGGACTCGGCATCGCCCCAGCGCTCGGATTGCTGTACACGTACATTTCGTCGAGCGTGCGTTTCTCGGACACCGCGGAAGCCTACGGGTGGCTGGGAACCGGCCAGCTCATCGGTTCCGCGCTCGGTGCCGCCGCGGCGGGTTTTGCCGTGGATGCTGCGGGCGCCCAGGCGGCGTTCGGTGTTGCAACCGCCATCGCCGCCGTGACGGTGGTGCTCGCCGTGGTTGCCCGCCGCAAACTCCCCGACCTCAGCGATGGGGCGATCGGCCCGCTGCCGGACACCGCACCCACTCCTGTCGTGGGTTGAGCCTTGCTCAGACGAGTGCCACGCCCGCTACGCGTGCAATTGCCGCAGCGAAAGCGAGGCGCGTCTCGCTCCACAGCCAGTCCGAGAACGCGTCCGGGTCGAGCTCTCCGCTCCCGCACAGCCACTGCGTGATCGCGCCGACCATGCCCCCGGCGAGGAACGCCGCCTGCAGGTCGAATGATGTTGTCCCGTCGGGGACGTGGTGGCTGAAGCCCTGCAGCAGGCTCTCGCGGAAGCGTTCCCGCAGACGGAAGCCGATCTCCGAGCATCCCTCTGGGCCGAGTGCCCACCGGTACGTGTCCGCGTGCTCAGCGATGTGGTGGATGTACTCTCGCACCCCCGCCGGAGCCTCCCCCTCGGGACGCTCAGCATCGGCACCCTCAGAGTGGCGGCTGTTGCGGGCCGTATCCACCGCCACCGCCTCCAACGCGTCCGCGTAGAGCGCATGCAGTGACGGGTAGTGCACGTAGAACGAGCTCCGGTTCACCCCCGCCTGGGCGACAACGTCGGCGACGCTGATTTCGGCGATCGGCTTCACCCGGAAGAGTGTGAGCACAGCGGCCTGGAGTGCGCTCTTCGTGCGCGCTTTCCGGGGATCCTCTGCAGCCATGCGGCTATGCTAGCCGGTTTTTTCCAACATCTGTCGGAGAGTTTTTCCTGTGTGTTCCCGTTGACGTACGTCTGGCTTTGCCGACGCGCAGGATGTTCGCCCGCCCAGTCCCTGCTTGTCCGTATGCTGGAGGCGTGCGCACCGTCAAACTGACCATCGGGTGGACCCTCGCGGTTCTTGTCGTGCTGGCCTTGGGGCTGGGCACGCTGGCCATCGTGGGGCTCAACGTGCCCGTGCCGTCCGCGACGCTGACTGCAACCGCCGACCAGCAGGTCGCCGACACCGCGAGTTTCACCCTACCCAGCACCGGCGCCGCAGCCGTCGCCTACCCGTCCATAGACTCGGACAGCGGAGACTACACGGTGGTCGCCGAGCAGTCGTCGGACTCGCAGCGGTCGATCGCGAGCATCGCGAAGGTAATCACGGCGCTGGTCGTCCTCGATGAGAAACCGATCGACGACATCACCAGCTCTCCCTCGGTGGCCATGACGCAGACCGACGTGCAGTTCTACAACTCCTACAGCGAGCAGGGCGGGTCCGTTGAGCTCGTGCTGGAGGGGTACTCGTTCACCGAATACGAACTGCTCGAGCTGGCACTGATACCGTCGGCTAACAACTATGCCGCATCCCTGGCGAACTGGGCTTTCGGATCGGTCACGGAATTTCTCAATGCGGCGTCCACCTGGCTGGATGCGCACGGCCTCGATTCCACGGTGATCACGGATCCGGCGGGACTGGACTCGGGCACAGTGAGCACGGCGAGTGACCTGATCACCCTGGGCCAGCTCGCCATGGACAACGACGTGATCGCGGGGATCGTGTCCCAGAAGTACGCGGATGTGGCCAACATCGGCACAATCACGACGACCAACCTTGCCCTCGGTTCGAATGGGGTTGTCGGGATCAAGACCGGAACGACGTATGTCGCCGGGTACTGCCTGCTGTTCGCCGTCACCTCGGAGGACGGCTCACGCACCGCCATTGGGGCGGTCATCGGGATGCAGAGCCGCGACGATCTGTACGCTGCGGTCGATACCTTGAGCGCCGAGATGCAGGCCGCGTTCCACACCGTCGACGTGGTCACCGAGGGTGAGGTGGCTGCCACCTTGACGACAGAGTGGGGCGACAACGCCGACCTCGTCTTCTCGGAGGCGATCTCGCTGCCTACCGTAGGCGCCACCACCGTGTCCTTCGACGTGTCTCATCCGGAGGTGACCAGCCTGATCACGGATTCGACGGACGGAACCGCCACGATTACGGTCACCGACCAGACAGGGTCCACCCAGCAGACGGTCACGTTGACCGCGACCGACGGGATCACCACGGCCCCCATCTCCTGGCAGCTCCAGCACGCCCTGCGCTGGTTGCCCGACGACGTGCTGCCTTTCGTCGGCTGGCGTTAAGCCCATTTCCCTCTTCCCCCCTCCAGCCCTCTCACCACCTCACTCCCCCTCCCCAGGGCCATATCTGGCCACCTACCTAACCGAAGTGACGGATGCGCGCGCCCCGACCCCCATATAGGTCGTGGACCCGCGCAAATCCGTCACT
>DGEZ01000112.1 GCA_002391425.1 Micrococcales bacterium UBA3913 | reverse complement strand
GGGGCAGATTGCTCACGTGTTACTCACCCGTTCGCCACTAATCCAGAGGAGCAAGCTCCTCTTTCATCGTTCGACTTGCTTGTGTTAAGCACGCCGCCGGCGTCCGTCGTGAGCCAGGTTCAAACTCTCCGTTAATGCTTGATCGATGATCGCTAGGCGATCATCACATCCGGAGCAGAGCCACACACCAGGAATATGGTGTCTGACTCGCAATTTGTCTTGGCGATTTCAGACTGTCTTTGCTGACAAATCCGTCTACCAAAGGAATCTCTCACTTCTTACGAAGTGTCGAGGTATTTGGCATCGACATTGTGCACGCTGTTGAGTTCTCAAGGATCGGACGCTCTCGACCACTTACCTTTCGGCAGCCTTTCGGGGCAACTTCTCCATCATACACAACCTTTTCGATCTGTCAAACCGACATGCGGTTCAATTTCTCAATCCGGTAGTGGATGATCATCTTACTCGCACCCGGATACCAGCGCAATGCGCCTGTCCGTAAGGAGTGAGATGGTCCCGCTTGAGGCCGGAAACCTCTTCCGATTTCCGCACCTTTGGGGTGACAAGTGAATACATTACGGGGATGTTTCAGGTCATGCAAATCGGGGGCGAATCCCGGGCGTGTCGCCCCGAATTCGCCCCCGATGCTGGCCAGTGTACTCACCCGTTGGCGATGCCCGCCAAGGTCTTCTTCCCGCGGCGCAGTACGGAGAATCGTCCGTGCAGCAACGGTCCCACCAATGCATCCGCGGATGCCACCTTCACGTTGTTCACGTATACCCCGCCCTGCGCTATCGCGCGCCGCGCATCGCTGGCAGACTTCGCCAGTCCAGTCGATACCAGCGCCTCCACCACAGAGAGATCCTCGGCGCCCGGGGCAGTGGGGAGCTCGCGCAGGGCCGCCGCAAGCGTGTCCTCCTCCACGGCAGCGAGGTCACCATTCCCGAAGAGCGCAGCAGACGCGGCGATAGCCGCCTCCGTTGCCGCCGGACCATGGACCAGCGTCGTGACTTCCCTCGCGAGGGTGCGTTGCGCCTCCCGTTTATGCGGTTCCAACACGACGGCGCGCTGCAGCTGCATGATCTCGGCCCGCGTCAAGAACGTGAACACCTTCAGCCTGTCGATCACATCGGCGTCTGCCGTATTCAGCCAGAACTGGTAGAAGGCGTACGGCGACGTCAACTCGGGGTCCAGCCACACGGCATTGCCCTCCGACTTTCCGAACTTCGTGCCATCTGAATTCGTGATGAGCGGAGTGCCAAACGCGTGCACCGAGGCACCCTCCGCCTTGCGGATCAGATCGGTGCCCGCCGTGAGGTTGCCCCACTGGTCCTGACCACCGGTTTGCAGCACACAGCCAAAGCGCCGGTACAGTTCGAGGAAGTCCATTCCCTGGAGCACCTGGTAGCTGAACTCGGTGTAGGAGATGCCTGCCTCCGAGTTCAACCGTGCACTCACTGCATCCTTCGACAGCATGGTGCCCACGCGGAAGAACTTGCCAACATCCCGCAGCAGGTCGATCGCGCTGAGTTGAGCCGTCCAGTCGAGGTTGTTCACGATGGTGACCCCGTTGGGCCCATCCGGACTCAGGAAGCGCGATACCTGCGCTTTGAGCCTCTCCACCCAGGCGGCGACCGTTTCCCGGTCATTGAGGGTGCGCTCCGCCGTCGGCTTGGGGTCTCCGATCAGCCCCGTCGCACCGCCGACAAGACCGAGGGGCCGATTGCCCGCCAGCTGGAGCCGGCGCATCGTGAGCAATTGCACCAGGTTGCCCAGGTGCAGGCTCGCAGCGGTCGGGTCGAATCCGCAGTAATAGGTGATCGGGCCAGCATCCAGGGATTCCTGGAGAGCACCAAGATCCGTGGAAACCGCGATCAAGCCGCGCCACTGGAGCTCATCCAGAATCCCGTCAAAAGTCGGATCATTGTGTTGGCTATCAAACATGCGGGAAGAAGTCGAAACGCTCACCCTCATACCGTATCAACTCCCCCGATTTCGCGAGACTCGGGGCGCCCGACGCGGTTCTGACACTCAGCACATCCCGGGCAAAGTGTGGAAGAGTAGACCCCGGCACACGTGACCGCACAGACACATCGAGGAGCATCCCGACAACCATGCCAGAGACACCACTGCGTGGACAGCTCAGCACACGAGACCGCATCAGATGGGCTACCCCCGAAGAAGTCTCCCAGTGGGATGCGCACATCACCGGACCCGGAATGCGCAGCTATGTGCTCCAGGCGCGCGGATTCGCCGCCGCCAAGCACACGGCAGGATGGACACCGCGCTACCTGGTGATCGATGAGACCGTGTTCGTGCTGGCCTTAGAAAAGCGCATCCCGTTGCTCGGGCGGATCTGGTACATCCCGAAAGGCCCCGCCGTCGCACACGCCGCCGAGGTCGCCGGGCTCCTCGCTCCCCTTCGGGCTCTCGCCCGTGAGCAGCAGGTGTTCCTCGTCTCCATCGACCCGCAGATTCCTGTCGCCGAAGAACCCGAGCTGCGTGCCACCGGACTGGAGCCACGGAACCCCGTCCAAATGACGTCGTCAACTATCGAAGTCGACCTGTCTCAGGGCTTTGATCAGGTCATGGCCCAGGCCTCCTCCAAACTCCGGCACGGCGCACGCAAGGCGGCCAAACTGGGGGTGGTTCCCGGCGAGGAGCCGGTCACCGAGACCGCTATGCGTGCGTTCTACGACCTCCTCATCGAGACCGCACACGGAGCAGGCTTCCCGTCCCGGCCCTACGCGTACTACGAGGCGTTCTGGTATAGCTACGCGAAAGCGGGCGAAGGGCACCTGTTCTTCTCCCGGCACGAGGGGGAGGTCGTTACCGGCGCTTACGTAATCCTCCTCGGGGACACCGCCTACTACAAGGACGGCGCGTCACGACGCAAACGCAGCGCCTACGGCACCAGTGATGCCCTGCAGCTGCACATTCTCGAGTGGCTCACCAGCGAGCATCCTGAGATCACCCGGTACGACATGATGGGATGCCCGCCGGCGTCCGAGCTGCACAACACCGAGCATCCCCTGTACGGCATCGGATTCTTCAAGAAGAAAGTCAGCGAGAACGTCGTTGACTACACCGGAGCATTCGACCTGGTCATTCGGCCAAGGCGCACCCGGCTGTGGCGCCGGATCGGCTGGCCCCTAGCCGCGCGGTGGGCAGTGCGCGTGCAGCACCAGACGTTCTATTGACCCTTCGGCTCGGAGGTACCTCAGACCCTGCTGAGCCTCCGGACTACCCGTCCGCGTCACCCGTCGGGTCAGCGCCCGAGCGCTTTGACGATTCGCCGAGCGAGCGGGAACACCCGCACCCACAGCGGATACAGCGCACTCAGGGGGCGCTCGAAGGTGCCCACCCACTCCGTGTCATGCTGCACGAAAGATCGCTTGAACCGGGAGATGCCCTCCCCCAGGAGCCCGTTCATGTCGTACGCGGCGACCCCTGCCTCGTGGCAAGCCAGAATCGCCTTCGCCTTGAGCGTGTAGTTCGCGCGAGCGTGCTCCCCTGCCGAACTCATTCCGCCCCATAGCTCGAACGAGGTGGCCTCGGACACCACCAGCCACAGGAAAGAGACGACCTCGCCGTTCAGCTTCGCCACATAGAGACGCCCCGCATCCCCGAGAACCTTGAGCGCCGTGCGGTAGTAGGCGTCGGCGTGGATGAGGAAACCCGCCCGTTGTGCCGTGTCGTGATAGATATCGAGCACCGCCGTGAATTCCGGGGTGTCGGCCGAGGTCACCAGTTCGACGGTGACACCCTCACGCTCCGACTTGCGGATGTACTGGCGGGTTTTCGAGTGGAAGTCGTGGAAAATCTCGTCCGGATCGCGGGTCAGGTCGATGACGGCGGTATGCGGGTACAGGATGTGGCCGCGAGCGCGCCGGAAGCCCGAGGGCGCATCCCACGTCTCCACGCCCGGTTCTACCTCCAGCAGTACGGCGTGGACGTGTGTGCGGCACCACTGACTCAGCGCCGAAAGTACCCGATCCCAGGATGCTCCCGGTGCGAGGGCCGGACCGCGCGGGATGTAGCACAGTGCGCGAAACGGCCAAGGCACCGGTCGCACCAGAATCTGGGCCACCGCGTCAAGGTCGTCCCCAGAGTGCACCGCGACCCGAATCGCGCGCCAGCCGAACGCCGCCTTCAGCTTGCCCCAGCCCCACAGTTGCAGGGGGTGAGCCCCCATGCGGGCACACAGTTGTGCCCACTCCTGTTCTGAATCGATGGGGATGACGCGGGCCCCCTCCGTCGACACGGGCACGGTCACTCCCCCAACCTCTGCACGGCCGCCGCCACGATGGCCGGCAGCTCGCTGAGCTGGCGGAGCACCTGGGCGGGTGCCGTTCCGCCATAGGCATCGCGCGCGTCCAGGGATGCGGCCACGGTCAGCGCCTCCCGCAACTGCGGAGTCAGCCGAGAGTCGACCGCAGCGAGATCGGAATCGGTAGCCTCATCCAGCCCCTTTCCTCGCTGCTCGCAGTACGCCACCAATGCCCCCGAGACCTCGTGTGCCTCCCGGAAAGGCACGCCCCGGCGCACCAGCCAGTCCGCCACATCGGTGGCCAGTGAGTATCCCTCTGGGGCGCGGCTCGCCATGCGCTCCGTGTGGAACTCGGCGGTACGCACCATCCCGGTAAACGCCGGCAGCACCACCAGAAGGGTGCGCACGGAGTCGAACACGGGCTCCTTGTCTTCCTGCAGGTCACGGTTGTAGGCCAGCGGAAGTCCCTTGAGGGTCGCCAGCAGACCCGAAAGGTTCCCGATCAGGCGACCGGCCTTACCCCGGGCCAGCTCCGCAATGTCGGGGTTCTTCTTCTGGGGCATGATGCTCGACCCCGTCGAGTAGCCATCGTCCAGCGTGACGAAGTCGAACTCTGGGGTGTTCCAGATGATGATGTCCTCCGCCAGGCGCGACAGCACCACACCCACCGAGGCAAAGATGAACGCGTACTCAGCGACGATATCCCGGCTGGCCGTTGCATCCAGGGAGTTCTGCGCGGCCCGGTCAAACCCGAGTAGGGGCGCGGTGCGTTGCGGGTCGAGCCCGAAGGCATTCCCGCCCAGGGCACCTGCACCGTAGGGCGATTCGAGGGCGCGCACCCGCGCATCCCCCAGCCGCTGAAGATCCCGCACCAGCGGCCACGCATAGGCAAGCAGGTGGTGTCCCAGGGTGATCGGCTGAGCCGACTGCATGTGTGTGCGCCCCGGCATGGGGTCACTGGCGTGGCGCTGTGCCTGCTCGGCGAGCGCGGCGATGAGCTCCGCGACCAGCGCGCCCACCTCTTTGCCCGCGTCTCGCACGTACATGCGCACAAACGCCGCGATCTGGTCGTTACGGCTGCGCCCGGCGCGCAGGCGGCCGCCCAGTTCCGGACCCGCGATTTCAATGAGCCCGCGCTCCAGGGCGCCGTGCACGTCTTCATCCGTCGGGGCCGGGGTGAACTCTCCGGACTCGATCCGACGTGCGAGCTCATCGAGCGCCTGCTCCAGACCGGTGAAGTCCTGCTCAGAGATGACCCCAGCATCCCGCAACGCGGTTGCGTGCGCCCGGGAGCCAGCGATGTCATACGGCCAGAGCACCCAGTCGAACTGGGTCGACTGCGATAGTCGGGCCAGCTCTGGCGAGGGCCCTTCAGAGAATCGGCCGCCCCACAGAGAACCCTCATTCGTCTCGTGCCCGTGCTGGTGAGGCATCACTTCGCCTCCTCCATGAGGAAGGTCATCAGCGCTTTTTGAGCGTGCAGGCGATTTTCCGCCTCATCCCAGACCACGCTGCGTGGTCCGTCGATGACGCTCTCGCTCACCTCGTAGCCGCGGTAGGCGGGCAGGCAGTGCATGAACAGCGCCTCAGGAGATGCCAACGCAAACAGGTCATCGTTGACCTGGTAGTCGACGAATGTGCGTACGCGTTCCTCCTTCTCCGACTCCTGCCCCATAGACACCCACGTGTCGGTGATCACGACGTCGGCGCCGGAGACGGCCTCCCGCGGGTCGGTACCCACGGTGATACTGCCGCCGGTGAGGGATGCACGCGCCTGCGCATCCGCGACGATATCCTCGCGCGGCTGGTACCCCGCGGGCCCCGCGACGCGCACGTGCATGCCGGCCGTCGCGCCGCCGAGCAGGTAGGAGTGCGCCATATTGTTCGCGGCGTCCCCCACATAGGCGAGGGTCACCCCAGACAGAGCGCCGACATGCTCGCGGATTGTTTGAAGGTCAGCCAGTACCTGGCACGGGTGAAAATCGTCAGACAAGGCGTTGATCACCGGGATGCGCGTCCCCTGGGCCATCTGTTCGAGGCCGGACTGCGCGAATGTGCGCCACACGACAGCCGCCACCATGCGTTCGAGCACTCGCGCGGTGTCCGGGATCGACTCCTTGCCGCCGAGCTGGCTCACTCCTGCATCGATGATCAGCGGTGTCCCGCCCAGATCGGAGACTCCGGTGGCGAAGGAGACACGCGTACGCGTCGATGTCTTGTCGAAGATCACCGCCACCGTCTGTGGGCCCGCGAACGGGCGCCGGGAGAACCGATCTGCTTTGAGCGCATCGGCCAGATCCAGGATGCGGGTCTGTTCCTCGGGGGTTACGTCATCATCGCGCAGAAAGTGCCTGATCATCCCTCCATCGTAGCCTTTCGCCCCTGGGGGGGTGCTTCGCCGAACCAGGCGCGTGCGAGGATGTCACCGCACGCGCACACTCAAGCAGGTAACGCAGCCCTCCAGGGCCTCGAATTCCTCGATGTCCACCGAGATCACCTGCAGGCCGCGGGCCTCAAAGAGGCTCGCTGTCTGGGGTGCGCGAGCAGACATGAGAACGGTGTGGTCGTCGACGACCACCACATGCGCGCCCTGCTCCTCCGGCACGGGCAGGAAGCTGGGGAACAGCCCCGGATCGTCCACCACGGGCTCGTATCCGATGATGGTGCCATCGGGGAGGGCGGTGATCGCGCTCTTCAGGTGCAGGGCTTTCGTCACGGCAACGCCCACGACGGAGTAGCCGCGCGGCCCGATAATGTCGGCGAGCTGGCGAATGCCTTCCGCATTCGTTCGTCCCCCCTGACCGACGTACACCGTCTGTCCGTTCTTGAGCACATCGCCGCCGTCCAGGGTTCCGGGGCCCTCGATGTGGGCGATGTGAAGGCCCAGGTCGCGGCCGGTCTGCTCGGCCGCCGCAGTCTCGGGTTTGCGCGCATCCGCACCGGGACGGGTGATCACCGCGACATCGCCGAACACCACGATCGCGTCCTCGATGAACACCGAGTCCGGCAGGTCGTCCCGGCGGGCCACCTCGTGAATGCCCCAGCCCAGGTCCCGCCACACCTGGACGTACGCCTGCCACTGACCCCGGGCACGCTCCACATCGATGGCGGATCGCTGGATGTGGGTGACGATGCCCTCGGCGAGGGAGGCCGCAGGTTCGCGGACCAGGACCAGGGGGCGTTCATTCATGGTTTTCCTCCCATTCCGCCACGAGCGCGCGCAGGCCCGCGATGAGTTCGGCACGATCGTCATCCGAGAACACCAGGGGCGGAACGAGCCGCAGCGTCGACGCGTCGGTGGCGTTCAGCAGCAGACCATGGGTGATCCCAGCCGAGACGATGTCCGCCGTGCACGGGCGGTTCAGGCGGACCCCCAGCATGAGGCCGCGTCCGCGCACCTCCGCCCCTAGCGACCCGAATGCGTCGGGGATCTCCTCGCGTAGGGCGGCGGATTGCTTGCGTACGTTATCGATCAGCCCATCGCGCTCGATCACCCGTATGACGGTTCCCGCTGCTCGCGTCGCCAGCGCGTTCCCGCCGAACGTCGAGCCGTGGTCCCCGCGCTGAAGCAGCGAGGAGGCCCGCCCGAAGGTGACGAGGGCACCGATCGGCACGCCTCCTGCCAGTCCCTTGGCAAGCGTCATCGCGTCAGGGATGATGCCGGAATCCTGGTACGCGAACCAGTCGCCAGTGCGCCCCATCCCGGTCTGCACCTCGTCCACGATCAGGAGGGCCCCCACGGCATCCGTCACGCGGCGCGCGTGCGCTAGGAAGCCCTCTGGCAGAGGCAACACCCCTGCCTCTCCCCGGATGGGCTCCGCGATCACGGCGGCCACATCGGGGCCGATGGCGGCGTCCAGCGCCTCCACGGTGGGTGGGATGAACTCGACGCCTGCGGGCATCGGCTCGAAGGGACGTCGCAGCACCTCTTTGGCGGTCATCGCCAGTGACCCCATCGTGCGCCCGTGGAAGGAATGCTCCAGGGCGAGGATACGCCGGCGCTCCCCGGAGCTCCCCGCGTTGCGCCGGGCAAGCTTGAACGCGGCTTCATTCGCCTCGGTTCCCGAATTCGCGAAGAAGACGCGGGTGGCAGGGTCCCCGCCGGTGATCCGGATGAGGGCCTCAGCAAGTTCGATTTGCGGTTCGCTGGCGACGAGGTTGGAGTCGTGAATGAGCGTCGCGGCTTGCTCCGCGATCGCGCTCACCAGGTCGGGATGCGCATGCCCGAGCGCATTCACCGCGATACCGCCCTGCATATCGAGCAGACGGCGCCCTTCGGAATCCCAGACGTGACACCCGAGACCGCGCACCACCAGCACCGGGGGTGTGCCGAAAACGGGCAACAGGCTGTGCTCGTAGCGTTCCTGCCAGGAAACCAGAGAACTCACTTCGTCGCCTCCACTGGGTCGAGGGTGACCAGCGTTCCGATCCCGCTGCTGGTGAAAATCTCCAGGAGGGAGGAGTGCGGCATCCGCCCGTCCACCACGTGGGCTTGGGGAACGCCGTTCTCCACGGCGGTGATACATGCTTGCATTTTCGGGATCATCCCCGACTCGATACCCTGCATCATGATGCGCAGGTTTCGCGCGTCGATCTGCGACACGAGACTCGACTTGTCGGGCCATCGTGCGTACAACCCCGCCACATTCGTCAGTATCACCAGCTTCGCCGCGTTAAGCGCCACCGCCAGCGCGGCGGCGGCACCATCGGCATTCACATTGAGCACCTGGGTGGGGTCATCCACATCGGGGGCGATCGAGGAGACCACCGGGATGCGCCCAGCGGCAATCTGCCCCAGGACAGCCTCAGGGTTCACCCCGCAGACGTCCCCGACCAGGCCCAGATCGACCTGCTCGCCATCCACCTCAGTTTTCGCACGACGGGCGTGGAACAGCCCGGCGTCTTCGCCGGAGAGTCCCGCGGCGAGCGGACCCCACTGGTTGATGCGCCCCACGATGTCACGGCTGATCTGACCGGTGAGGACCATCCGAACCACCTCCATGGCTTCGGTGGTCGTGTAGCGATACCCGCCGCGAAACTCGCTGGCTATGCCCAGGCGTTCCAGCATGGCGGAGATCTGCGGTCCGCCGCCATGCACGACGACGGGCTTGATTCCGACATAGCGCAGGTACACCATGTCTTCGGCGAATGCCTGCAGGAGGGATTCGTCCGTCATGGCGTTTCCCCCGAATTTGAACACGAAGATCTGATCGTGGAAGCGCTGAAGCCAGGGCAGAGACTCGACAAGGGTCTCTGCCTTGAGCGCCGCCATATGCGCGCTGGGCTGGATGATCGTGCCCGTGGGTGTTGTCTCTACCATTCGTATACCTCAGGAAGAATATGCGCTGTTCTCATGAACATACGCGTGGGTCAGATCATTCGTCATCACGGTCGCTTGTGCGTCGCCCACTTTCAGGTCAATCTGCACCGTCACCTCGCGCCCGGTCAGGTCGACGGTGTCCCCGGGTGCGTCAGGCTGGCCACGATGGGCAACCCGCACCCCGTTGATCGTGACATCAACATCGTAGGGGTCGAACTCTGCGGAGGTAGTTCCAATGGCTGCCAAGACGCGCCCCCAGTTCGGGTCGTTGCCGAAGATCGCCGTCTTGAACAGATTGTTCCGGGCGACGGAACGCGCCACCTCGACGGCTTCCTGTTCCGTTACTGCGTGGACGACCTCGATGTCGATGTCGTGGCTCGCCCCTTCGGCGTCCGACTGCAGCTGCTTGGCCAGGCTGAGGCAGACCTCGGTGAGCCTGTCGACGAACTCTCGGTAGTCCGGTACCACATGCGATGCCCCCGACGAGAGCAGCACGACCGTGTCGTTCGTGGACATGCACCCGTCCGAGTCCAGCCTGTCGAAGGTCACGCTCGTGGCCTCCCGCAGGGCGACCCCCAGCGGAGTGAACTCCAGCTCAGCATCCGTGGTGATCACGACGAGCATGGTGGCCAGCCCCGGCGCGAGCATACCCGCGCCCTTCGCCATCGCTCCGATAGTCCACCCCGCGGGACTGTGCTCCTGTCTCTTATACACATCT
>DGEZ01000109.1 GCA_002391425.1 Micrococcales bacterium UBA3913 | reverse complement strand
GTGTGGGAAATACCGTGTCTCAGGCCTGCCCGTGGTGGATGCGCAGGGCGTGCTCGTGGGCATTATCACGAACCGCGACATCCGCTTCCTGCCCCCAGAGTCCTATGCGACGACGATCGTGCGCGATGTGATGACGAAGGAGGGGCTCATTACCGCTCCGGTGGGCATCGCCCCCGAGGATGCGATCGCGATCCTGGCGCGGCACAAGGTGGAGAAGCTCCCGCTGGTGAACGCGGACGGCACGCTGGGCGGGCTGATCACCGTAAAAGATTTCGACAAGTCCGAGAAGTACCCGAACGCGACGAAGGATCCGGATGGCAGGCTGCGGGTAGGGGCGGCTGTCGGGTTCTTCGGGGATGCCTGGGATCGTGTCACCGCTCTGGTCGACGCCGGCGTCGACGTCATCGTGGTTGACACCGCCAATGGCGACAGCCAGGGTGTGCTCGATATCGTCGCGCGCATCAAGGGCGATCCGGGGATGCGCCACGTGGATGTGGTCGGCGGGAATATCGCCACGCGCAGTGGAGCGCAGGCCCTCGTAGATGCAGGCGTGGATGCGGTGAAGGTAGGGGTCGGCCCGGGGTCAATCTGCACCACGCGGATCATCGCCGGCGTCGGTGTGCCCCAGGTGTCCGCGATCTGGGAGGCGTATCAGGCGGCGGGCCCGGCGGGGGTTCCGGTGATTGCCGACGGCGGGCTGCAATACTCGGGAGACATCGCGAAGGCGCTGGTCGCGGGTGCGGAATCGGTCATGCTCGGCTCCCTGTTCGCCGGCACGGACGAAAGCCCGGGGGAGCTTGTTTTCGACCATGGGAAGCAGTTTAAGCAGTACCGTGGCATGGGCTCGCTCGGAGCGTTACAGACCCGGGGCAAGAAGACCAGCTACTCGCGGGACCGCTACTTCCAGGCGGATGTCCCCAGCGATGACAAGCTCATCCCGGAGGGTATCGAGGGTCAGGTGCCCTACCGCGGCCCGCTCGCGGCGGTGTCGTACCAGCTCGTCGGCGGTCTGCGGCAGTCCATGTTCTACGTCGGCGCTCGAAGCATCGATGAGCTGCGCGATAAGGGCAAGTTCGTCCGGATCACTCCGGCGGGCCTCAAGGAGAGCCATCCGCATGACGTGCAGATGGTGATCGACGCACCGAACTACAAGGGACGCTGAACATCCCCCAGCAGTGAAGGCTGTGGGAGCGAAGGAGTAAGGGACCATGAACGAGTTGTATGAGATCGGTCGGTCGAAGCTGGGGCGGAGGGCGTACTCATTCGACGACATCGCGATTGTCCCGGATCGGCGCACCCGCGATCCCCAGGACGTGTCCATCTCGTGGAGTATTGACGCGTACCAGTTCGACATCCCGGTCGTCGCAGCACCGATGGATTCGGTGGTCTCCCCCGAGGTGGCCATCCAGATGGGCCGGATGGGTGGTCTCGGCGTGCTCGACCTGGAGGGGCTGTGGACCCGCTACGAGGATCCCGAACCGATTTTCGATGAGCTTGCGAGCATCGACCCGGAGGAGGCGACGCCCTTCCTGCAGCGAGTGTACGCCGAGCCCATACATGCGGAGCTGATCACGCAGCGGCTTGCTCAGGTTCGTGCCGCGGGGGTGACGGTGGCGGGAGCCCTGTCGCCGCAGCGCACCCAGGAGTTCTACCAGACGGTGCTCGATGCCGGGGTGGATCTGTTCGTGATCCGCGGGACGACCGTGTCGGCCGAGCACGTCTCCAAGACGGTGGAGCCGCTGAACCTGAAGAAGTTCATCTATGAGTTGGATGTGCCGGTGATTGTCGGGGGCGCGGCCAGCTACATGGCCGCCATGCACCTGATGCGCACCGGGGCCGCTGGGATCCTCGCCGGCTTCGGCGGGGGCGCGGCGTCGACCTCGCGCAAGACGGTCGGCATCCACGCACCGATGGCCACCTGTATCGCCGATGTGGCGGCGGCGCGACGCGATTACCTGGATGAGTCGGGCGGGCGCTACGTACACGTCATCGCGGATGGGTCCTTGGGTACCTCCGGCGATATCGTCAAGGCCATCGCCTGTGGGGCGGACGCGGTCATGCTCGGGACGGCGCTTGCCCGGGCGACCGAGGCACCGGGCCGGGGCTGGCACTGGGGCGCCGAGGCCAAGCACGCGGAGTTGCCGCGAGGTGCCCGCGTGCAGGTGGGTACGGTTGCTCCCCTGGAGCGGGTCCTGTTCGGGCCTGCCGCCAACGCTGACGGAACATCGAATCTCATGGGCGCGCTGCGCAAGTCGATGGCCACCACCGGGTATTCGGATCTGAAGGAGTTCCAGCGCATTGAAGTGGTGATCGCGCCGTACCCGAGTGCGCAGTAACTCCCAGGGTCTGTGCAGGGGCTGTTGGTACGATGGGAGGAATGCTCTCCCGACCATCCACGTGAGGAGA
The DNA here is from genome assembly GCA_002391425.1 of Micrococcales bacterium UBA3913. Taxonomy (GTDB): domain Bacteria; phylum Actinomycetota; class Actinomycetes; order Actinomycetales; family Microbacteriaceae; genus UBA3913. Next base: position 11,397 of record DGEZ01000109.1, on the reverse strand, counting down.
ATTTCCTGTGACAGATGTCAAGCGGGTCAAGCTCCCCGGGGTAGGAGTGTTGCACACCTTCGTCACTGACAGCGGTGGCAAGATCGGTGTGGTCGCTCACCGCTCCGGGCACAGCGACCTGATCGCCTTTGACGACGAAAAGGGCGGACCGGAGGCGACGAAGGTGTCGCTCCGGTTGAACGAGGACGAGGCGCACACCCTGGCCGAGCTGCTCGGGGGCACGCGCATCACCGAGTCGCTGACGGCGCTGGAGGCCATCCCGGGGCTGTCCATCGACTGGTTCTCGGTCGACTACGACGACCATATCGCCGGGCAGGAGCTCGGCAGCCTCGCGGACCGGGGGGTCTTCGGGGTGACCGTTGTCGCCGTCGTGCGCGGCGATGGCGCGAATCCTGCACCAGCACCAGATTTTCGGGTCTTCCCCGGTGACACTCTGATTGTCGCGGGCACCCCCGAGAAGGTGGCGAAAGCGTTTACGTTCTACCGAACGGGCGAGCTCACCACCAAACTCAAGACCGATTCCATCGACCTGCCAGGAGATTAATCGACGCGTGGAGCACTCGATAGGACCGCTACTACTGACCCTCGGCATCCTGCTGATCATCGCCTATGCTTTGGGCCGTTTGGGGCGGAAAGTCGGGCTGCCCGCAATCCCGATCTACATGCTCGTGGGCCTGGTCGCTTCCCCCCACTTTCCTGCCTTCTGGCTGAGCGTGGACAGCGCCGAGATCGAGCTGGTCGCTGTGTTTGGGCTCATCCTGCTGCTGTTCAACCTGGGCATTGAATTCGACCTGGAGGAGTTCACCGGGAACGCCTGGCGGTTGCTGGCCGCGGGCGGTAGCTACATCCTCATCAATATGGCGGGCGGACTCGTGTTCGGCAGTCTGCTGGGGTGGGGGTCTCGAGAAGCTCTCATCGTCGCCGGGATGACCGCGACGTCCTCCTCTGCGATTGTCACGAAGCTCCTCATCGAGCTGCGACGCCTGGCAAACACCGAGACCCCGATGATCCTCGGGGTGACCGTGGTGGAGGACATCTTCATCGCGCTGTACCTCGCAATCGTCGGCGTCGTGCTCTCCGGAGAGAGTGACCTGTTCTGGGTCATCGTGAAGCTCATCGTGGCGTTTGTGTTCCTCATCGCGATGTTCGCGGTCGCCCGCTACGGCGGCGGCGTGGTGCCCCGGCTGGTCAAGACGAACGACGACGAGCTGTTCACCGTGCTCTTCTTCGGGCTGGCGCTGCTGTTCGCAGGCATCGGGGAAGAGCTGGGCGTCACAGACGCGATTGGCGCGTTCCTCATCGGGCTGATCCTCGGTTCGACGAAGTTCCGGCACAAGATCGAGGCGATTGCGATCCCGATGCGCGACGTGTTCGGGGCGTTCTTCTTCCTGAATTTCGGCCTCACCATGGACAGCTCGAAATTCGAGGCAGTTCTGGTTCCGGTGCTGGTTGCTGTGGTGATGACGTTCGTATTGAACATCATCGCGGGGCTCGTCGTGGCCGGGTTGCAGGGCTTGGGAGCCCGCGCGGGTATCAACGCGGCGGCGATCCTGGTCAATAGGGGAGAGTTCGCGCTGATCCTCGCGACGATAGCGGCCGGGGCTGGCCTGGATGATCGCGTCATCGCCTTCGCAGGATTGTATGTGCTCATCATGGCTATCCTGGGACCCGTGTTCGCGGGACAGTCGGAGCGTATCGGGACGGTGCTCTACCGAAAGCGCATCGAACAGGAAAAGGCGGAGGCGGAGGCTGCCGCAGTTGCCGAATTGGAGGCTCGTACCGGGGCGATTGCCGTGATCAGCGCCGACGAGGCGGAGGCGGCGCGCCGTACGAGCGCGGCCGAGGAGCCCGTCGTGGACGCCGACCCCTTGGACGGTCCCGCTGAAGGCGGCAGGAAGCCGGGCGCGGGCAACGATGACTGAATCACCGCAGGGCACGGGGACATCGGAGTACGTGCGCTACCCGACGTTCGCCCGCGCGGCGCTGCGCCCCCGCTGGCTCGCGTTGCTCGCCTTTGCGCTCGCGGTGGCCGCCGGCTTCGCGTGGCTGGGCCAGTGGCAGCTGGGCCGGGCTGTGGAGACGGCGACCGTGGTCGAGCGTGATACGGAAACGGTTCGCCCGCTCGAGGAGGTGCTCGCCTTCGGCGACCCGATGACGGACGCCGCCGTCGACTCGATGGTGACGGTCACCGGATCATTCCGCCCTGGCGATTGGTTGATCGTGGGCGACCGCGATAACGAGGGTGAGACCGGCTATTGGGTTGTTGGACTTCTCGTCGCAGATTCGGGGAGCGTTGCGGTCGCGGTGGGGTGGACCGCGGATGAGGCTGGTGCTCAGCAGGTCGCCGATCGGCTCAATGCTGAGACGGATTCGGGTCCGGTGGTCGTCACCGGGAGGCTGACGGCGGGGGAGGCCGTTGACGTCGACACGGATACCCCGAGTGCCGATGCGATCGACAGAATGTCCATCCCGTGGTTGGCGAATATGTGGAGCGAGGTGACGGAGCCGGTCTCGCTCGGGTACATCGTCTCCCACGACGACCCGCCGTCGGGTCTGGTCGCGATTCCCTCTCCGAAACCGGAGGCCACGGCTGAGCTGAACTGGCTGAATCTCTTCTACGCGATTGAATGGGTGGTGTTCTCGGGATTCGCCGTGTTCCTGTGGTGGCGACTCGTTGCCGACGATGTGCGCCGGGAGCGGGAAGATCTGGGTTTCATCGATATCGATGACGAGCTGGATGATGACGCCGCGCCGAGCAATGACGCGTCTTAGACTAGAACCCATGCCGCGACTGTCCGCCACCGATCGCAAAGCGATCCCCGGTGCGCTCCTGTTCTACCGTATTGCCGCCTACGTCACCGGCGTCATGCTGCTCCTGCTGTGCGCGGAGATGATCGTGAAGTACATCCCGTGGAACGGGACCACCGGATTCGAGCTCTACGTGGGAGGCAATGCCGACGGGATCGCCCTCCTGCCGGCGGACTCCGGAACCGGGGTCAACATCAGCCTGTTCATCCTGATCGCGCACGGCTGGCTGTATGTGGTGTACCTGGCTGCGGCCTTTCGACTCTGGTCGCTGCTGCGCTGGCCCCTGACCGTTTTCATCGGGATTGCCCTCGGTGGTGTCGTGCCGTTCCTCTCCTTCATCGTGGAGGGCCGGATCCGGCGCAAAGCATTCGCCGACCTGGAACAGTCGGTGTCGACAACACGAAAGGATTCGGGAGCACGCGCATGAGCACCCCTGCACAAGTGAACGCTGACGGACACACGGATGAGACGCATCCCGTTCTCGTCGTCGACTTTGGAGCGCAGTACGCGCAGCTGATCGCCCGACGCGTCCGCGAGGCTCACGTGTATTCGGAGATCGTGCCCCACTCCTGGACGGCGCAGCAGATCCTGGCGAAGAATCCCGCCGCCATCATCCTTTCCGGAGGGCCAGCCAGTGTCTTCGAGCCGGGCGCTCCCGAGGTGGACGAGGAGTTGTTCACCTCCGGCGTACCCGTGCTGGGCATCTGCTATGGGTTCCAGGCGATGGCCTACGCTCTGGGCGCCGAGGTGGACCGGGCTGCGTTGGGTGAGTTCGGTCACACCGAGCTGGAGGTGACCCGGCCGGATGCGCTTCTGGCGCACATCCCGGTGCACCAATCCGTGTGGATGAGCCACGGCGTCGCGGTGAACACGGCTCCGGAGGGATTCGAGACCCTCGCCTCGACGACGGGCGCGCCGGTGGCGGCGTTCGCCGACGACGAGCGCCGTCTCTACGGTGTGCAGTGGCATCCGGAGGTGCGGCACTCCCCCTACGGGCAGAAAGTCCTGGAGAACTTCCTGTACAACGCCGCCGGGCTGAGTCCGAGCTGGACGAGTGACTCCGTCATCGATGCCCAGGTGGAGGCGATCAGGAAACAGGTGGGCGATGCGGCTGTCATCTGTGGGCTTTCCGGGGGTGTGGACTCTGCGGTAGCCGCAGCCTTGGTCAACCGTGCTGTTGGCGACCAATTGACGTGCGTGTTCGTGGACCATGGCCTGTTGCGCAAGGACGAGGTTCGGCAGGTCCAGGAGGACTACGTCGAAGCCACTGGTGTGCGGCTCGTCACCGTGGATGCGTCCGAGAAGTTCCTCGGACACCTTGCCGGAGTGACCGATCCGGAGCAAAAGCGCAAGATCATCGGCCGAGAGTTCATCAGGACCTTCGAGGAGGCCGCATCTTCCCTCCAGGCGGAAGCCACCGGCGGAGGGCGTCCGATCAAGTTCCTCGTCCAGGGCACCCTCTACCCGGATGTGGTGGAGTCGGGCGGCGGAGACGGGGCCGCGAACATCAAGAGCCACCACAATGTGGGAGGGCTTCCGGAAGACCTCCAGTTCGAACTCGTCGAGCCGCTGCGGACGCTGTTCAAGGATGAGGTGCGCGCGATCGGACGAGAGCTGGGGCTTCCTGAGGTGATTGTCAGTCGGCAACCCTTCCCCGGGCCCGGACTCGCGATTCGTATCGTGGGGGAGGTTACCCCTCGGCGTCTGGAGGTTCTGCGCGAGGCGGATGCGATTGTGCGTGAGGAGCTCACTGCGGCCGGGCTGGATGCGGATATCTGGCAGTGCCCGGTTGTGTTGCTCGCGGACGTGCACTCGGTGGGTGTTCAGGGTGATGAGAGGACGTATGGGCATCCCATCGTGCTTCGCCCCGTTTCCAGCGAGGATGCGATGACGGCCGATTGGACGCGACTGCCCTACGATGTGCTCGCGAAGATATCGAACCGGATCACCAACGAGGTTCGGGAGATCAACCGTGTGGTGCTCGATGTGACGAGCAAGCCACCGGGAACAATCGAGTGGGAGTAGACGTTGGGCAGCCATTCCACCGGATCGGATGATCCGAACCCCCGCGAGAAGGCACGACCGGACGATCCGGAAGTGGGATCGATTGATTTCAGCCCGGATCCGAACGTGCTGGAAACACAGATGCCCGAGGAATTGCCCCCGCTGTCGAGCCTCGGCGTCCGTCCAGAGCGCGAGGTGCGGAGCTGGTCGTCGCCACAGAAGCCGAAGTCTGGGAAAAAGCAGCGTTCGTCCCGGCGCGGCGTTGCCGCGACGGTGATCACGGGAACCGTGGTCGTCATCGTCGGAGCGATGGTGGCTTTGTGGTATGTGGGATCATCGGGCGGGTCCGAGGAGTTCGCCGTGGCGGAGGCGACGGAGGCTTTTCTCACGGCAGACGACGTGCCGACGGGATGGGACGTGGGCACGACGGCAACCACCTCCACCCCGGCAGAGATGATGTCGTCGGTGAATTGGTCCGAGCAAAGCGTTGACGATGATGCCTGTCTGGCCGTGGATCGATCGTTCGGGCTGCTGGGGGCCACAGAGGCGGAGTCCGATAGTTCCGCCGCATCCGACACGATTATCGTGGGGTCTCCGGCGTACTCCTCGCAGGGGCAGCTCATTCAGCAGTCTGCGCGGGTATTCTCCTCATCGCGCTCGGCGGGGTCCTTCATGTCGGAGCTGTCTGATTCGATCGACAACTGTTCCGGGTACACGGCCACGACGAGCGTGGGCGATATCTCTCAGCAGATCGCGCCGTTGACGATCACGGGAACGAGTAGCCAGGTGTCGTCGTTCTCCTTGAGCAGCGAGAGTGGGGATTTCGACATGGTCTTCTTGCGGCGGGCGAATGTCGTCGTCGAGTTGATGATCAGCCTGCCCGTGGAGGGAGATCAGACGTCGGTCACTGCTCAGCAGGTGGCGGACCTGGCGGATGCCCGCCTCGCTGGGCTGACGCAATAGCCTCGCTGGGCTGACGCAATAGGCTCGCTGGGCTGACGCAATAGGCTCGCTGGATTCGCCCGGGAACACGCACAGAAGAGGGAGTGGGCGACGTGCACGCCGCAACCACTCCCTCTGTGCTGAGATGCCCCCGGTTTACTGCTCCCGGAAGATGGCGATAAGGCGCAGGAACTCCACGTACAGCCAGATCAGGGTGACCGTGAGGCCGAACGCGATCGACCAGGCGTACTTGCGGTCGATGCCTGTGCGAACTCCTTGCTGGGCGTAGTCGAAGTCCATGACGAAGGAGTACGCCGCCAGGAGGACAGCAACGACACCCACGATGACCCCGAGGGGGATCCCCGCGATGGTGACACTCGTCATCAACCCCCACGGGTCGGTGACGACCCCGGTGAGCTGCAAGGCAACGTTGATCAGAGAGAAGAGAAGGTAGCCGCCCATCGCGACGAGGGCGATCTTGGTCAGCTTCGCGGATGCGCGGACCTTACCGCTGGCAAACAGGGCAAGCATGACAGCGAACACGCTCAGCGTCGCCAGGGCGGCCTGGACGACGATCCCCGAATACACGCTTTCCAGAACGCTGGAGATTCCGCCGATGAACAGTCCCTCCGCGACGGCGTACCCGAGGATGAGTGCCGGTGAGGGCTCGCGCTTGAAGGAGTTGACCAGTCCCAGGACGAGGCCGATGAGCATCCCGGGAAGCATCAGACTCGGAACGAACCAGCCGATTGCGGCGGAAACGATCACGAGGCCGAGAGTGACCGCCGTCTTCGCGATGACGTCGTCGTAGCTCAGCGCATTCTCTCGGGGAACGCTGGGCGTGACCGGCGGGTCATAGCTCGGCTCAGCGGCCGACGGCTGCTCGTACATGGCGCGCAGCTCTTCCGCCGTGTAGGTGCGCTGCGCGGAGGCTTTGGCCTCCTTGAGGGCTGCATTGTTCGCGAGTGCAGGATTCTCAAGTGCCACTGTGGGTCTCCTTGTAGTCAGGTGTGCGTTGGCTCTAACTCCTCCAGCGTATGGGGTGTGCTGCAAAAATGGGCTGTGAATTCGCCTGGTTCGGCCCGCAAGAGGGGTGAGAGTAGATTGAAGATATGAGATCACGGGGGAATTCGCCGATGTTGATCGGGCATCGCGGGGCGCCGGGGCACCGTCCCGAGCATTCTCGGTCGTCGTATCTGCGTGCGTTCGCTGCCGGTGTGGATGCGGTCGAGCCCGACCTGGTGCCCACCCGCGATGGCGTGCTCGTGGTTCGGCACGAGTCGGAGATCGGGGCGACCACCGATGTTTCGGCGCATCCCGAGTTCGCGGATCGACGGGTGACGAAGACGATTGACGGGGTCGAGCTCACCGGGTGGTTTACCGAGGATTTCACGTGGGAGGAGCTGTCGACGCTTCGCTGCCGGGAGCGCATCCCCGCGTTGCGACCCGATAACCGGGCGTTCAACGACACGGAGCCGGTTCTTCGGTTCACAGAGCTCCTCGACCTGCTCGAAGAGCACAATGCCACCGCCGAGCGCCCCGTGGGGCTGGTCGCTGAGATCAAGCACCCCACCTATTTCGGGACATGCGGCTTCGACATGGCGTGCATGACGCGCCGCGCCCTGACCGGTCGGCCCTGGGGGGAGGGCGGATACCCGCTGTGGTACGAATGCTTTGAGCGCACTGCGCTGCTGCACCTAGCCGAACACTCGGTCACGGGAAAGCTGATCTACCTGATCGACGATCAGGGCGCCGCTCCCGACGATGTCGCCGTGCTGGGCGAGCGCGCCCATCCGTACTCCGACGCCCTCACCCTGGAGGGGTTGTCCGACTTGTCCGAGATGATTGATGGGATCAGCCCGTCCTGGCGCTGCCTGATATCAACCTCCCAGAGCGCACTCGGGCAGTCCCGCGGTGTTGTCGAGCGCGCCCACGAGGTGGGTCTGAGCGTTTTCACCTGGACGTTGCGGCCGGAGAACTACTTCCTCGCGGAGGGCTGGACATCCAGCATGGATCCGGCACGGTGGGGCAACTGGCGCGGCGAGTTTTCGGCCATCCTCGATACGGGCGTGGATGCGGTCTTCGCGGACTACCCGGAACTCGTGACCGAGCTGCTGGCGGAAGAGCCCCGCTGACCGCTGTCACCGGCACCGCCTAGGATGGGAGTCCCATGACTTCCCTGAATTTCCATGACTTCAGCACCTCCTTGCCCGATGCGGATGAGCTCGTGCGCGGGTTGAACCCTCAGCAGCGTGCGGCCGTCGAGTACCGCGGCGCGGCGCTGCTCGTGGTCGCGGGGGCCGGGTCTGGCAAAACCCGCGTGCTCACGCACCGGATTGCGAGCCTGCTCGCCACCGGAGACGCGTGGCCGAGTCAGGTACTCGCGATCACGTTCACGAATAAGGCCGCCGCTGAGATGCGCGATCGGGTCGGGACCCTGCTCGGCCGGGAGGCCCAGGGCATGTGGATCTCGACCTTCCACTCGGCCTGCGTGCGCATCCTCCGGGCGGAGGCCGAGCATTTCGGCTACACCAGCGGGTTCTCCATCTATGACGCGCAGGATTCGCGCGTGATCCTCAAGCGTCTGATCAAGAAATACCGGGCGGATGTGTTCACGCTCACTCCTCGGGGTGTCGCGGCGAAGATCTCGAAGATGAAGAATGACCTCGTCGATGCCGACGCGTACCTGCGCACGACCAGTGGGTCGGACCCGGTCGCGCGTATGATCGGCGAGCTGTTCCGCGAATACGAAGCGGAGTTGCGCCGCGCGAACGCGTTTGATTTCGATGACCTCATCGCCCAGACCGTGTACCTCTTCCGCGCCTTCCCGGATGTCGCCGAACGGTACCGGCAACGTTTTCGGCACGTGCTGGTGGACGAGTACCAGGACACGAACCGCGCACAGTACGCGCTCATCCGCGAGCTGACCCGGGACGGCGGAGCCAGCTTGACGGTGGTGGGGGACTCCGACCAGTCCATCTACGCGTTCCGCGGGGCCGACATCCGCAATATCAGCGAGTTCGAGAAGGACTTCCCCGGGGCGAAGACGATCCTGCTCGAACAGAATTATCGATCCAGTCAGACGATCCTGGATGCGGCGAACGCCGTCATCGGCAACAACACAGACCGGCGGGTGAAGCGGCTGTGGTCCGACCTGGGCACCGGCGAGCGGATACAGGGTTTCGTCGGGTACACCGCGCACGAAGAGGCGCAGTTCGTCGTCGACACGATCGGCGCGCTGCGCGACGAGGGCACGCGCTACTCCGATATCGCGGTGTTCTACCGGACCAACGCCCAGAGCCGGGCACTCGAGGACATGCTGATCCGCGGTGGCGTCCCGTACCGGATCCTCGGTGGCACACGGTTCTACGAACGCGCAGAAATCAAGGATGCGCTCGCGTACCTCACCATCGTGGCGAACCCGAACGACGACCAGGCGCTGCGCCGGGTCATCAACTCCCCGAAGCGGGGAATAGGCGACGCGAGCATCGCGCAGCTCGCCTCATTCGCAGAACGCACCGGCGGCTCCCTGTTCGACGCGCTCGGGCACGCCGAGGAGTTAGGCTTCGGTCCCAAGCTACGCCAGGCGATGTCCGGGTTCCACGCGCTCATCACTCGTGCGGCGGCCGGATCCGAACCGCTGGATGAGCTCGCCCGCAACCTTCTCGAGTCCAGCGGGTACCTGGCCGCGCTCGCCGCCAGCCGCGACCCGCAGGACGAGTCCCGCGCGGAGAACCTCGAAGAGTTCCTGTCCGTGGCCGCCGAGTTCGTGGAAGCGCATCCCGACGGTACCCTCGTGGACTTCCTCACGGAGGTCTCGCTGGTCGCCGCCGTCGACGAGTTGGACGACGCCTCCGGCACGGTCTCGTTGATGACCCTGCACACGGCCAAGGGCCTTGAGTTTCCCGTCGTGTTCATCACCGGGCTTGAAGAGGGGATCCTGCCGCACGCGATGGCGATCCAGGAGATCGGGGGTATCGCCGAGGAGCGTCGCCTGCTGTACGTGGGTATCACGCGTGCACAGCAGAGGCTGTACCTCTCCCTGGCGCTCAACAGGGCCCAGTTCGGCGGCCCCAGTGCGTCCGTGCCCAGTCGTTTCCTCGAGGAGATCCCGGCCGAGCTGGTGCACTGGGGGGGAGCACGGATGCGGCGCAGCGGTCTGCCTGCCGCGCACTACTCGCGGTCAACGCAACGGGAGCAGCCCGAGATCCCGGCCCGGTCGAACCATGCAGACGGCGACGCCGCGCAACCAAAGAGGCGTGTGCAACGGGTCTGGCCCGGTGCCCTCACCACAGAGGTGCGCAACAACGAGGGTCTTGTTGTGTCAGCCGGTGATCGCATCCGGCACACCGCCTTCGGGGAGGGCACCGTGCAGGCGACGACAGGGGCTGGCCCGAAACTCGTCGCCCAGGTGCTCTTCGACGATGGCGCCCATAAGAAACTGCTCGTGCGTCTCGCTCCGATTGAGAAGATCTCGGACTGAGTGTCGAAAATCCGCCGAACAGGTCGCGTCAGGACGGCCCTCTGTGACGGCGACAATACAAAGATACGTTTCGTATGTTTGTATGTTGCAAGGGTGTGAAGTCTTGGATGTAACGCTAAAACTCGCCAAGAACTAGGGTAATCTCGTAGTGGATGCGGTTGGAGTCATCCAACCCGTGACGAACATACACAACACATCGACAGGACGACGATGGATCTCTACGAGTACCAAGCACGGGAGCTTTTCGCCAAGCACGGCGTCCCCGTCCTCGAGGGCATCACGGCGACAACCCCCGAGGAGGCGGCGCAGGCGGCGCAGATACTCGGGCCCGTCACCGTGGTGAAGGCACAGGTGAAAGTCGGCGGCCGGGGCAAGGCCGGCGGGGTGAAACTTGCGCACAGCCCCGTAGAGGCCGCGGAAGCGGCCGAGGCAATTCTCGGGATGACAATCAAGGGGCACACGGTGCGCACCGTGATGGTGGCAGCCGGGGCACACATCGCCCGCGAATTCTATTTCTCGATCCTCCTCGACCGGGCCCAGCGCAGCTACCTGAGCCTGTGCAGCGTGGATGGCGGCATGGAGATCGAGCAGCTGGCGACGCAGCGCCCGGAGGCGCTCGCGCGCATCCCCATTGACCCGATCACCGGGGTCACGCCAGAGGTCGCCCGGCAGATCGCCACCACCGCGGGCTTCCCCGCGGAACTGGTCGAGAAGGTGGCCCCCGTCTTCGTGTCCCTCTACGAGGTGTTCAACGAGGAGGACGCGACCCTCGTGGAGGTGAACCCGTTGGTGCTCACCGAGGAGGGCCAGATCGTGGCCGTGGATGCGAAAGTTTCGCTCGATGGGAACGCGGCGTTTCGGCACCCCGACCATGCGGACTTCGTGGACCACGCGGCCGCGAACCCGTTGGAAGACGCAGCGCAGCGTGCGGGCCTCAACTACGTGAAGCTTGACGGCCAGGTGGGTGTCGTCGGCAACGGGGCCGGCCTAGTCATGTCCACGCTCGACGTGGTCGCTTATGCGGGCGAACGCTACGGGGTGACCCCGGCGAACTTCCTCGACATTGGTGGGGGAGCCTCGGCCGACGTGATGGCTGCCGGACTCGGCATCATCCTCGGCGACCCCCAGGTGCGCAGCGTCTTCGTCAACGTCTTCGGCGG
>DGEZ01000143.1 GCA_002391425.1 Micrococcales bacterium UBA3913 | reverse complement strand
GGCAACGAGATCCTGCTCAAGCCCGCGCCAGAGTGCCCGGAGTCTTCGGCCGCGGTGGAGGCAATTATGCGGGATGCGGGCGTGCCTCTGGGCGCGTACCAGACGGTGCTCGCCACCAACGAGCAGTCGGCGACGATCATTGCGGATCCGCGGCTGCGTGGGGTGTCTCTGACCGGTTCGGAGCGTGCCGGCCGCCAGGTGGCTGCGGAGGCGGGTGCGGCGATGAAGAAGTGTGTGCTGGAGCTGGGTGGCTCTGACCCGTTCATCGTGCTGAGTGTGGCCGATATGGACGAGACCGTGGACTTGGCCATCCTGGGGCGCCTGGATAACAACGGGCAGGTGTGTAACGGGGCGAAGCGGTTCATCGTGATTGACTCCCTTTACGACGAGTTCGTGTCGAAGTTCACGCAGAAGATGGCGTCCGCCCAGGTGCAGAACCCGTCCGAGGTGGAGGAGACGGAGCTCGGTCCGCTCGTGTCGGAGGCCGCCGCGCAGCGCCTGAGCGCCCAGGTGCAGCACGCCCTGGACCAGGGTGCGACCGCTGTTGTCGGTGGTGCCGGTCACGACGGTGCCTATGTGCAGGCCACGGTGTTGACGGGGATCACCCCGGAGGCGGATGCGTTCCGCGAGGAGTTCTTCGGACCGGTCGCCCAGGTCTACCGGGTCTCGAGCGAGGACGAGGCGATCAGCCTGGCGAACGCGACGGGCTACGGGCTGGGCTCCTACGTGTTCACGACAGACAAGGACCAGGCTGAGCGTGTGGCGGACAGGCTGGAGACCGGCATGGTGTACGTGAACGCGGTGGGTGCGGATGCTGTAGATCTGCCGTTCGGTGGCGTGAAGAACTCGGGCTTCGGCCGCGAGCTCGGCCCCCTGGGCATCGACGAGTTCGTGAACAAGAAGTTGGTGTACATCGCGGGGGTGTAGTGCGTAGGCCCCGCCGCGGGAGGCCGGTCAGTTCGCCCGGAACAGCAGCACGGACATCCCGGAAACGTCCAACGCGCGGCCCGGGTGGCCGGTAACCTCCGCGGACGGAGCGGCGGCGGGGGATGTCCACGCCGAATCCCACAGCAGGGTGTACTCGGCGACACCGTCGACCTCCGGCAGGGTGATGCGCGTGTCCTGCTCGGTGCCGTGGATGACCACGAGCGTGCGGTTGAGGTCCTCCACCTCGGGGGTGGACCGGGAGAACAACTGGATGGTGCGCATCCCCGATTGATTCCACTCGTCGTGCGTCATCTGGGTGCCCTGAGCGTTGAACCAGTGCAGCACGGATGCTGACGGCACACGTTCGTCGGTCGACGCATAACGGATCGGCCGCAGCGACGAGTTGTCGCGTCGCAGCTGGATGAGCCGGGCGACGGTGTCCCGGAAACGCTGGCGGCGCTCATCCACGATCCAGTCCAGCCAGGTGAGCGTGGAGTCGTGGCAGTACGCGTTGTTGTTGCCCTGCTGGCTGCGCAGCAGTTCGTCCCCGGCGGTGAACATCGGGGTGCCCGCGCTGAACAGGAGCGTGGCCATGAGGTTTCGCGCCGCCCGGTCGCGGGTGTCGAGCACCTCAGGATCCGAACTCGGCCCCTCAACCCCGAAGTTAAAGGAGTGGTTGTTCTCGGTCCCGTCGCGGTTACCCTCACCGTTGCCCAGGTTGTGTTTGCTGGTGTACGAGACGACGTCTGCTAGGGTGAACCCGTCGTGCGCGGTGATGAAGTTGATCGAGTTCAACGGGCCGCGTTCGCTGCCGATGAGGGCGGCCGAGCCCGCCAGGGCGTCGGCGAGTTTGCCGACAGACCCGCGCACCTGCCCGTTGCGCCGCTCGGCAGCGGTGTCGCTGAGCCAGAATGTGCGGGCGGTGTCGCGAAAGTGGTCGTTCCACTCACTCCACGGCGGCGGGAACCCGCCAGACTGCCAGCCGCCGATGCCCACATCCCACGGTTCCGCGATGATGAGGGACTCGGAAAGCACCGGGTCGTCGCCGATCGCGGTGAGGAGGGGATGGTCGCGGTGGAAGGCGCCGTCTGTACCCCGGCCCAGGGTCGCGGCCAGGTCGAAGCGGAACCCGTCGACGCGGTACTCCTGAACCCAGTAGCGCAGCGAGTCCATGATCAGCTGCTGCACGGCGAGCTCCCCGCAGTTCAGCGTGTTTCCGCACCCGGTGGTGTCCACGTAACGTCCGGCGGCGTCCTTCCGGTAGTAGAGGTCGTCGTCGAGCCCGCGGAAGTGCAGCGTCGGGTCGGACCGTCCTTCCGCCGTGTGGTTGTACACCACGTCGAGCACCACCTGGATGCCGGCGCGGTGCAGTTCCCGGATGGCGGTCTTCAGCTCGGTGACGATCGCCTGGGGTCCGGCCGACTGTGCCTGGGGGCTGCCATAGCGGGGGTGCGGGGCGAAGAACGCCAGCGAGTTATACCCCCAGTAGTTCGTCAGCCCGAGCGCGCGCAGCCTCCGCTCGGTGGCGAAGGCGTGGATGGGCAGCAGCTCGAGGGTGGTCACGCCCAGCCCGGTGAGGTGCTCAATGACCGCGGGATGCGCGAGCGCCGCGTAGCTGCCGCGGATCTCTGCGGGGACCTCCGGGCACGCCGCCGTCAGCCCCCGTGCGTGGGCCTCGTAGATGACACGTCGGTCGCGGGGGACATCGGGACGTTCCACGCCCTGCCAGTCGAACGTGCTCGGGGCGAGAGCCACCGACTGCCACCCGTGGCCGTAGTGGCCGACCGCCCGAGCGTAGGGGTCCAGGAGGAGCACCCGCGGGTCGAAGGTACTGCGGTTGCCGTCGGCGCGCAGCGCATAGCGGCTGCCGGGTGCCAGGTCGGGGATGCTCGCCACCCACTCATCCCCGGTTCGCTCCAAGGGCACCTCGCGTTGCACCCAGTCGGGGTCGACGGCGTCGAGAATGCACACGCTGATCTGGCTGGCGTGAGCCGAGTGCACCCGGAGGAGGGCATCCGACTCGGAGGTCCAGGTGAGGCCGCGTCCACTCGGGGTGTGCAGCGCGTGTGTCATGGGCTCTCCTGTCGGGCAACGTGCCCATTTTACGGGTCCTCCCGTGCGTCGGCGGGATATTCGGGGCCCGGGATTTGTTGTGGCCGACAGCGAAGGATGAAAGCACGCCGGGTGTGTCTGGGGGAAAATTTGGCGAACCCGAAAAAATCCTGAATGTTTGCGGGCCCGCTCCTACACTGACGGCGGGTTCGCACCACGAATGCGCACCTGCGGGTGCACGGTATGCGCTGGCGCGTGGTGTGACCCGGAAATCCTCACTGTCACAAAGGAGATATGAGAGTGGCCTCATCCTCGGCCGCCGAGATTCTTAAAGAAGTCGGCGGATCACAGAACATTGTCAGCCTCACTCACTGTGCGACGCGGCTGCGCTTTGAGCTGGTGGACGCATCCGAACTCGACCAGAAGCGCATTGAGGCGATCCCAGGAGTTCTCGGGGCCGTCCCCCAAGCCGGGAACCGCTACCAGATCGTCATGGGCGGCGCCGTCCAGTCCACGTATAGCGACATCATGGCCCTGCCGGAGATGTCCGGGGGCACGGGTGCCTCCGGCGACGACATCGCGGCCGTCAAAGCCGCTGCCCGGGCGAAGGGACCACGCGGCAAGATCGCCTGGTTGGATTCCCTGTTCGAGTACCTGTCGGACTCGTTCCGCCCGATCATCGGGGCGCTGCTGGGCGCATCCCTGTTCATCACGTTCATGGCCCTCATGGCCACACTGGGTGTCATCCCGGCCTGGAACGACTCGCGGGTGACACTGGACGCCTCCTGGCAGTTCGTGAACCTGACCTGGAAGGCGGTGTTCGTCTTCCTGCCGCTGTTGGTGGCGTATAACGCCTCCAAGAAGCTGGGGGCCGACCCGTGGGTGGGCTTCGCCATCATGGGTGTCACGATGCTGCCGGGCTTCACCGCGCTGGGGAGCGCAGATGGCGCCTACACGGTGACCTTCCCCGGGCTCACCAGCTCGGTGCAGGTGGTGGACATCTTCGGCATCCCGCTGACGGTGTTCGACTACAGCTCCCAGGTGTTCCCGCCCCTGCTCATGGCCGCCATTCTGGGGCCGCTGTACAAGGGGCTGAAGAAGCTGATCCCGGAAAACGTTCAGCTCATCTTCGTGCCCTTCCTGAGCATGCTCATCATGATTCCGCTGACAGCATTCATCATCGGCCCGATTGGCGTCTACGTCGGGGCCGGGTTGGCGGCCGTGCTCAACGCGATCAACAGCTTCTCGCCGTTCATCTTCGCGATCGTCATCCCGCTGGCCTACCCGTTCATGGTGCCGTTGGGGCTGCACTGGCCGATTAACGCGATCATGCTGCTGAACATCCAGACCCTCGGCTACGACTTCATCCAGGGTCCGATGGGCGCGTGGAACTTTGCCTGCTTCGGTGCGACCGCGGGCGTGCTGGTGCTCTCGATTCGCGAGAAGGACCTGCAGATGCGCCAGACGGCCACAGGTGCCCTTGCTGCGGGTCTGTTGGGTGGTATCTCGGAGCCGTCGCTGTACGGCATCCACCTGCGGTACAAGCGCATCTACCCGCGGATGCTCGTTGGGTGTGTCGCCGGCGGTCTGGTCATGGGCCTGTTCGGCGGTGTCAAGACGAGTGCCTTCGTGTTCACCTCGCTGCTGACGATCCCCGCGTTCGACAATGTGTGGGTGTACGCCCTGGGTGTCGCCGTCGCGTTCGTCCTCGCGATGGTGCTGGTGATCATGTCCGGCTACAAGGACCCGGAGCCGAAGGCCGCTGCGGCGGCTGCGACGCCAGCAGAAACGTCGGCGGCCACGGCCGGTGCCGCCAGTGTTGCCGCGGCAGCAGCTCCCGGAGCGACCGCGACCGCAACCGAGTCGAAGACCGTGGTGGCCACAATCCTGGCCCCCGTTGACGGTGTCATCGTTCCGCTCGAGCAGGTGCCCGACCCCGTGTTCAGCAAGGGGATCGTCGGGCCCGGCGTCGGGATCGACCCGACCAGTGACGTGGTGGTCGCCCCCGGCGACGGCAAGGTCGTGGTCGCGCAGCCGACCGGACACGCGTTCGGCCTGCTCCTCGACAGTGGCGTGGAGGTGCTCATCCACGTGGGCATCGACACGGTGAAGCTCGGAGGCAAGGGGTTCTCGGTCAAGGTATCGGCAGGGGACCGCGTCACCGCGGGCACGCCGCTGGTCGCCTTCGACCGCGCGGTCATCGAGGATGCGGGGTACTCCCTGGTCACCCCGGTGCTCGTCACCAACCACGCGGCGTTCAGCTCCGTGGACCCGGTTGCCAGCGGCCGAGTCAGCGTGGGAGACGCGCTGCTGACGGTGTCGAAGTAGCCGCCAGACACCGTGGGGTGTGTCGAACGCCAAGCGTTCGGCACACCCCCTTTTCTGTGTCGGTGTCAGCCCTTGCCACCGGGCTCCCTCCGGTGTGGGTTCGGGCGGGAGCGGTGGGGTGCCGCACATGCTCCCGACCCCAAGCGCCGCTGACCCCGGGGAGGTCCGCGGCAGGGAAGCGAAGGTACGCTAGGGGCGATGGCGATTTACCTGGATAACGCAGCGACCACCCGGATGCGCCCCGAAGCGGTGGCCGCGTACGTGGAGCAGGCTCAGCGTGCGGGGAACCCCTCCTCGGTGCACGCGGCGGGGCAGGACGCGCGCTTCACCGTGGAGATGGGGCGCGCGGAGGTGGCTCGCAGCGTGGGCGCGGATGCCGCAGAGGTGATCTTCACCTCGGGGGGAACCGAGTCGATCAACATCGCGATCAAAGGCACGTACTGGAAGACGATCGCCACGCACCCGGAGCGCCGCTTCATCATCGCCCCGGAGGGGGAGCACCACGCCACCCTCGACTCCGTGGAGTGGCTGGAGCAGACGCAGGGTGCCCAGGTTCTGTGGGCGCGGGTGGACCGCGATGGTCGGGTTCGCCTCGACGACATGGAGGAGTTCATCTCCGAGCATCCCGGCCAGGTCGCGTTACTGACGACGATGCTCGCCAATAACGAGGTGGGTACGGTCCAGCCGGTGTCGCAGATCGCCGCCCTCGCGCGCTCGGCGGGCATCCCCGTTCACCTGGATGCGGTGTCCGCCTACGGGCAGCTCCCGCTGGACTTCCACCGGTGGGGGGTCCAGGCGATGAGCGTCGCGGCGCACAAAATCGGTGGTCCCGCAGGGGTCGGCGCATTGGTGTTGGATAGGTCGCTGGCCCCGACACCGCTGGTTCACGGGGGCGGTCAGGAGCGACGCGTGCACAGCGGAACGGTCAACGCGCCCGGCATCGCCGCATTCGCCGCGGCGGCCACTGCGATGGTGGCCGAGCTGCCCGCGTCGGCGGCACACATGGCCCGGTTGCGGGATCTGCTCCTGCGCGGCATCCCCGAGTGCATCCCGGAAGCTCGCGTCACCGGACCAGTTCCGGAATCAGGATCAAGCCAGGCGCGTCTGCCTGGAAACGTCCACGTGGTGCTGCCCGGGTGCGAGGGCGACTCCCTCGTCTTCCTCGCGGACCAGCGGGGGTTCAATGTGTCGAACGGCTCAGCCTGCACGGCGGGGGTGTCCCAGCCGAGCCATGTGCTCCTGGCCATGGGCTTCTCGGAGCAGGATGCGCGCAGCGGCCTGCGCATCACGGTGAGCCCATCCACCACCGAGCAGGACGTTCAGGGTCTACTTGAGGTGCTCCCGGACATCTACCGGCGCGCCCGCGACGCGGGGATGGCGGCGCATCCGCCGCGCACGTTCACCGCGGAACGACACGACACGGGGCGTTAGGCCGCCTGGTAGGTCAGGCAGTCCGCCGTGTCAGACCCGTGTCCGATGCGCACGGCAGAGGCGGTGCACACCAAGGACGAGTTGAACGCGCATTCGGCCCGCTGGCACGCTCCCACGTGGGAGGAGACCACATCCAGGCCGCCTTTAACGTTCAGGGGGATGAACGTCGCGCACTGGCTGCCCTGGGCGCTGATCGTCACGGCCGCGGCCGCACACGAGTGGTCGTGGTTGTAGGAGCATCCGGGACGGTACAGTCTGAGATCCGGGCAAGGTCGGGGGTGATTGCCATGGTCGTCCTCCTCGGTGGTGTGGAGCGGTTGTGGCGATCGTAAACCGGGCCAGGGGGAGAGCGAAAGCAAGCCAGGCCTGCCTTACCCGGGTTGTGTCGTAGCCTCAGCCCTCCCCGAGAATCTCGGTGATACGGTCGAGCTTTGCGGTGATCTGACCGGTGTACCCGGGGCGGATGTCGCACTTGATCACGAGGGAAACCCGGTCGGAGTCCTCCTGCACGGCCTCGGTAGCGCGCCGCACCACGTCGAAGCACTCGTCCCAGGTGCCCTCGATCGTGGTGAACATGGAGCCTTCCTCACGGGGCAGGCCCGAATCGCGGATCACCTTGATCGCCTTGGCGACCGTGTTGTGCACCGACCCGTCCGGGGAGTTCGTCGTGGCGGGAGCCACAGAGAAAGCCAGAAGCATGAGGGGTTTCCTTTCTTTGGGGGAAAGCTGTGCCTCTATTCTCCCCGAGCGCGCCGACCGCGCGCACCTGCTTCCCGCTGTGGGGGAAGGCGGTTAAGCTTGTGGAGTTCCCAACAATCGGCGGAAGAGGGAGAACATGCGCGTACTCGCCGCGATGTCCGGTGGTGTCGACTCGGCTGTGGCCGCGGCGCGGGCTGTGGATGCGGGCCACGACGTGGTCGGCGTGCACCTGGCGCTGTCCCGGATGCCGGGCACGGTGCGCGCAGGGTCGCGCGGGTGCTGCACCATCGAAGACTCCATGGATGCGATGCGGGCGGCCAAGAGCCTGGGTATCGACTACTACGTATGGGACTTCTCCGAGCGGTTCCGCGATGACGTGGTGAGTGACTTCGTCTCCGAGTACGCCGCGGGCCGTACCCCGAACCCGTGCCTGCGCTGCAACGAGAAGATCAAGTTCGCTGCCCTGCTGGAGAAGGCTCTCGCCCTCGGGTTCGATGCGGTGTGCACGGGGCACTATGCGTCGATCCGCTACGACGCGCAGGGGCACCGCGAGTTGCACCGGGCCAGCGCATACGCGAAGGACCAGTCCTACGTGCTCGGCGTGCTCACCGAGGAGCAGCTCGCCCACGCATATTTCCCGCTGGGAGAGACGCCGTCGAAGGAACTGGTGCGGCAGGAGGCCGCCGCTCGCGGTCTCTCCGTCGCACGGAAGCCGGACAGCTACGACATTTGCTTCATCGGGGACGGCGACACGCAGGGGTGGCTGGCCGGTCACATCCCGGCAGCCCCCGGGAACATCGTCGACCGCGACGGCCAGGTGGTGGGTCACCATGACGGCACCCACAATTTCACCGTCGGGCAGCGCAAGGGGATGCGCATCGGCCGCCCCGCCCCGGACGGCAGGCCACGCTACGTGCTCGAGTTGCGTCCCGTCCAGCACGAGGTCGTCGTCGGCCCCCGAGAGGCGCTGTACGTGTCGGAACTCTCCGGTACGCGCCTGTCGTGGTGCGGGCAGCCCGCTTTGGCCGTGGGGGACCCGAGCATCGAGGTGACTGTGCAGGTGAGAGCCCACGGGGACGACGTGCCCGCGACCGCCGAGCTGCGCGTGCGCGACGGCGGGGATGTCGAGGTGGCCATCACGCTGCGCGACCCGCTCGACGGGGTTGCACCCGGGCAGTCCGCGGTGCTGTACCAGGGCACCCGCGTCCTCGGCCAGGTGACGATCGACCGCACCGTGTCGGCTGACCGCGCCGCGGCATCAGCCTCCGTCGCTCAGGGTACCCATGGCAGCTGACCGGGACGACACCGAGGATCTCATCGGCGCGGCCCGCGCCTGGGCTCTCACTCGTGATCGGTCGCAGGCACGCCAGCAGGTGGCAGAGCTGACCGAGCGCATCCTGGAGCTGCGGTCCGCCTACTACGATCGCGACACCTCCCTGGTGAGCGACCGCGACTACGACCTGCTCATGCATCGCCTGGAGGCCCTCGAGGAGCGCTTCCCGGAGTTCGCAAGCCAGGACTCACCCACCCAGACTGTGGGAGGGCAGGCGGATTCCTCCCTGTTCGCGCCGATCACCCACCACGCGCGAATGCTCTCCCTCGACGACGTGTTCAGCCTGGCGGAGCTCGACGAGTGGGACGCTCGGACGCACCGAAGCCTGGGACATGACTTCGACTACCTCGTCGAGGTGAAGATCGATGGCCTGGCGATCAACCTGTGCTACGAGTTCGGCGAGCTCGTCTGGGCCGCCACCCGCGGGGATGGCGTCACCGGGGAAGACGTCACCGAGAACATCCGCGCCATCGGGTCGATCCCGACGCGGCTGGACACACCGAACCCGCCGGACCGCGTCGAGGTGCGCGGCGAGATCTTCTTCACCCTGGACAACTTCGTGGCCGCGAACGCCTCGCTACGAGACGAAGCCGAGCAGGTCGAGCAACGCACGGGCAGGACACGCAAGGTGCAGCAGTTTGCGAACCCGAGGAACGCGGCATCGGGCACCCTGCGCCAGAAAGCCGAGGGCAAGTCCCCGGAGCAGCTGGAGTGGATGCGCCACCGCCAGGGCCTGCTGAGTATGTACGTGCACGGTGTCGGGGCGTGGCAGAACCCTTCGGTGTCCCGCCAATCCGAGGTGTACCGTCTCCTGG
Source organism: Micrococcales bacterium UBA3913 (assembly GCA_002391425.1). Taxonomy (GTDB): domain Bacteria; phylum Actinomycetota; class Actinomycetes; order Actinomycetales; family Microbacteriaceae; genus UBA3913. The sequence continues at coordinate 3,943 of DGEZ01000143.1, read as the reverse complement.
CGCAGTGGGGCCTGCCCACGTCGCCGCACGTGGCCACGGTCACCCGGCTCGACCAGGTGCACGACTTCATCGCCCGGATCGGGCAGCAGCGCGCCAGCCTCGAACACCAGATCGACGGGGTGGTCGTCAAGGTGGACGAGTTCGCGTTGCAGGAGCAGCTCGGCGCGACCAGCCGCACCCCCCGATGGGCGGTCGCCTTCAAGTACCCCCCCGAGGAGGTGCACACCCGGCTCCTCGACATTCGCGTGGGGGTCGGCCGCACCGGCAGGGTCACCCCCTATGCGGTGGTGGAGCCCGCCCACGTGGCCGGGTCGACGGTGCGTCAGGCGACTCTGCACAACCAGGAGGTGGTCAAGCATAAGGGGGTGCTCATCGGGGACATCGTCGTGCTGCGCAAAGCTGGCGACGTGATCCCGGAGATTCTGGGGCCGGTGGTGGAGCGGCGCACCGGCCAGGAGCACGAATTCGTGATGCCGCAGCACTGCCCGGAGTGCGGCGCGACGCTTGCCCCCGCCAAGGAGGGGGATGTGGATGTGCGCTGCCCGAACGCGCGATCGTGCCCGGCACAGGTGCGCGGCCGCATCGAGCACATCGGCTCCCGCCAGGCGCTCGACATTGAGGTGCTGGGGGAGGTGGCCGCCTCCGCGCTGACACACCCGGAGGTCCCCGCGGTGGCCCCGCTGGACACGGAGGCCGGCCTCTTCGACCTCACCGTGGATGACCTGGTACCCATCGAGGTGTTCGTGAAAGACCCGGAGACGGGGATGCCGAAGCTCGATGACGACGGCCAGGAGAAGCTACGCAAACCGTTCCAGAAGGTGACGCTGCAGTATCCGCCAGGAACAGCGGAGATGGATCCCGCGGCACGGCGCGCGGCGGGCATCCGCAAGAACTATCCGGTGGTGGAGCCGTCGGCGCACGCGGTCAAACTGATCGACGAGCTCGAGAAGGCGAAGACGAAACCGCTGGCTCGCCAACTGGTCGCCTTGAACATCCGTCACGTCGGGCCGGTCGCTGCGCGGGCGCTCGCTAGCGCGTTTGTGACACTCGATGCGATCGAGGCAGCATCCGCCGAGGAACTCGCCAAGGTGGAGGGGGTGGGCCCGGTCATCGCCGAGTCGATTATCGAGTGGTTCACCGTGGATTGGCACCAGCAGATCGTCTCCCAGTGGCGCGCAGCCGGGGTGCGTTTCGCAGACCCGGTGGAGGAGCCCGAGACCGGCGAGCAACCGCTGGCCGGTCTCACCGTGGTGGTAACGGGCACTGTACCCGGGTTCACCCGGGAAGGGGCCCAGGAGGCGGTCGTGGCCGCCGGGGGGAAGGCCACGGGGAGCGTATCCGCGCGCACGAGCTTCGTGGTCGCTGGCGAGGGCGCCGGCAGCAAACTCGCGAAGGCGGAGCAGCTCGGAGTGCCGGTCATTCCCGCCGAAAGGTTCGAGGAATTCCTCCACGCTGGGCCAACGATAACTTTGCTGTGAATTGATCGGTCGGGCCTGATTTTCGGCGTCTAAGATGAGGACCAATGAGTGTCAGTGAGCATGGTTCCCCCGCCTCGGGTACGCCGCAGGGTATGCGGCGCCAGCCCGGCAGTTGGCAAGAGTGGGTGCCCTCGTTCGCGGCCGAGTTCGTATTCGCGCCACGTGAATCTGACGACAAATACCGGCGTGGCGTCGTCGGCATGGTGACCGGGTCGGTGCCCTACCCGGGTGCCGCCCTGCTGGGGACCGGGGCCGCGGCCCGCACCGGTGTCGGAATGGTGCGCTACCAGGGGCCACCCGCGGTGACGAATATGGTGCTGCTTCGGCGCCCCGAGGTTGTACCCGCCCCAGGACGCGTCCAGGCGTGGGTGCTCGGTTCGGGCGTCCCAGAGAAATCATCCCAACACGAGAACATCCGGGCCGCGCTCGCCGAAGGCGTTCCGGCGGTGGTGGACGCGGGTGCGTTGTTCGATGCGGTGGACCCGCGCGGCTCGAAGACACGACCGCTGGTGTTCACCCCGCACGCCGGGGAGGTCGTTCGACTGCTGGCGGCGCTGGGGTATCGCACCTCCCGCGAGGACGTCGAGAAGCACCTGGGAAGCTCGGCGTCGATCCTCGCCCAGTTGCTGCGCGCCACCGTGCTGGTTAAGGGCAACACCACCCACATCACGAATCCGCACGGCATGGCCCTGCGGGTAAGTAACCTGCCGCCGGTGTTGGCGACCGCCGGAAGCGGGGATGTGCTGGCCGGGATCATGGGCGGCCTGCTCGCCACGGCGGCGGTGCGGGTCGATATGACCGACCAGGACAACCTGACGATGCTCGCCGCCACGGCAGCGCTCGTGCACGGTCGGGCGGCCGCCCTCGCCTCGAACGGGGGTCCGATCGTTGCCGACGACATCGTCGCCCAGGTGCCGCAGGCGATCGCGGAGCTTATTCGGCTGCGATGACGTCGCAGGCGGCCTGGTGGATGCGCCCGTTGCTCGCCAGCGCTGACCCCTGCCACACGCCGGGGATGCCGTCCATCCCCGTGAAGGTGCCTCCGGCCTCGCGCACGATGATGTCCACCGCGGCCATGTCGTAGGGGGCGAGCCCCCACTCCCCGGCCAGATCGATCGCGCCTTCTGCCACGAGCATGTACCCCCAGAAGTCACCGAATGCGCGGTTGCGCCCGGTGTGTGCGATCAGACGCAGCAGGGCATCCTGCTTCCCGGCCTCCTGCCAGTAGCTGAAGCCGTTGTAGCTCAGGTACGCGGATGTGAGATCGTCGACGTCGGAGACGTGGATGCGGCGAGGATCTCCGCCGCGAACATCCTGCACCCACGCGCCGCCTCCGGCCTGCGCCCACCAGCGCCTGCCCACGGCGGGGGCGCTCGCGACACCGACGGTGACAACACCGTCGACCGCCAGGGCCACCAGGGTCGCCCACACGGGCACGCCGCGGATGTAGTTGGCGGTGCCATCGATCGGGTCGATGATCCACTCGCGCCCCGGGTGCGCGAGGCGATCCCCGCCGAGCTCTTCCCCCAGGATCCTGTCTTCCGGGTGGGTGCGCGCGAGCATGTCGCGCAGCGTGCGCTCCGTCATCGTGTCCGCCTCCGACACGGGCGTGTCGTCCGCCTTCTGGCGGACCTGCAGGGCAGGGTCCAGGTAGTGGCTCATGGTCACACGATCGGCAGCGTCAGCCAGCTGCAGGGCATCGTCGAGGTCGCTCACGCATCCAGCCTAATCGTCGGGGCGGTCGGTCCGCCGCCGTCGGGCACCTGCTGTCCGTGCTCGGCGTGCACCGGCCGTTATCGACCACGCAAGGGTTCAGCTGCCCGACATGGACCCGATCAGACGACGCAGCGAGTCCAGGCGGCGTTCTTCGCGCTGGTCGAGTTTCCCGGCCGTGTCTGCCCGAGTCAGGGCGCACTCGGGGTGGTCTGCCGCATGTTGACACCCGCGCGGGCATGCGGTGGCGAGTTCGGCGAGTTCCGGGAAGGCGTTGATCACGTGGGACACATCCACGTGCCCGAGTCCAAACGAGCGCACCCCGGGGGTGTCCGCCAGCCAGCCATTGCCCGGGGTTCCGGGCATCCCGACCGCATCCGGGCCGGGCAGGGGCAGCGCGATGGCGGAGGAGGAGGTGTGGCGACCACGTCCCGTCACGCTGTTGACCTCGCCGGTGGCGCGCGCGGCGCCGGGCACAAGCGCATTGATGAGGGTGGACTTTCCCACCCCGGAGTGGCCGACCGCGACGGTGAAGTGGCCACGCAGCAGCGGCAGGAGCGCCTCACTCGGGTCCTCGTCGAGCCGGGTGGTCACCAGTGGCAGGTCGAGTGCGGAGAAGGCGTCCAGCAGGGAATCGGGGGCTCGCAGGTCGGTCTTCGTCACGCACAGCAGGGGAGATATCCCGGCATCGTAGGCGGCGACCACGTACCGGTCGATCAGCCGGGGCCGTGGTTCTGGGTCCGCAGCGGCGG
>DGEZ01000136.1 GCA_002391425.1 Micrococcales bacterium UBA3913 | reverse complement strand
AATTGCGATCCTGCTGGCTACCCAGTTCGGTGAGGTCTCCGGAAACCCCCCAGAGATCGGAGATGACGGCTGCCGCCTGCGCCACGCTCATCTCGGGCCGTGGCAGGCCCCTCTCGGCGCTCATGGACGGCCACCTCTTCCTGGTCCGAGGACATCTGGCTGCCCGCCGAGTGCGAGGCAGCCGTGCACGTTCGACGACACCATGCTACTGGTACTCTCGATACGCGCGCGTCGCGCGCGCCCCTCGTGAAGAAAGACGCCATGCCCCCGTCGACCACCCCCGACCGTGCCGTCACTGCAGCCCGGAATGCGACCCTCGCCGTGTTCGGCCTGTGCGGTCTCGTCACCGCCTCCTGGGTGTCGCGCATCCCGGACATCCGGGAAGCGTTGAGCCTCTCTCCCAGCGAATTGAGCCACCTGATCCTGGCGATTTCCCTCGGATCTGTGCTCGGCCTTCCCACTGCGGGCCGGATCGTGCAGCGCATCGGCTTGTCCCTAGCGGTGGTGCTGGCCGGAGCATTATGCCTGCCCGCGCTGTGCGTGTGCGCGGTGCTCATCACCGCCCGCCTCGACCGGGTTTGGTTGCTGCCATTCCTGCTGTGCTACGGCATCGGGTTCGGGATCTGGGATGTGGCGCAGAACATCGAGGGGTCCCTTGTCGAGCGTCAGCTCGGGCGTTCCATCATGCCGTGGTTTCACGCCGCGTTCAGCGGCGGCACGGTACTCGGCGCTCTCGTGGGAGCGGGCCTGGTGTGGCTCGGGGTATCCGTGGCCGTGCACATTGTGGCCACGTGCGTGCTCGCCGCGGTGCTCCTGCTGCTCTGCTTACCCGCTTTCGTGGCGGAACCTACCGAACGCACACCCCCTGCTGCCCCAGATTCCGACGGCACGCGCGAGCCGGGACCGGCCCGGAGCCGGTCTGCCTGGACGGAACCGCGCACCCTGCTGATCGGGGTGATGGCACTGGCCGCCTCCTTCACGGAGGGAACCGCGAACGACTGGATCGCGGTCGCCTTCGTCGATGGGTTCGGGCTGCCGAACGCCGTCGGGGTGATCGCAACCGCTGTGTTCCTGACTTTCATGACCGCAGGCCGGATGCTCGGCACGAGCCTGCTTGATCGGTACGGGCGCGTGCTCGTCTTGCGCTGCCTGTTTGCGAGCACGATTCTCGGCTGCGTCATGGTCGTGTTCGGCACCGCGCCCGTGGCGTTCCTGGGGGCGGCGATCTGGGGGCTCGGCGCCAGTCTCGGTTTTCCGGTCGGAATGTCTGCGGCTGCTGACGATCCGAGCCGCGCCGCCGCCCGGATCAGCGTGGTCTCCACCATCGGCTACCTGGCGTTCCTCGGCGGACCGGTGCTCCTGGGGTACCTGGGCGACCACGTCGGGGTGCTCCGCGCGCTGCTGTTGGTGGGGGCGGTCTCCGCCCTGGCCATGTTCGCCGTGCCCGCCGCCCGCGAGCCTCGGCGCCCAGGTGCAGCGGTCAGCCCGCGCTAACACGGGCCACGCTGACAGGGGCCCCGCGCAGAGATCCGCCCGGGAAGCGTGCCGCCGAGGCAGCGATCCACTCCCTCACGCGGCAGCGGTCTGCGAGCCGCGGTCGAAAGTGCGCGCCCCCAGCTGGAAGCCGAAACAATTCGGGTCCGCAGTGTCCAGGATGTAGTCGCCGACTCCGGTGATGTACGCGTTCCCGCTGATCTGGGGAACGATCGCCTCCTTGTGGCCCACCCGCACCTTGCGCAGGCCCGCGACACGGAACTGCGACCCGGTGAGGGACTCCACCACGATCTGCTCCCCCACCCGCAGGCGACCGGCAGCGCACAGTTCAGCCACCCGGGCGCTCGAGCCTGTTCCGCACGGGGAGCGGTCCACCTGGCCATCCCCGAATACGACAACATTGCGCACATCCACCCCGGGTGTGGCCGAGGGTGCCGAGAACTCGACAAGATCCACGCCGCGGATGTCCAGCACCGGGTGCACCGGCTGGTCGGGCATCCTGCGCAGCTGGGCGAGCAGGTCCATGCCCGCATCGATGAGCTCGGGGATGTGGCCCGCCTCCAGGGGAAGCCCCAGCGTCCGCGGGTCGACGAGCGCGAAGAAGCTGCCTCCGAACGCGATCGTCACCGGGATGTCGCCGCGGCGGGTGTGCACGATGCGCTGCCAGCGGTCCACATATGCAGGAACGTTCTCCACGGTCACCTGCTGGACGCTGCCGTCCTCACGGTCAACCTCGACCTCAGCACGGACTAAGCCTGCCGGGGTGTCTAGTCGCACCCGGACCTGGGAGTCCTGGGACGGCTGCACCGCTCCGGTGGCCGCCAGCATGGCCGACACTCCGATAGTTCCGTGCCCGCACATATTCAGGTACCCGCCCGTGTCCATGTACACCACGCCCACATCCGCCCGGTCATCGGTCGGGGGCATGAGGACCGCGCCGAACATGTCCCGGTGGCCGCGGGGCTCGAACATGAGCGCACGCCTCAGATCGTCGTGCTCGGTGGCGTAGTACCGCTTGCGTTCGAGCATGGTGTCCCCGCGCGGCTCGGGGTAACCCGACACGACGATGCGCGTGGGTTCGCCGGCGGTGTGGGTGTCCACGGCGGTGATCCGGGTGGCGTGCCGGGCTGCGGGTGTGCTCGGCCAGTTGCGGATGCGCGCGCTCAGCTCGTCAAAGGAGAGTCCCATCCTGCTCACCCCACGATGTAGGGGGCCATGAACTGGGCCATGAGATCTGTGGCTCCATCACTGAGCCGCGGTTCGCCCTGGGTGATGCACCACTCGTAGAGCAGGGCGCGCTCGCACAGCGCGTAGACGCGCACGATCTCCTGCGAGGACGGCGGCGACACGATCTCGCCAGCCAGTTGCCCCTCGGAGACGATCCGGTCGAGCAGACGATAGTACAGCCGGTTGCGGTCCAACAGGTGACGGTCGCCCTTGGTCTCCAACTGGGAGGAGTACAGCGAGGCGAGCAGCTCCACCGGGACGTCTTCGTCGATCATGGCGAACAGTTCACGGTTCAGGAACAGCAGCCGCTCCCCCGCCGTGGGCAGGTCGTCGAGCTGCGGCTCAAGGGTGCGGTACTCCTCGTCGAACAGCTCCGAGAGCGAGCTGAGCAGCGCATCCTTGCCGTGGAAGTGATGGTAGAAGGTGCCCCGGGACACCCCGGCAGCCTCGATGATCTCCTCCATCGTGGTGTCCTGGTAGCCTCGGGCCCGGAACAGCTGCCACGCCGCCTGCACGATCGCCGTGCGCGTGGAGCGCCGAACCGCTGTCGCCATACTCATACGTTATGCCTGTACTCGTAGGGCAGCGGCAGCAACTGGCCGAAGTGTGTCATCTCGGTGACCGCGTTCAGCGTATCCGTGAGGATCGCGGTCTGCATGGCCACATTGTTCGGCTCCCCCGCGTTCGACCCGATCGGCACCCGTGGTGCGGTGATCCGCGGCGCCCCCTGCTGGCGGGCGATCGGCGGCAGCGCGGCGATGATGATCGTGGACATCCCCGCCGCCTCGCAGGCGCGTTCGACGATCACCGCCGAGCGGTGGCAGGTGCCACATCCCCCCGTGCACACCACCACGTCTACGTCCTGCTCCTTCAGGCGTCGCGCGATCTCCGGGCCCGTGGTCTCCCGAAACTTGTCCACGTTGCCGCCGCCGCCCATGAAACCGAACATGGTCGGCGCCAGGGACCCGATCACGCCGCGGTCGACCAGTTCACGCAGCCTGTCCAGCGGGAACATCGCGTTGACGTCCTTGTTGATGTCTGAGTTGTCGAACCCGCCGTGCGTGACCATGAGTTCGCTGGTGGGGATTCCGGAGGGGATCTCCCGGTACGACCAGTCCCCGGCCGTGTTGAACGGGGTCTGGCTCTTCTGATGGATCCCGCCAGCCGTGATGAACGCGACCCGGCACTGGGACAGGGGTTTACGCAGCGGTGTCCACACCGGTGGTGGGGTGACCGGGACGTACACCTCAGACTGCAGTCCTTCGATGACGGTGAGACTCATTGCTGTCCTCCTTCGACGAGTTCGCGCCGTGCACCGGACTCCGTGTCGGATGCGCTGGCGGCGGTGACCATGTAACTGAAATAGAACTCGACCTCTACACCGGGGCTCAGGGGTCGGTCAGTGAACACCCAGCGCCTTGGCACCGTGATGACCCCCAGGCGGCCGCGGATGCTCACGGTGATCGCGGTGTCATTGACCCCGGTGATTGTTGCCCGGGTCAGTCTCGGCTCCAGTGCGACCGGGGCGGCGGCTGTGCTCACGCTCATGCGCGCACCCCCTCGGTGGCCGGGATGCTCGCGGCACCGGCGAGCGCATCCACACGCTCCTGATTGGCCGCCACCACGTCCGGGCTCCACCGCCGGGGTGCGGAAGCGATCGGCACGCCCGCCATCTTCGCCTTGAGCAGGGCGAGGGCGCGACGCGCATCCTCGGGGCAGATCGACGAGCAGGACAGCTGCTCGTTCTCGAACCCGTCCGGGTCCTTGTTCAGTTCGACCATGGCGTCCATGTACTCGTTGCCGACCACGAGGGCTCCCTGGTAGGCGGCGAAGGTGACGCCCACCACCGGGATGTCGCGGCTGCCCAGGGCTGCGATATTGCCGGCGAAGTCGATGTGGTTGTTCCCGAACCCCTCCGTGGTGACAATCGCCCCGTCCAGGTCCATCGTCTCGACGAGGGCGCCGAGGCGTTCCGACACGTACTGTTTCTCGTCGTTGACCTGGGGGCTGCCGATGAACACCACCCCGACGAGGTTAAGCTCCGGGTCGTCGGCGAGAGCGGCTACGAGCGGTTCACGCCAATAGTGCCGTGTGGTCTCCTTCGTGGCCGGGCCGATGCAGGTGAGGGCGTGGATGCCCCCGTCGCGCACCTCGTTGGCACTGAGCACGATCGGCACATTGCCCAGGTCCACGTTCTTGCGACCCCCGTGCACGCCGGCTGGCTCGGTCGGCATGATCACGTTGTCGTGCATCGCCCCCTGGCCCATGATCTCTTTGACGAGGACGACGCGCGGGGCTTCCGGGTCGTGGCTGTCGGTGAACACGAGTTCGCGCTCGGGCTGCGCATCCACTGTGGCGAGCTCCTCCCGGATGCCCGCCAGGATCACGTCGCACGCCTCGTGCGCGGCCAGCGGCCCGCGCCGTTCCATGCCGACTCCTGCAGCGAGCACGACGTTGACCCGGATGATCAGCTCGTCCGCGTCGGGGGCACCGGGCCTGCCGAAGGCGACCTTCTCGTCGAGGTACCCCTCGCAGGATCCAAACTCGTGGATCTGCACGCCGTTCTCGTCCACCCCGGTGAGGATGACCACCACCCCGGTCAGGGCGTTCGTGACCCCGGTGCCGACGATGCCCTCCGCCTTGGCCGCGATGGGCATGACATCCATGATCGTGTTCGTGTACACGTGCCGGTTTGAGGCCTCGATGACGTCGAGGGTGACCGAGTGCACGAGGTCCTGGCTCTGCGCCGCCTCCTCAATACTGGCGACGTCGATGGTGAGGGTTCCGTCACGGTAGCTCGTGTCCTGTCCAATTTGCACCTGAGTGACGGGGTATTCGCGCCGCACCAGGGTGTGGGTGATCCGCCGGCGCCGCCGGGACACGGTGATCTCCCCATTGTCGGGATGTTCCTGGTCTGCACCCACCCCGGCCGATGCCTGGGCGGAGGGTGCGCCGACACCTGACGGGGCGGGGCCGAGCAGTTCTGGGGTGAGCGGAACGAGGGCATCGGTTTCGGCGAGCAGGGACCTGCCGAGTGCTTCGCGGATGCTCAGGCCGGAGCTGCTCAGGCTGAGCAGCTCTGCCTCTTCCAGATCGGCGAAGATACTCGGGTCTTCGACATCCTCCGCCGAGATCACGGTGCCGGCGGGCCGGCGGCAGCACAGCACGGCCGGGTCGTCGAGGTGCTGGGCGAGGGTGTGCTCACTGAGCGACATGGGGTCCTCTCTTTCTGATCATTCTGATCTGGTCAGGCGTGGGGGTGTACTGCTTGGGGTGCCGGGTGTGCTTGGGGTGCCGGGTGGGTACCGGATGGGGAGGCGGGGGTGGCCGCGTGGCCGCCGCGCATGGGCGGCATACCGGCCACGGCCAGGGCGTCGTCGCTGGTGTGGTGCACCGTCAACCCCATAGCGGGGGCGACCCGCA
>DGEZ01000079.1 GCA_002391425.1 Micrococcales bacterium UBA3913 | reverse complement strand
CAGCGACGATTAGCGGCGAGCGCGCGGGCGAGTGTGTGCCTGCCCGAGCCTCGCATACCGGCAACACCGACGATCTGCATGGCCCCAGGTTAGTTCTGCGATGCCCGCTTGGCAATGGCTTTTCGGGCCATTGTGTGGGCAGGCGCTGTTTCCTGACTGTTCACTGTCAGAGGCAGAATTGCCAGCAGGCAGGAGTTCCGATTTTCGCGCGATGGGATTAAACTGGCTCTTCACAGAAGGCAGTGGAGCCAAGGGCGGCATCTGAGCGACCCGGCTCGGTGGCGCTCCGGAGGGTCGGGCTGGTAGTGGGGGCCCTCGGGTTGGCAGGATGAAGGTGTCTAAGCCACATCTGAAAACCCAAGGGCCCTTGTGCGAAACGCTACCCCACCCTGCCTCGATACGTTCTGCCGGCTGGACCGTCTCGGGCTGTCCGTGACCGCCCAGCGCGTCGAACCCGACCACACAGTGCTGCGCTGCCGCCCCACCACACCGCCATCGCCGTGTCCGGGCTGCGCCGGGCCGGGCGTCCGGCACGATGCGGTGCTGCGCAGGTTGGCGCATGTGCCGTTCGGGTGGAAGCCCACGATCCTGGAGGTGGTCGTCCCTCGCTACCGGTGCGTACCGTGTCGACGGATCTGGCGTCACAGCATCACGGCGGCGGCGCCGTCGAAGGGGAAGCTGTCGCGTGACGCGATCATGTTGGCGGTCAAGTCGATCGTGGTCGACCGGATGTCGATCGCCCGGGTCGCGGCCAACCTCGGCGTCGCCTGGAACACCGCCTCGGACGCGATCCTGGCCGCCGGCACCGAACTGCTCATCGACACCCCAGACCGGCTTGATGGGGTCACCATTGTCGGCGTCGATGAGCACGCGTGGCGACACACACGACACGGCGACAAGTACGTCACCGTCATCATCGACCTGACCCCGACAAGGACCAGAACCGGTCCCTCACGCCTGCTGGCCGTGGTCGAGGGCCGCTCGAAGCAGGCGTTCAAGACCTGGCTCGAAGCCCAGACCGACTCGTTTCGCAACCGAGTGGAGATCGTCGCGATGGACGGATTCACCGGCTACAAGAGCGCCGCCGTCGAAGCCATCGACACCGTCACCACCGTAATGGATCCGTATCATGTCGTGGCCCTGGTCGGTGACAAGCTCGACCGCTGCAGGCAACGCATCCAGCAGGAGACACTGGGGCATCGGGGCCGCTCCGGTGACCCGCTCTACGGCATCCGACGCGTCGCCCGCACCCGCGCTTCGCTGCTCACAGAGAAGCAGCAGCACCGGCTCGCGAAGGTCCTCGCCGACGAGCGGCATGTCGCGTTCGAGGTCACCTGGAGCATCTACCAGGACGTGATCGACGCCTACCAGGCCCCCGACCCAGCCGAGGGGAAGAAGATCATGACTCGGGTGATCGACGCCATCAAGGCCGGGGTTCCCGCCGGCCTCGACGAGCTCCGCTCGCTCGGGCAGACGATGAAACGGCGCCGCGATGACATCCTCGCGTTCTTCGACCACCCCGGCACCTCGAACGGCCCCACCGAAGCGATCAACGGATTGCTCGAACACCTCCGCGGCACAGCCCGAGGCTTCCGCAGCATCGTCAACTACGTCGCCAGATGCCTACTCGACGCTGGCGGGTTCAGACCCCTGATCCACTCACTTCTGTGAAGAGCCCCTGAACGTCAATGCGGACGCCGGCGCGGTCGGCGAGCACCCCGAGGGTTGCGTTCGCGGCGCTCACTGCCTCCGCTACTTCGGTCGGCGCGCCCGTTGGCTGCTCAGCGCCTTCGGCACTGAGCAGGAGATCGTTCAGCACCTCGGCCATCGCCGCTGTGTCCCGGCGCAATGCCGCGACAACGTCATCGACCGGCTGCCCGCGGTCGAGCCGCCGCTCCAAGACTTGCGTCCGGCTGCTCAGCACCGTCAACGGTGTGCGCAGCTCATGGCTCGCGTCTGCGACGAAGTTTCGTTGCAGGCGCAATGCTTCGCCCAAGGGCGCCACCGCGCGCCGGGCGACCAGCCAGGCGACGATACCGGTGAGCAAGATCCCGATCAGTGCAAGCGCAATGACCAGCAGGATGACCTTGTCGCTGTCGACCACCCATGCATCCCCACGACTCGGAACCGATTGTGCGTGTTCCGCCCGCTCATGCCGGGAGTTTACTGTGACCGCCGCGATAAGTACCAGGACGCCGCCAGTCACCAACACGGCAGCGGTTCCCCCCACGTAGAGCCCGATAGAAACGGCAGCTCGATGCACGCGCACACGATCCTGCTCCGCGGTCACGGCTGATCACCCAGCCTGTAGCCCTGCGCGCGTACCGTCTCGACCATGTCTCGGCTGGTCTTCCTCCGCAGATAGTGGACGTACGTGTCGACGGTCCCGGGCGAGTCCTCCGAGCGGAACACTGCGTCGAGGATCTCGCCTCGTGAGAAAACGCGTTCGGGGCTGGCACTGAGCAATTCCAGCAAGGCGTTCTCGGCGTCCGTGAGCAGGATGCGGGCACCAGTCGGGGAGTAGACGGTCTTGTTGTCCGGCGTGTAGATCCACTCGCCCAGATATCGGCGTCGGCCCTCCGCGGTGAACGCACGCCTCAGAGCGCGCAAACGCGCTAACAGTTCGTCGAACTCGAATGGCTTGACGAGATAGTCGTTGGCACCGGCATCCAGGCCCGATACCTTGTCATCGAGCGTGCCCAACGCCGTCAGCATCAATACCGGTGTCGTGATGTTGGCCCGCCGGATCGCCTGGATGAGAGCGACACCGTCAATGCCAGGCAAACGTCGATCGATGACCATCACATTGAAATGACGCCGCAACGCTAACGCGAGACCCTGTTCCCCATCGACGACGTGGTCGACGTCGTACAGTTCGACAAGAACCTCTTCAAGCATTCCGGCAATCTCTCGATCGTCTTCAACCAGCAGCAGTGCCGGTCGACGCATCTCCATCGTCACCTCGTATCCTCCGACCCCTATCCCTCCATTGTCGGCAACGCGTCCCAGAATCCTCTAAGAAATCACGCCACCGTTTTGCGCGAAGACACGCACCAACCTGACAATCGTTTACGCGGCGAGCAGTCGAAGGGCGAGTTCATTGACACACTGAGAGAGGGAATTGAACGCGCCTCGAATGCGGTCCTGGAAGCGATGTGTACCAGGGCCTTTTCTGCGCACCGCCCAGACTTGGAGCCGACAGGTCGGAGCCGGGGCCTGGGCGGTGCGCTGACCGGCCACCGCAGGAGACCGCGTTCGCCACAGCGTCGGGCGGCAGGTCACGAGTGGTTCGTGTCTTTGTACGCCCGTAGTCGAATCAACCGGTAGCCGACGCCGACAATCAGCACGATGACTCCGAAGGCGATCGACCTCGGCGGCAGGGTGGCGACCAAGGCGATGCAGCCGACCGCGCCGAGGCCTTGAAGGGCCTTCGGATAGCGGCGTTGTTCCTTTGCTTGGGTGAATGCGGAGACGTTGGCGATGAAGTAGTACAGCAACACGCCGAATGAGGAGAACCCGATCGCGCCGCGCAGGTCGACCGTCAGAACGAGGATCGAGACGATCACAGCGAGGGCAAGCTCGGCGTGGTGCGGTACCTGGTATTTCGGATGCACCCCTGCGAGCCAGACCGGCAGGTCGCGGTTGCGGGCCATCGCGAGGCTGGTTCTTCCCACGCCGGCAACCAGTGCGAGGAGGGCACCGAGTGCGGCGGCGGCGGCGCCCACCCGGACGACGGGTGCTGCCCATCCTGCATTCGCCGTCGTAACGACATCGACCAATGGTGCCGACGACGTCGCGAGCCGCTCCGGCCCGATCACCAACAGCACAGTGACGGCGACGAGCGCGTAGATCTCCAGGACGATGAACAGGGCCGTGACGATCGCCTTCGGGATGGTGCGCTGCGGGTCCTTGACCTCTTCGCCCATGGTCGCGATCCGCGCATAACCGGCGAATGCGAAGAACAGCAGACCCGCCGACTGCAGGATGCCATAGGGACCATCGGCGAACAGGTCCGCCTCCAGGCCGTTTGCGGCCGGGTCGCCCGCCGTGAGGCCGACGACGATGACAAGGGCCAACACCACGATCACGACGGCGACGATGACCCGGGTCAACCGCGCGGTGCGGGTGACGCCGAAGTAGTTCACGGCGGCCAGGCCAATCAGCGCTGCAACCGCGACCGGCTTCCTCCACCCGGCCGGTGCGGCATAGGCGGCGAAAGTCAGCGCCATCGCGGCGCAGCTCGCCGTCTTGCCGATCACGAAGCTCCAGCCGGCCAGGAATCCTGGCCACTGCCCGAGCCGCTCCCGGCCATAGACGTATGCGCCGCCGGATGTCGGATACTGTGCGGCAAGCTGAGCAGATGACGTTGCATTGCAGTACGCGACGACCGCCGCGATCGTCAGACCGACCAGCAGGCCGGACCCAGCGGCAGCGGCGGCCGGAGCGAAGGCTGAGAAGATCCCGGCCCCGATCATCGAGCCGAGACCGATCACCACCGCATCGGTCGTTCCCAGTTTGCGAGCCAGGGCTGGGTTAGATGCCATGTTTGTCATCCTTCCGAGTGTCGACTTGGTCGACGTCAGGGTCGGGCGTCAGCACCTCGGCGGCGAGCTCGCGTACCGCTCGCCGGCCATCGGCGAGCGCCTCGACACCGGCCGGGGTTGCACGGTACAGACGCAAGACCCGACCGCCGACCGTCTCCGTGGTGGACGTGATCAGACCATCCGCCTCCATCCGGTGCAGGGTCGGATACAAAGTGCCCGGCGAGATGTCGTAACCATGCCGGGAAAGCTCGGCGCTCATCCACGCGCCGTGAATCGGCTCCTCCGATGCGTGGTGCAGGATGTGCAGGAACACGGCCCCACGGAACAACTCCCTCATCAGGCCTCCAATCCGTATCGTCCTTCGATATCGTACACCGATATCGTGTCCCGATACTGATCTTGAAGATGTCATCTGTATGAACAGTCGGCGTCACCTCCCGGCCCGTAGAGCGCTCGCTTTCCCTCTTAGAGAGTCCTGAGCTCCTTGCTGCCACAGTTGGTGCTCGACTCTGCCGCAACGAAACCAAAGGAAATCATGCAGCTTCTCAACGCAGTTCTGCTGGGCCTCGTCCAGGGGCTTACAGAGTTCTTGCCCATTTCCAGCAGCGCTCACATCCGTATCGTCGGTGAACTCATCGGCACTGGTGCCGATCCCGGAGCGGCCTTCACGGCGATCACGCAGCTGGGTACTGAGACCGCCGTGATGCTTTACTTTTGGCGGGACATCGTCCGCGTTGCTTCCGCATGGTTCGAGTCGCTCGTCGGCCGACGGTCGCGCGCCGACAAGGATGCCAGGCTCGGCTGGTACATCATTCTCGGGAGCGTGCCGATCGTCGTACTCGGCGTCCTTTTTCAGACCCAGATCGAGACGGTACTGCGATCACTGTGGATAGTAGCGGGCAATCTGATCGTCTTCGGTATTCTGCTCGGCATCGCCGACTGGGTCGGAGCTAAGAAACGCCGACTCAGCCAGCTGACCGCACCGCACGCCACCATATACGGACTTGCACAAGCACTTGCGCTGGTGCCCGGCGTGTCCCGTTCGGGCGGCACGATCACGGCCGGTCTCTTTATGGGATATGAGCGCGCGGCTGCGACCCGATACGCGTTTCTTCTCGCAATTCCTGCGGTCTTCGGCAGCGGGCTCTACGAGCTCTACAAGACTGTCACACGCACATGCGCTGCCACGGCAACGTGCGCACCTGAGGTGTTCAACGGCGTCGAAACGGCTATCGCAACCTTGGTCGCGTTCGGCGTCGGGTTGGCCGTGATCGTCTTCCTCATGCGCTACATCGCACACCACAGTTATCTGCCGTTCGTGATCTATCGCCTGGTCGTCGGTGTTGGGCTTGTTGTCCTGCTCGCGGCTGGTGTGCTGGCCGCCTGATTCTCGAGCCCTCTGCCTGATGAAAATGGATAAGGACTGCCTTTCCTCGCTGGCAAGCATGGAAGTTATGCCGTAGACCAAACTGGGGGCGCATGTCGCAACTCGATCGTAAGCTTCCACGAAGATCCCACACAATGTGCTGAAGGAGCATCTCATGTCTTGGCATTTCGGCTATCTTCCGTTGCTCCGCATTTGTCTGCTGTGTGTCGCGGCTTGGGCCAGATGGGGATGGCGCCGCTTCCTCGGTCATTGGAGCCACAGTGGCGGGCGTTCACGAGTCCTTGTTGAGGCGTCCTTGGCAGGGGAGCGGTTGCTACAGTGAACGCATCGCGTACTCCCCAGGCGGGTCTCTCCCCGTGGCGGATGATCGTCGGGCTCGGAATGGTGAGCCTCACCATCGACATGGTCGCGGATGGCGCGATGTCTGTGAACGGCGCATTTCTCGCCCAGCTCGGTGCTTCCGCACTTCTGGCCGGGCTGGTCACCGGCGGCGCCGATGCAATCGCGCTGCTGCTCCGACTGGCGACCGGACCATGGGTCGACAAGACCGGCCGCTATTGGACATTCACCATCATCGGCTACGCGCTCACAGCGGTGAGTGTTCCGCTGCTCGCCGTCGCGCCCTTCGCAGGGGGCGCTGGTCTCGCCATCGCAAGTCTCCTTCTCATCCTTGAGAGAACCGGCAAGGCGATCCGAAGCCCGGCGAAGACCGTCCTGCTCGCGGATGCGACCGGAGCCGTGGGCCACGGCAAAGGCTTCGGCGTACACAAAGCGCTCGACCAGTTCGGCGCATTCCTCGGCCCCCTGCTCGTCGCCGCGGTTGCAACCCTCGTGGGAGCGTACTGGCCCGCATTCCTCTGGCTGATCATTCCCGGAGCAGCCGCAATGCTCACACTGTTCTGGATGCGAGCTCGGGTGCCCGACACCGCGGTGTTCCGCCAAAGAGCCGTGCCCGCCGTGTCCGTATTGCCAGCCGATGCTGACCGAGTCGACACGCCTCACGTCACGTTCCTCCTATTCGCAACCTTCGCAGCGCTCACGACCTTCGGCCTGATCGGCTTCGGCGTCATCACCTTTCACCTCGAAGATGCCCGCCTGGTGCCATTGCCCGCCGTTCCGCTCGTCTACGCGCTGGCCATGTTCGTCGCTGCATTCGCCGCGCCGGCCACCGGTTGGGCATACGACAGACTCGGTGCCCGCATCCTGCTGGTCGTACCGGTTTTGACCGCGTTCGTGCCCGCTCTGTGCTTGGCAGGCGAATTGCCTCTCGTGCTCGTCGGGGTGTGCATCTGGGGAGCGGCGACCGGGGTGCAGGATTCGACCATCAAGGCTTTCGTGGCGGGCCTGGTGCCGCCAGGGGGCCAAGGTGCTGCTTTCGGAAAGTTCGCCGTGTTCCAGGGTGTCGCCGCTCTCGCCGGTGGCGCAGTGGCTGGTGCACTCTACGGCAACGTGGCGTTGCTTACCACACTGGTTATTGTGGCCCAGATCATTGCACTCGTATTACTCGTCGCCACCCTTCAGCAACGTCGTGCGCACCGATGACCCGGGTGAGCGCATGATAACGACGCTTCACCGCTCCACGCGGCATCGGGTTGATGGTGTTCTGCTGCTTTCTTCGAGGTTTCTCAGACCGGAAGCGCGATCATCGAGCCCGATGAAAGGAAGACTTGAATGATCGCTACCTCAGCACTTTCACTGAATCCGCTCGACCCTGACACGCTATTGCAGGCATTCGGTCCCTGGGTATTGCTCGGTATCGCAGTGATCGTATTCATCGAATCGGGGGTACTCTTCCCGTTTCTTCCCGGCGACTCATTGATCGTTACCGCCGCGATCCTCGCCCCTTCCCTTGGGCTGTCCCCGTGGGCGATCGCCGGCATTGCCACGTTCGCGGCGATCGCCGGCGACCAAGTCGGGTACACGATCGGACGACATCTCGGCCGGAGGCTGTTCAAACCGGACGCGCGCGTGTTGCGCACGTCAAGACTTGAAGAGGCGGAACGGTTCTTCGACCACTACGGCGCCCCTGCTCTCGTACTCGGTCGTTTCGTGCCCGTCGTGCGCACGTACGTGCCTCTCGCTGCTGGGACCGCCGCCCTGCACTACCCACGTTTCCTCCGATGGAATGCTCTCGGTGGTGTTGCGTGGGCTGCCGGGCTCACGCTCGTCGGGGTGCTTCTCGGCGGCATTCCTTTCATCGCGAACAACATTGACACGCTGATGATCGTGATCGTCATCGTATCGATCCTCCCGATCGCGATCGGTGCGCTACATCGACGGAGGAAGCCAAGCGAATCGTCGGCACCAGCCTCTGGTGCCAGCCCTCGGGATCCCGAGTAGCTCCGCATATCTGATGGCCGAACTTTTGTGTCTCTCCCGCAATAGCGGTAATGCCGATCGCTCCGGCATTCCCGCTAACCACGGCAGTGGAGTTCGCAGGGAACATTTGCTGGGCTGTCGCGCTGTGGGGCGCGCTACACAAGGCGTACTGGACCCGCTGCTCTGCACCGCCGTCTTCTTGCTGGGCGGCGCGCTTGTCATCATCCTATTCGTCGTTTGCGACCTCCACCGAGGACGACGTACGGGCAAGCTGGCGAGCCTCAGCTGCGCGGACGATTCAGATCAGCGAGATGCTGCCCGAGGTCATCGAGCGCTTCGGGCCTCATGGTGTAGTAGGCCCATTTCCCTTGCTGTTCTCGGGTTACGAAACCAGATTCAGCCAGGAGCTTCATGTGGTGAGAAACGGTGGGCTGGGTCACGCCGAGCGGCCCGGTGAGGTCGCAGATACAAGCCCTTCCCCCCGGATGCGCCGCGACGAGCTGCAGAAGTTGCAGGCGGGTCGGATCCGAGAGCGCCTTCAGCTTGCGCGCGAGGTCGCGGCTCTCGTCTGGGCGAGGTGCCACCACTGTCGTCGTAGGCGTGCAGCAGGAGGCCTGCTGGTGGTTCGTGGGGTTCGGCAGCGTGGTGACCATGTCTTCCAGTCTCCCACCCACATTGACAAACGTCTATACGTTGAGGCACGATAAGTCCCATAGATGATCGTCTATGCAAGGAGGATGCGATGCACGAGACCGAAAAGATACGCGCGCAGGTGCGGGATCGGTATGCGCGGGTGGCTCGCGCCGTCGAGACGGATGGAGGGGAGCTGCCGTCGCAGACCGGGGGCTGCTGCGCGGGTGGTTCCTGCTGTGCCCCGACCGGCGACGTTGGGACTGATGTGGATGAGCGTTTCGGCATTGGCTTGTATGCGGCCGGAGACGTTGCCGGTGTGCCGGCCGGGGCTTTGGCGGCGAGCCTGGGCTGTGGCAACCCCACGGCGGTAGCCGATCTGCACCCCGGCGAGCGGGTCCTCGACCTGGGCTCCGGCGGGGGCATCGACGTGCTGCTATCCGCCCGCAGAGTCGGCCCCGCCGGATTCGCCTACGGGGTGGACATGACCAACGAGATGCTGGCCCTCGCCCGTGACAACGCGGCGAAGGCTGGCGCGGACAACGTCGAGTTCTTCAAAGGAACGATCGAGGACGTGCCGCTGTCCGACGCCACGGTCGACGTGGTGATCTCCAACTGCGTCATCAATCTCTCCGTCGACAAGCCGAAGGTATTAGCCGAGATGTTCCGTGTGCTCGTCCCGGGCGGGCGCATCGGCATCTCCGACGTGGTGGCCGAGGACGGCGTGACGCCGGGCGAGCGGGCCGATCGCGGCTCGTACGTCGGTTGCATCGCCGGAGCGCTCTCCCGCCGCGAGTACCTGGACGGTCTGGCCAGTGTCGGGTTCGTCGGCGCGAGCGTCGAGTTCACCCACGAGGTTGCCCTGGGCATGCACGGAGCGATCATCAAGGCCATCAAGCCTGCCGCCGAGGCCACACAGTGAACGCACAATCACAGGCACGCGCACGTCTCGGGGCAGCCGATCGGTTGTTACCGGTCTGGATTCTGACGGCGATGGTCGTCGGCGTGAGTGTGGGTCGGCTGTGGCCCGGGCTGGCTGGGCTCATTGATTCGGTGAAACTTGGTTCCACGAGTCTGCCGATCGCCGTTGGCCTTCTGCTGATGATGTACCCGCCATTGGCGAAAGTTCGCTATGACCGGCTGGGTCGGGTGACCCACGACCGCAGACTGCTGGCCGCATCCCTGGTCCTCAATTGGGTGGTTGGCCCGGCCCTCATGTTTACGCTGGCCTGGTTACTGCTGTCCGACCTGCCCGAGTACCGCACCGGCATCATCATCGTCGGTTTGGCCCGCTGTATCGCGATGGTGCTTATCTGGAACGATCTGGCCTGCGGAGATCGGGAGGCTGCCGCCGTTCTGGTCGCCGTCAACGCGATCTTCCAGATTCTCGCGTTCGCCGGTCTCGGCTGGTTCTATCTCCAGGTACTGCCCGCCTGGCTGGGGCTGCCCACCACATCGGTCGGATTCTCATTCTGGGCAATCGCCGAATCTGTGCTCGTGTTCCTCGGCGTGCCGCTGCTGGCCGGCTGGGTCAGTCGGGTGCTTGGGGAGCGTGCTCGGGGCCGTGAACGGTATGAGCACCGGTTCCTTCCGAAGATTAGTCCGTTGGCCACTTGGGGGCTGCTGTTCACGGTGGTCGTGCTCTTCGCCCTGCAAGGCGAACGCATCTCACGTGAGCCGTGGGACGTTGCCCGCATCGCGGCTCCACTTGTCATCTATTTCGCGATCATGTTCACTCTCGGGTTCATCCTTGGCCATGTCCTGCGCCTTGGTTATGAGAAGACCACCACCCTCGCGTTCACCGGGGCCGGCAACAATTTCGAACTCGCCATCGCCGTGTGTGTGGGCACTTTCGGCGTCGTCTCCGGCCAAGCCCTGGCCGGCACCGTCGGCCCATTGGTCGAAGTGCCGGTGCTGCTCGGCCTCGTCTATGTCGCCCTTTGGCTGCGACCACAGCTGTTCCCGCTGCACACGAAGACCAGCGATGACGGAGACCTGGTCAAAGCCAAGTGAACACGTCGGGAAATCGGAACAATCTCAGCCAGACCGCCTCCTTGGCGCTTTTCGTCGCCACCCGATAACCACGACATCAAAGGACACCATCCCATGCGATTACTCATCATCGGCGGCTCGGACGCCGGCATCATGGCCGGACTGCGCGCCCGGCAACTCGACCCGAACACCGACGTCACGCTCGTGGTTGCAGACCAGTACCCGAACTACTCCATCTGCGGCATCCCTTACCACGTCTCCGGCGACGTGCCCGACTGGCACGACCTCGCCCACCGCACCCGAGCCGACCTCGAAGCAGCCGGGCTCGCTCTGCGCCTGGGCACTCGCGCCACCAGCATCGACGCCGCCGCCCATGTGATCACCGTGACCACATCCGACGGGAACCAAGACACAATCGGCTATGACCGTCTCGTCGTAGCCACTGGAGCAGGGCCCGCCGCTACCGGCATCACGGGCCTGACCGGCCCCGACGCCCTCGGCCCCGCAGACGGGGTGTACCAGCTTCACTCCATCGACCAGATGCACGCGGTCCAGCACACCCTCGCCACCCGGCATCCCCGCCGCGCCGTCATCATCGGCGCTGGCTACATCGGCCTGGAAATGGCCGAAGCCCTCACCCAGCGCGACCTGGATGTGACTTTGCTGCAACGCGGCCCCGAAGTCCTCTCCACCCTTGACACCGACCTTGCCGCCCTCGTCCACGACGAGCTCGTCCACCACGGCGTCCACGTCCACACCAACACCACTGTGCGCAGCATCCAACGCGGCGAACACGGCCCAGTCGTCATCAGCGACGGCCCCGCAGGAGCCCAGGAGATCAGGACTGACCTCGTCATTGCCGTCATCGGCGTGCGCCCCAACACAAGCCTGCTCACGTCAGCCGGAGCCACGATCGGGCCAGGTGCAGCGATCGCCGTCGACGACCAGATGCGCACCGGCCTGCCCGACATATACGCAGCCGGCGACGGCGTCACCACCAAACACCGCCTGCTCGGCAACACCTGGCTCCCGCTAGGCACCACCGCCCACAAACAAGGCCGCATCGCCGGCGAGAATGCCATCGGCGGCAACGCCACCTTCGCAGGCATCCTCGGTACCCAAGTCGTCAAAGTCTTCAACCTCGTCGCCGCCCGGACCGGTCTGCGCGAGACCGAAGCGCACAGCGCCGACCTCCCCGCCCGCTCAGTAACCGCCACCCCTGACGACCACAAGGCCTACTACCCAGGCTCGCATCCGATCACCATCCGGCTCACCGGACACCCCATCACCGGCCAACTGCTGGGAGGCCAACTCGTCGGCACCTACGGCACAGAAATCGCCAAACGCTCCGACGTACTCGCCACCGCCATCTTCACCGGGCTCACCATCCCGCAACTCTCCGACCTCGACCTCTCCTACACTCCACCACTCGCCGCACCGTGGGACGCCGTCCAGGCCACTGCACAACACTGGCAGTACTCCTCCGAAAACGACGTTTCCTAGCATGGCCGCGCCATTCTGCCCACCATGTGGAGGATCGTCTGCCGGTCGATCGTGGCAGGACCATCTCGTCGGGCGTCCGCTTGAGTACGACGCACTCACCGGGGCGGTGGTCCGCTCCGCCGAAAGCGACGGCCTGGACGTGCCAGCCGACCGCATGATCCTGGGCCCGATCGTCGCTATCCGCCTCAGACAGAAGATCGTACAACGATGAGACCCGATGAACGCACTAGCGATCCGGAACCGTTCGACGAGACGGCATTCAGCCAGCGAGACGCCGGACTGCAGGCTGCCCGCAATCACGTCGTCCAGCTGTGCTTCAACGAACTCGACTTTGACGCGCCCCTGGCCCTGCGAGAGGCTATAGATCGCCGACCCCTGCCCTACACGTCCGCACTTGACCGGCCCGCGCTGCGGCAGACGATCGCCGGCAGAAGTTTGATCCACGTTGCACGGGCACGGATTACCGGTGCGAATATTCACGACGGATCAAAGCACGACTGATCTGCCGGATGACCGCGTCCTGGGTGTATTGACGGCAATCGAAATGGTACGCACCCTTCCCACGAATCGGGCGGTGTTCGTGCATGCAAAAATCGTGCATGCCATGGCAGGCGCTGTCGAGATCGAGACTGCGGAGGGCACGAGCGTGCTGCTACCGGGGATGTCTCTGACCCTTGGCAGCGGCCGGTGGTGTCGAATCAAGCCCAAGCCGCGTGTGCGTCTGTGGACGGTATACATCGAGGAGGATCTTCTGCGCCGGTGTATGGCACGATTCCTTCCAGACCGGGGACGAGTGCGTGTGGGCCTCCATCCACACGATTGGGATGGGCGGCCGATCGTGATGTCCCCGGGATTGCCTGTTCTGCGTCGCGTCGAACCTGTATGGCGACAGTTGAGCGTCCTGCGGGACGGCGACCTGCCGCCGGAGATCGTGGCAGTACGCTCGATTGAGTTGTTCGCCCGATGGGTGGGAGTAGTCCTGCCAACGTTTGTAAGGAGTGAGCCGGTCGCGCAGGCTTCTTCGTTCCGGACTCCGATCGATGGCCGTCTCACGGATTCCTCGGCCATCGGTCAGGTAGGGAAGGCTGCCCGACTTTTGCGCGAGCATATGGAGCAGCCGTGGACGGCATCGGCCTTAGCTCGTGCCGTCGCGTTGTCGAGGTCTCAACTGACACGCTTGTTCGTGGTCCGGACCGGCATCGCTCCGATGCGTTTTCTGACCGAGGTCCGACTGACCGAGTTCACTCGCCTCATCGAGGAGACGGATCTTTCTGTGGCGCTCGCTGCGCGAAAAGTCGGCTGGCAAGATGCAAGAGTAGCCTCGTCATGGTTCTCCAGACGGTACGGAGCCACCCCTTCTCGGTATCGAGCCAAGCCGCATCCACATTGTGCGGATTGCATGGGTTGAGACCGTAGCGTGAGGGTGAGTCCCATAGCGTGGTGTCAATTCCCTCGAGGCTCTCGGCGTCGTTGACGTAGACGGGTCATCGTGGGAGACCCTGTTGTTCCTCCAAGAGCAAGAAAGTGATCCCACGATGACCCACCACCAGTCTGCCTTGACGACCCTGATCGGTGAAGTCCTGACCGATCCCGACCTCGCGCACTCCGACGTGTTCCGTCGGATGTTGCAAGCCGGGCTGCAGGACCTCGTCAACGCGGAAGCGACCGCGAAGATCGGTGCGGGTCGTTACGAGCGCACCGAGGAACGCACCACGCGCCGTAACGGCACCCGTCCGAAGACGCTCGCGACCCCAGCTGGCGAGGTCGATCTGCAGATCCCGAAGCTGCGGGAGGGGTCGTTCTTCCCGAGCCTGCTCTCGCCGCGCCGTTGGGTCGACAAGGCCCTCTACGCGGTGGCCTGCCAGGCCTCTGTCTCTTATACACATCT
>DGEZ01000062.1:1181-15938 GCA_002391425.1 Micrococcales bacterium UBA3913 | reverse complement strand
ATCGGCGGCAGTGCCACCAACGACGGCGGTGCCGGGATGCTCGCTGAACTCGGGGTACGCTACCTCGACTCCGCTGGGCAGGAACTTCCCTCCCGGCCTCACGACCTGCGCCACATCGCACGCGTGGACGTCTCCGGCCTGGACCCGCGCATCCGCGACGCTCACATTGAGGTCGCGTGCGATGTGACGAATCCTCTGCTCGGCACCAATGGTGCAACCGCCGTGTTCGGGCCGCAGAAGGGTGCCAGGCCCGAAGACGTCTCCGCACTCGACGATGTTCTGCGCCGAGTCGCCGAGTGTGACGGCAGTATCACCTCGGCGAGCAACCCGGGAGATGGCGCCGCAGGGGGTATCGGCCACGCCCTTCGCTACCACCTGGGAGCTCAGCTGCGCCGCGGGATCGACCTCGTCCTTGACGCCACGAACCTCAGCGAGGTCGTGCGCGGAGCAGATCTCGTGTTCACCGGGGAGGGCTCGGTGGACGCCCAGACTCTGTACGGGAAAACCCCCTCCGGTGTGTTAGCGGTGGCTCGGAGGGCACAGATTCCGTGCGTCATCCTCGCCGGGCAGGTGAAAGAGGATGCCCAGGTGTTGCTCTCCGAGGGCGCTCTTGCGCTGCTGCCCATCACCAACGGGGCCACGGACCTCGCCACCGCCCTGGCCAACGGTGCGCGCAACCTGGAACGCACCACGGAAATGGCGGTGCGCCTGTTCTGTGCAGATACCACACCCCAGCGCGACCCGCGGCCACGCCCCCACCAAGACTGAGGGGAGAACAGTTTCTAACTGCGTGGACCCGACGCGCCAGGAAGCTCCTCCAGGAAGACCGCCAGTCCGTCATCTTCGACGGAGCCGGTGACCTGGGAGGCGGCAGCCTTGACGACGTCCGGGGCCTGCCCCATGGCGACACCGACACCGCCGCCGCGGGATGCCCACTCCATCATCTCGATGTCGTTGCGGCCATCCCCGACCACAATCACCTCAGACAACGAGTACTGCATCGCCTGACGCACCCGCTCCAAAGCCGTGGCCTTGGACACCCCGAACGGGGCGATATCGAGCCAGGATGTCCACCCGATCGCATAGGTGACGTGCTTGAGCCCGATCCCTTCGACCAGGCGCAGGAAGTCCTCCTCCGTATGGTCCGGCGACTGCACAACCACACGCATCACCGGTTCCACCATGAGCCCTTCGAAGGACACCTCCTCGGCACCCTCCAGATTCCAGTCGTCCATCCCGCGCGTATACCGACGGTGCCCGAACGCATTCTCGACAAGGTACGAGGCGTCCGGGAGGTAGTCGTGGATCAGCGTGAGCACCTCGGTCGGGTCGAACACCTCGACCGCGTACTGCCGATACCCATGTGCGGCACCGTTCTCGTGCTCGGGCACGACCTCGCCCGGTTTGATCCGGCGCATGATCAGCGCACCGTTGGCGCACACCACGTACTCCGGTTCGAGCCCCAGCATTTCCAGGATCGGGAACGTCGCCTCCCAGTTGCGACCCGTCGCCAGCGTCACCGCGTGGCCGTCCGATCGTGCCGTCGCCACAGCATCCCGAACCCGCTGGCTGAGCGAGCCGTCCTCACCGAGAACGGTGCCGTCGACATCCAGGCAGATGAGAAAACGGGTGAAAGTGTCAGTCGTCACGGAACCTCAATAGTCTCAGCGCCACCTAAGTAGGGGCGCAGGGCCTCGGGGATGCGCACCGACCCATCCGCCTGCTGGTGATTCTCCAGTATCGCCACAATCCACCGGGTCGTCGCGAGCGTGCCATTGAGCGTCGCCACCGGCTGCGTCTTGCCCTGGCCGTCGCGGTACCGGGTGGACAGGCGACGCGCCTGGTACGTCGTGCAGTTCGAGGTGCTCGTGAGCTCCCGGTACTTGCCCTGGGTGGGCACCCACGCCTCGCAATCAAACTTGCGAGCCGCGGACGAACCGAGGTCCCCGGCCGCCGTGTCGATGACCCGATAGGGAAGCTCCACCTTGTGCAGCATCTCCTCCTGCCAGGCGAGCAGCCTCTCGTGCTCCGCCTCAGCCTCCGCTGGGTTCGTGTACACGAACATCTCCAGTTTGTTGAACTGGTGGACGCGCAGGATCCCCCGAGTGTCCTTCCCGTAGGACCCGGCCTCACGGCGATAGCACGTCGACCACCCCGCGTACCGCAGCGGACCGCGGGAGAGGTCGAGAATCTCCCCCGAGTGGTAGCCCGCGAGCGCCACCTCACTCGTGCCGGTCAGGTACAGCTCGTCAGCGGGCAGGTAGTAGATCTCGTCCGAGTGCTCCCCCAGGAATCCGGTCCCAGCCATGATCTCGGGGCGCACCAGGGTGGGGGTGATCATGGGCGTGAAGCCCGCCGCGAGTGCCTGGTCCAGGGCGAGGTTCATCAGCGCCAGTTCGAGGCGCATCCCCATGCCCGTCAGGTAGTAGAACCGTGCCCCCGAAACTTTCGTGCCACGAGCGATGTCAAACAGTTTGAGGCTCTCGCCCAGGTCGGTGTGATCTTTCGGCTCGAAGTCGAACTCCGGGATGCTGCCGACCTCGCGCACGACCACGAAGTCGTCCTCACCTCCGGAGGGCACCCCGTCGATGATGACGTTCTGGATCCGCCCCGCGATCTGCGTGAAAGTGGCGTCGGCGTCCTTGGCGGCCTGGTCGGCGGCCTTCACCTGCGCGGACAGTTCCTGAACCTGCGCCACGAGGGCAGCCTTTTGCTCTTTCGGAGCGGAGGCTACCTTCTTCCCGAAGGCGTTCTGCTCTGCCCTGAGCTTCTCGAACCGTCCGATCGTCTCACGGCGCGCCGCGTCGGCGGCGAGCGCCTCGTCGACGAGGTTCTCGTCTGACCCTCGCGCCCGCTGACTGGCTCGCACGACATCAGGGTTTTCACGAAGCAATTGAAGGTCGATCACTCTGTCTACTTTAGAGGTGTCGCAGGTAAAGTGTCGCTATGGCCCCCCACGAGAGAGCAATCGCCGCAGTCGTCTATAACCCGACGAAGATCACTCGGGATGAGTTGGAGAGCGCTGTCGCCCCGGTAGCACTCGCGGCGGGGTTTGGCCCGACCCTCTGGCTGGAGACCACCCCGGAAGACGCTGGGGGCGAGGCCGCGAGGCGGGCTCTGGCGGCCGGCGCGCAGGTCGTCATGGCCGCCGGCGGCGACGGCACGGTGCGGGAGGTGGCCGAACAGCTGCGCAGCAGCGACATCCCCCTCGCTCTCCTGCCCAGCGGGACGGGCAATGTGCTTGCCCTCAATCTCGACATGGGCAAATTTACCCTGGAGAGGGCCGTGGATGTGGCCTTCCATGGCATCACGAAGAAGATCGACGTGGGCCAGCTTGTGCTGGAGGATCCCGACGGACACACCATGCAGCACACGTTCCTCGTCGCGGCCGGACTGGGATTGGATGCTGCGACCATGGAAGAGACTCGACCCCAGGCGAAGCAGAAGGTGGGCGTCCTCGCCTACGCAGAGGGCGGGCTACGAGCAGTGGTGAAGAGCAAACGCACCCCGGTGCACATCGGGATTGATGACCGCCGACCCTTCACCGAGAAGGTGCACATGGTGCTCGTGGCAAATTGCGGCAGCTTCCCGCCCTCACTCGTGCTCCTGCCCGACGCCTCAATCGACGACGGTATCCTCGACGTGCTCTACATCGGGCCGAGATCATTCTGGGGGTGGCTGAGGCTCTGGGGCCGGGTCGCGATCGACAATCGCATCATCCTGCACCAGCGCAGTTCCCGGCGTGGCGTCTCGTGGCGCACCTGGAAGAGCAAGGCGTTTGAGTACGCGCGGGGGCATTCCGTGACCATCCACCCGGAGAACCCGCTTCCGTGTCAGATCGACGGGGACACTTTCGGGGATGCGGCACGGATGCGCTTCTGGATAGACCCGCAGAGCCTAGCCGTCAAGGTGCACACACCGACCGCCTGATGTGCCGGCGGCTCCAGGGGCTTAATAGTCTGCCGCGTCGCCCAACCCGAAGACGTCTTCCAAGGCGGTGATGCCGTTGTCGTGCATATACGTGGCCAGCTCTACCCCGACGTACCTCAGGTGCCACGGTTCGTACACGTACCCGGTGGTCGCGTCGCGACCCTCCGGGTAGCGCACAATGAAACCGAATTGCCACGCGTTCTCCGCCACCCATGCTCCCGTGGCGGTATCCGCGAAGCACGCGTTGAGCGTGCACTCATCCGTGGAGATCGCGATATCGACAACCAGACCGGTCTGATGCTCGGAATACCCCGGACGGGCCGATATCGTGTCCGCCTCCTCCTGCCCGTACTGTGACACCCACCCGTCGTAGACCGTGACCTGCCGGTCATAGGAGCGATAGGAACTGCGGATGGTCATCTGCTCGCCCGTGTCCTGGTCGCTCGCCTGGGCCAGCGCCGTGAGAGCATCCCCTGCCTCACTGCGGAGCTGACCTGTCGAGCCGTTGAGGGTCACCGTGACCAGATCATCCGGGGCCCAGTCCAGAGGGTCGAACGGACGCTGCTTGTTCACCACGACCCACAGCGATGTCGGGGCTGAGGTGGAGTATTCGTCCAGCGACAGGCCATCCGACGTGGCCGAGGCCGCGGGCGACTCGGTCGACTCCTGCTGCCGGGCACTCGAGGCCGACTCTGAGGCACCTGCAGAAACACTCGATGAGCCGGCGGAGGCGTCGGCTGAGCCTGATAGCTGCGATGACTGAGCCTCGGGGTCAGCACAGCCAGCGAGCAGGGAGATCAGGAGCAGGCTCGCCGCGCCCACGAAGACACCACGCCGCCTGTTCCGTGCCGCAGTCATGCGCTCATCCTAGACGGACAGGACGGAGCTCAGCTGTGGCCCTAGGCGCTGACGCATTATCTCTATGGCCTCCGGGTTCCGGTCGACGGCGATGAATCGCCGGCCGAGACTGGCGGCAACCGCGGCGGTGGTCCCGGACCCCGCGAAGAAGTCGAGTACCCAGTCTCCTGGGCGGCTCGACGCCGAGACGATCCGCCGCAGAATGCCTTCTGGTTTCTGGGTCGGGTAGCCGGTCTTCTCCGCCCCGCTCGTGGGGACGATCGTATGCCACCACACATCGGTGGGGAGCTTCCCCCGGGCCGCCTTCTCGGGGGTCACCAGCCCTGGCGCCATGTAGGGTTCGCGGTCCACGCTGGCGGAATCGTAGAAGTACGCTCCCGGGTTCTTCACGTACACGAGAATCGTGTCGTGCTTGGCCGGCCAACGCCGGGTCGCCTTGCCCCCGAAGTCGTATGCCCAGATGATCTCGTTGAGGAAGCAGTCCCTGCCGAAGACCGCGTCGAGCATCACCTTCACGTAGTGGGCCTCGCGGTAGTCGAGGTGCACGTAGAGCGTGCCGTGCTCGGCCAGCACGCGGCGCGCTTCGGATACGTGTGGTTCCAGGAACGCCCAGTAGTTGTCGAATCGATCGTCGTAGGACCTCAATGCCTCGCGTACGACCGCGTATTCCCGTCCCGCGAACCCGGTGCGTCGCACTGCCGAGGCCTGCTCCGAGGCGTCCGCCTGCCGCAGCACCTGGCGACGCTGGCTTCGCCCCGTGTTGAACGGCGGATCGATGTAGATCAGGGGGATGCTCCCATCGGGCAGCTCGGCGAGCAGATCCAGCGCATCCCCGGCGACA
The DNA here is from genome assembly GCA_002391425.1 of Micrococcales bacterium UBA3913. GTDB lineage: Bacteria > Actinomycetota > Actinomycetes > Actinomycetales > Microbacteriaceae > UBA3913. The sequence continues at coordinate 10,309 of DGEZ01000062.1, read as the reverse complement.
ACCGCTCCACACCCCGGCTCGCATGCGCTCAGCAGCTCGGTCAGGGACATACCGTTAGGTTAACAGACCCCCTACCGGCGCCGGGGGAGGATGAGCAACTCGTCCGTCTCCGGATGTCGAGACACGCGAATGGGGATGTCGTATACCTCCGTGAGTGTCTCCGCGGTGAGGACCTCGACGGGCACGCCGTCGGCCACGACCCGCCCGTCCCGCAGCACGATCACGCGATCTGCATAGGCGGCGGCGAGCATGAGGTCGTGCAGCACCACGACAACCGCCCTGCCCTGCGCGCACAATTCTCGCGCACCGGTGAGGACCTCCTCCTGGTGCCTCAAATCCAGCGCCGCGGTGGGTTCGTCCAGCAGAACGAGCGGGGTGTCCTGGGCCAGCACCCGGGCCATGGATGCACGCGCACGCTCACCTCCGGACAACTGCGTGAACCGCCGCTGGGACAGCGCGGTCATCCCCACGGCGGACAGTGCTGCCGCGACCGCGGCGTCGTCCCCGTCCGATGCTGGATCGCCCTGCCACGGACTCCGGCCCATACGTACGACCTGCTCGACCGTGAACGGGAACGCGACCGTGTTCTCCTGGGTGAGCACGGCGCGCTGGCGGGCGAGCTCCTGTCCGCTGTATTCGCGGAGCGACCGATCGCGCACGAGAACGTCGCCGGAACTTGGGGAAAGATCCCCCGCGGCCACGCTGAGCAACGTCGATTTGCCCGCCCCATTCGGGCCCACGACGGCGACCAGCTCCCCCCACGGCACCCGAAGATCTACGTCGGACAGAATGGTGCGGCTGCCGCGGTTCACTGTGACGGCACGCATGGTCAGCGCCGAGGACATCACGCCCACCCCCCGGCCGTCTTCCGCGCCCGCCGCAGCAGGTAGAAGAAGTAGGGCCCGCCGATGAGCGAGGTAATCACGCCGATGGGCAGATCCACGTAGGGAATGATCATGCGAGCGCCCACATCGGCGAATACGAGAAGCGCTGCTCCCGCGATCGCGCTGGACACGATCAGTGGGCGATGGGCGGGCCCCTGCAGCATCCTCATCATGTGCGGAACGACCAGCCCGACGAATCCGATCACTCCGGTGAACGCCACCGAAACCCCCACCAGCACGACCGTGAGCAGCACGCCGGCATAGCGGAGCCGTTCCACGTTGACCCCCAGGTGGAACGCGGAGCGGTCCCCGAGGGCCAGCAGGTCGAGACGCCGGGATATCCACATCGCGCCGACCAGGCCGATCGCACAGCCGATGGCGACGACGCCAACCTCGCTCCACAAACTCCCGTTGAGGCTCCCGAACTGCCAGAACACGATCTGCTCGCGCGACGACGCCGACCCCATGTACGTCATGAAGGCAACCGCCGCACCCGTGAACGCATTCACGGCAATACCCGTGAGCAGCAGCGTGACCACCTCACTGCGTCCGCCCGCGCGTGAGAAATAGTAGACGAACAGCGTCGCGACCAGGGCGCTGGCGAAGGCCAGCAGCGGAGTCACCCAAGCCCCGAAAGCAGACAGCCCGAGCACGATGGAGATACTCGCCCCGACTGCCGCGCCGGAGGAGACTCCGACCACTCCCGGCTCCGCCAGGGGGTTGGCGAAGATCGCCTGCATGATGGATCCGGCGACGGCCAGACTCGCGCCGACGAGCATCCCCATGACGACTCGGGGGAACCGGATCGCCCACAAGGTGGCCTCCTGCTGCGCGGAATCCGGAGCCCAGGATGTATCGATGCCCACAGCCCGCAGGACAGATCCGATCACCGCCGTGGGGGAGATCGTCACCTGGCCGATCATGGACGAGAACAGCACAGCCACTGCCAGAAGTATGCCAAGAATGGAATAAATAACCGCTTGGCGTGAAAGCCGTTCTCGTAATGCCGTCATGGAAGCCGGTACAGCCATTCGTCCGTATCGAACTTCGTGCGAACCAGCTCCTCGGCTCGTTCCAGTTCCTCTGGTGTCAGCTCATCGTCGTGCAGCCCGTAGAGGGACCGGAACGTGGCCACCAATTCGTCGATGATCTCCGCACGCGGCTTACCGGTCTGCGCCTTCAGCGGGTCGACGCGCTTCTTCGCGGACTTCGTGCCCTTGTCGGAGAGCTTCTCGCGGCCGATGCGCAGCACCTCCACCATCTTGTCCGCATCGATGTTGTAGCTCATCGTCACGTGGTGCATCACCGCGCCAGAACCCAGCCGCTTCTGCGCGGCACCGCCGATCTTGCCGTGGTCGGAGGCGATATCGTTCAGCGGCTGATACACCGCATTGACGCCGAGCTTGCGCAAGGCAACGAGCACCCAGTCGTCCAGGAATGCATAGGAGTCCGCGAAACTCATGCCCTCGACGAGGCTGGTGGGGGCGTATAGAGAATAGGTCACGACATTCCCGGCCTCCATGAACATCGCTCCGCCACCAGAGATGCGCCGTACGACCGGGATGTTGTACTTGCGCGCCGCTTCCAGGTCCACCTCATTGCGCACCGACTGGAAGGAGCCGATCACCACCGCCGGCTTCTCCCACTCCCAGATGCGCAATGTGGGCTTGCGCTGACCCGCGGCGACTTCCTCGGCAAGCACCTGATCGAGTGCCAAGTGAAGCTGCGGGTCCTGCGGGGCCGTATGGATCAGCTGCCAGTCGAAGTCGTGCCAGCTCGTCGCGCGCGCGATCGCCCGGCGCACGGTGACGGCGACGGCTTGCGGGGTGAACCCCAGCAGCACCGCATCGGGGCGGATCGCGCGGGAGACCGCCGCAGCGATGTCCTCCGTTGTCGCACCCGTCGAGAGCCCCGTGAGCGCCCGATTGATGTCATCGAGTGCGTCATCGGGTTCGAGAAAGAAGTCGCCCGCGATGGATGCGGACGTGATCCGCTCCCCATCATGCTCGATGTCGGCGACGACAAGCTTGCCGCCGGGAACCTTGTATTCACCGTGTGACTGTGTCATGTTATTCACTCACCCTACGACCTAAGACCTTACGGCACGTCCATGTGCCGCCCTCCATCTTGCCACGCGGCACGGCGCCCACCCCAGGCGGGTGTCCTGGGCAGCCACTGTGAGAGGTCACGCCTCCAGGGTTACGGTCACGGAGACGAACAGCTCCGACGCATACGGTCCGGCGTACACTCCCCGCAGGGGAGGCACATCCGCGTAGTCCCGGCCTCGCCCGACGACCACGTGCTTGCCGCCAATGGGGCGGGAATTCGTGGGATCGAAGCCATTCCACTCCCCCGTGAACCACTCCACCCAGGCGTGGGATTCTCCCGTCACCGGCTGGCCGATCTCGGCGTCGTCATCCGGATGCAGGTATCCGGACGCGTACCGGGCCGGAATCCCAACGGACCGCAACGCTCCCAGGCAGACATGAGAGATGTCCTGGCAGACGCCTTTCCGGTTTAGCCACGCATCCGTCGCCGTCGAGTGCACGGTGGTCGATCCCGGAACGTACTCCATCCGATCGCCGATCTCCAAGCAGATCGCCTCTGCGGCCTGCGCCGGCGTCTTGCCGGAGGAGATGCTCCGTGCCAGCTCGACGACCTCGTCGGGGACCGCAGTCAAGGCGGTGGTGTCCAACTTCTCGACGAGGGTCACCTGCGATACCGCCGCGCGTGCGATCCCCTCCCAATCGAGCAGCTGCAGCCCGAACTGACGCTCCTGAACCTCCACGAGGCTGGTCGCCGTCAGCGAGAGTTCCTGGTGCGGGGTGAGCACCTCGAAGGCACTCACCCGGGTCCCCCAGTAGTCCTGGTAGCTGTACACGTGCGCCTTGGGGGAGATGTCCAGCTGGCTCGACAGCACGAATTGGTGTCCGCCGGTCGCCGGGAGCATCCGCGCCTCGTTGTAGGACGCACTGACCTCGCCGTCGTAACGGAAGCCGGTTTGATGAACGACCCGAAGCCGCCTCACACTGCATCACCTGCCCAGCTCGGGATGGGGTTGGTCGGGAAGTAGCGCTGTCTGACCTCCTCACTGGCCAGGGAAGTTGCCGACTGCACCTCCTCCATATGCCCGGTGAGATCCTGGATGATCTCCGGTACCGGCATGTACTCCAGCTGGCTGCGGATCTGCCCCAGGGTGCGCAGCGCCGCATCCGAGATGCCGACGCGTTCCGAGCGCGGGCCCAGGTTGCGCAGGCACTCCTCCGCCGTCGAGATCGCAAACCAGATCGACCGCGGGAACAGGCGGTCCATGAGCAGAAACTCCGCGGCCCGCGTCGCCGATGGAGTGCCCCGGTAGGTTCTCAGATACGCCTCATAGGCGCCACACGACCGCAAGATCGTCGTCCAGCTCGGCCCCGACGCCTCCGTCAACGACCGCGTCGCCAGCAACCGCGCCGCCATATCCGCGCGTTCCAGGCTCAGCCCCAGCGTGAAGAAGTGCCACGCCTCATCGCGACTAGAGGACGAGTCCACGATGCCGAACACGAGGGCGGAGCGCTCGCGCACCCAGCTGAAGAACTCGTGCGCACGATCCAACGGCACCTTGCGCGGCATTCTCATCTTCGTCTGGTTGAGGCTTTCCCACAGCTCGGTGTTGATCACCTCGCGCGCCCGGCGCGCATTCTCTCGCGCCGCCGTCAGGGAGTACGCCACCGATGCCGGCTGTTTGCGATCCGCCGCCAGCACATCGAGCACCGTCTGCCGGTTTAGACGCGACGCGGGGTCCACCCAGGCGCCCATCACACCCACCAGCGAACTGCACGCCGTCGCCTCATCCACCCAGGGATCTTCAAGCAGCAGCTGCAGGTGGACGTCGAGGATGCGCGCGGTACCGTCGGCCCGCGCCACGTATCGACCGATCCAAAACAGGCTCTCGGCAATGCGGGAGAGCATCATCGCACATCCCCTCCCTCACTCGTGGCCTGCTGCTGCTGTTGCTGCTGCACGCCAAAGCTCGGTGCATCCTCCGGTGCGTGCGCGGGCTGCTGAATCACCCGGATCGACGTGGTCACGGCCGCCTGGTCGGCAACCAGACCCTGAATGCCCCCCTCCGAGATGGATGCGGTCTCCGCGGCCGTCATCTGCGTGTTCCCGCCGAGCACCCAGGTGTCCTTCGAGCCGCCGCCCTGGCTCGAATTCACCACCAACTGGCCCTCCGGAAGCGCCACCCGGGTGAGTCCGCCCGGAAGGACCCAGACGTCCTCCCCGTCATTGACCGCGAACGGCCGCAGGTCCACGTGACGGGGGCGGACGCCGTCCTCGACCACCGTGGGAACGGTGGAAAGCTGAACCACCGGCTGAGCGATCCAGCCGCGCGGGTCATGCAGCAGCTTCGTGCGCATATCGGCAAGCTCCTTCGCGGACGCATCCGGGCCGATGAGAATGCCCTTACCACCGGAGCCGTCCACGGGCTTGACCACCAGTTCGTCCAGGCGATCGAGCACCTCCTCCAGGGCCCCCGGTTCCTCGAGACGCCACGTGGTGACATTCGGGATGATCTGCTCCTCCCCCAGGAAGTAACGAGTCAAGTCAGGCATGTACGTGTAGACGAGCTTGTCGTCGGCGACGCCGTTGCCGACCGCGTTCGCAATCGTGACATTGCCCAGCCGGGCTGCCAGCAACAGACCCGGGGCTCCGAGCATGGAGTCTGGCCGGAAGTGCAGCGGGTCCAGGAACTCGTCGTCCACACGACGGTAGATCACGTCCACCCGATGAGGGCCGCCCGTGGTGCGCATCCACACCTTGCCCCCGGAGCAGAACAGGTCACGCCCCTCAACGAGCTCAACCCCCATGAGGCGAGCCAAGAGGGTGTGCTCGAAATACGCCGAGTTGTACACACCAGGGGTGAGTACAACCACGGTCGGGTCCTCCACTCCGGCCGGGGCCGCGGCACGCAACGAGTGAAGCAACCGATTCGGGTAGTCGCCCACCGGCTGGATCCGCATGGACATGAACAGCTCGGGAAGAGTCTGCGTCATGACTCGACGGTTCGAGATCACGTAGCTGACACCGCTGGGCACGCGAACGTTGTCCTCGAGGACCCGCCACTGGCCTTCCTCATTGCGAATCAGGTCGATGCCGGCGACCTGGATGCGCACGCCATTCGATGCCGTGATGCCGGATACCTCTCGGTGGAAGTAGTGCGAAGACGCCACGAGATGGGCGGGGATGACCCCGTCGGCGACCGCGCGCTGCGACCCGTAGATGTCGGCCAGCAGCGCCTCCAGCACGCGCACGCGCTGCCGCACACCTGTGTCGACGATCTGCCAGTCGTCGCTGCTGATCACCCGGGGGATTGCGTCGAGGGGGAACGGACGCTCCTCCCCGGCGAAGTCAAACGTGACACCCTGGGCCAGATACGATTCGCTCAGGGATGCCGCCCGGTTACGCAACTCGTCCTGGGTCATCTCGGCGAGCGCCGAATAGATCTGCTTATACGTGTCCCGCGGGTTCCCCGACGACGCGAACATCTCGTCCCACGCAGTCTTCGTACCGCGACCCGTACGCGGCGCAGCTGGGTAGTCAGTGAACAGGTCGCCCATAGCCACAGAGTAGGGCCGCTTTGTTGCGCGGGTGTTTCTCACGCCCATCCACCTCTGACCATCTGCCTGTTCCTCGCCATCACCACACGGTGACGCGCTGATCCGGGTCCAGCCAGAGCCCATCACCCGGCCGCGTTCCGAACGCAGCGTGGAACACATCCAGGTTGCGCGCAATCTGATTGCACCGGAACTCGTTCGGAGAGTGCGGATCGATGGACAGCAACCGGAGCGCCTCCTCCGGGCGACGCTTCTCCGCCCACACCGCCGCCCAGGACAGGAAGAACCGCTCGGCCGCGCTCAGCCCATCCAGCACGGGCAGCTCGGCCCCCTCCTGCGACGCCAGATACGCCTTCCAGGCAATGCCCAGGCCGCCCAGGTCGCCGATATTCTCGCCGATCGTGAGAGCACCGTTGACGTGATGCCCCGGCGCCTCGGCGGGTTCGAGCGCATCGTACTGCGCGATGAGCTTCTTCGTCAGATTCTCGAAAGCCTCGCGGTCTGCGTCCGTCCACCAGTTCACCATCGCCCCGGTGCCATCGAACTTGGAACCGTTGTCGTCGAACCCGTGGCCAATCTCGTGGCCAATCACCGCCCCGATCGCACCATAGTTCGCCGCATCGTCCGCATCCACCTGGAAGAACGGAGGCTGCAGGATCGCCGCCGGGAACACGATCTCGTTCAGCGACGGGTTGTAGTAGGCGTTCACCGTCTGCGGAGTCATCGCCCACTCATCCCGGTCGACAGGCTTGCCGAGCTTGTCCAGCTCGATGCGCTGCTGGAACTCCGCTATCGCACGGCTGTTCGCGATCACATCGGTGGCGTCCACCTCCAGCTCCGTGTAGTCCCGCCAGCGCACCGGGTATCCGATCTTCGGGGTGAACTGCCCAAGCTTGTCCAGCGCCCGCGTCTTCGTCTCGTCGCTCATCCAGGACAGGGTCTGGATGCTCTCGCGGTACGCCCCAAGCAGGTTCGCGACCAGGTCGTCCATGCGCCGCTTCGCCTCCGCAGGGAAATGCCGCTGCACGTACAGCTCGCCCACCGCCTCGCCCATGGCCGACTCCACCAAGCTCACGCCCCGTTTCCAGCGCGGCCGCAGTGTGGGGGTTCCGCTGAGCACGGTGCCGTAGAAGGCGAAGTTTTCCTGCACGAACGCACGAGACAGCAGCGGTGCGGATGCGTTGATGATCCGCAGCGCCAACCAGTAGCGCCAGGCGGGCAGGTGTGCCACATCCACGAGATTCAGCGTGGCCTGGATGGCGTCCTCCTGGGTCACGACCAGCTCGGCGAGTTTCTCCTCGGGGATGTCAGCCGCGGCCAGGTACGCACCCCAGTCGAACCCCGGGGTGAGCTCCTGCAACTGCGCGAAAGAGCGCACGTTGTACATCCGCTCCCAGTCGCGGCTAGCCACCACATCCCAGTGATGCGAGGCGATCTCCGTCTCCAGGTCGAAAGCCAGGCGCGCCCCCGAAGCGGCCTCAGGCACGCCCGCCAGTTCGAAGATGCGCTCGATGTGCGCGACGTACTGTTCGCGCACCTGTGCGAACGAGTCCTCGCGATAGTAGCTCTCGTCCGGCAGCCCGATACCCGCCTGCATCATGAACGCCACGGTCTTGTCCGGATCGGCGAAGTCACCGTTGACGAACAGGCCGACGAAGCCGCCCGCGCCATAGCGCCAGGACTGCCCGGCCACCTGCACGAACTCGTCCAGTGTCTCCACCGACATCACCCGCTCCAGGTCGGCCGCGATGGGAGTCACGCCGCGGGCCTCAATCGCCTCCTCATCCATGAAGCTGGCGTAGAGCGCGCCAATCTTGCGCTCGTTCTCGCTGGGTTCCTGCGCCGTGGCCGCGTCCTCGATGATCTGGTGCACCGCCTTTTCCGACGCCTCAGCGAGCATGAGGAACGCGCCGTAGCGGGCACGGTCCTCCGGGATCGTCGTGTGAGCCAGCCAGGTGCCATTGACATGGCGGTACAGGTCGTCCTGGGGACGAGTCGCGGGGTCAAGGGTGGAGATGGTGATACCGGACGCACGTGTCATGCCACCACCCTAGCCGCACCCGCCGGGGGCATCACCCTGGCCGCACCCGCCCGCGGCGCTGAGCCGGCGTGCGCCAGCACAGCACGGCGCCCGCCCGCGAGGAGGCCGGACCGCATACGATGCAATGGTGACCTCCCCCGCACGCATCGACCGCGACATCGCCGGGCTCGCCATCCCTGCCCTGGGCGCCCTGCTCGTGGAGCCCCTGTTCCTCCTGGCCGATACGGCGATGGTCGGACACCTCGGTCAGGATGCTCTCGCGGCGCTCGCCGTGGCGACGAATATCCTCCAGACTCTTGTCGGGCTCATGGTGTTCCTCGCCTACGCCACAACCCCTGCGGTCGCCCGCCACCTGGGCGAGGGGCGGCGCGACCTCGCCCTCACCGCTGGGGTAAGCGGGATGTGGCTGGCCGCGCTCATCGGCGTGGTTCTGCTCGCCGTGGGCCTGCCCACCGCTGGTCTCATGGTGGAGGCGTTCGGCGTCACGCCCGAGGTGGCGGGTCAGGCCCACGGGTACCTGTCCGCATCCCTGTGGGGGGTTCCCGCGATGCTGCTCGTGTTCGCGGGCACCGGCGTGCTGCGGGGGCTGCAGGACACCCGGAC
>DGEZ01000062.1:635-898 GCA_002391425.1 Micrococcales bacterium UBA3913 | reverse complement strand
TTCGGTGCGAACATCGTCCTCAATGCGGTGCTCATCTATGGAGCTGGCCTGGGCGTGGTCGGCTCCGGCGTGGGTACCGCCCTCGCCCAGTGGGGGATGGCCGTGGCCTACATCCTGCTCGTGCGGCGTGCTGCTCGGCGCGAGCGTGCCAGCCTGCGCCCAAGGTGGAGCGATGTCGGAGGTGTCGCGGCCAGCTCGTGGTGGTTGTTCCTGCGCACGGTGAGCCTGCGCATCTGCGTGTTGGCCACAGTCTGGGTCGCGGC
>DGEZ01000062.1:0-391 GCA_002391425.1 Micrococcales bacterium UBA3913 | reverse complement strand
TTTGCCCTCGATTCCCTCGCCATCGCGGCGCAGGCCCTGGTCGGCAAGGCCCGCGGGGAGGGATCCGGTATGCAGGCGTATGCGGTTCGGCTCACTCGCTGGGGGTGGCTCGCCGGCATCGTGATCGGCATCCTCGCCGCCGCTCTCAGCCCGGTGCTGGGACACGCCTTCACCAGCGACCCCGCCGTATTGAGCGCCCTGCCCGCGACGATCCTGCTCATGGCCGCCGGTCTGCCCCTGGCTGGATACACGTTCATCCTGGACGGCATCCTCATCGGGGCGGAGGACTATCGGTACCTGGCGGTAGCCATGCTCGTCACCTTGATGATCCAGCTGGCAGCGGTCGTTGCGATCACGACGTGGGCACCTACCGGCCTCACCGGCGCTCTCG
>DGEZ01000123.1:37751-38666 GCA_002391425.1 Micrococcales bacterium UBA3913 | reverse complement strand
AGGGCGTTCTAGGGCTGTTTCTGCGGTCTTAGTCTCGCGCGCGTGAGGCTGTCCGTATTTCCTACTGCATCGCTCGTAGTAGAAGATCGAGTCGAGGTTCCTCATGCGTGTGAGGCTGGTCTACGGGGTGTCCACAGCGTCCCGTGCCCACATTTTGCCCACACTTTGCCGAGAATCGACGTAATCTAACCGATCTGCAATAACTCAACATGCCAGTGTTTTAGCGGGAAGTAGCCGATCTGCCGCCTATCTACAGGACGCTGGTTAGGTTTCGAATCCCAGGCCCACCGCACTAGGTGAATGCCGGGGCGCCTCGTGGCCGTCTGCCGCGTTCGGGTGCTGCAGTAGCGGGAAAAAGCAGGGTCAATTCGAGTTTTCGGATGCGCCGTCCGAACCGCCGGAGGAGCTGTCGAAGACTTCGCGGACCTCATCCAGGATCCCGAACATCGCGGTGCGGGCCTGGTCCGCATCCCCGTGATACACCGCCCGGGCAACCTGCTCATGCAGGGCCAGGGCGACGGGCTTGGGCTTCTCGGGCATAAGGCCGAGTTCTGTGCGTCCCTGGAGCACGATCGAGACGACGTCACTGAGCGCCGCGAACATCTCGTTGCCGCTGAGCTGCAGCAGGAGCCGGTGGAATGCGATGTCGTGTCGCATGAACGTGGTGAGATCCCCGGCTTCCCCGGTGCGGCGAAGTTCTGCCGAGATGGGCAGGATCTGTGCGCGGTCCTCGGGGGATGCACGCCGCGCCGAATACTCCGCGGCTGCCGGCTCGATCGCCATACGCAACTGGGTGAGGGAGAGCAACTGCTCGCGGCGTTTCGTGGAGCGCAACCGCCAGTCGATGAGCCGCACATCTAACACCATCCACCGGTCGATCGGCTGGGCGACGATGCCGTGCCTGCGTCGGGCGGA
>DGEZ01000123.1:34545-37520 GCA_002391425.1 Micrococcales bacterium UBA3913 | reverse complement strand
TCGATGATCTCGATGCCGAGCGTCTGGGAAATCGCCTGGTATAGCAGTGGCGTATTCACCTCAGACTCAGACACCGTGCAGCCTCCCCTTGCGTCATCCTGAGCATACCGGAGCGCACACGTAAGCCTTATACGTACTCCTAATGGGTTGAGTAGTACTCCCACATAGGTGTATGGTCATCTGTGTTGATACAACGAGGTATTGAGGAGGCGGACATGGCACATCTGCACATCGTCATCATGGGTGTTGCCGGTAGTGGAAAATCAACTGTTGCAGAAGCCTTGCGCGACCGTCTGGGATGGCCTCTGGCCGAAGGAGACGATCTGCACCCCGAGAGCAACGTCGCCAAGATGGCCTCGGGCATTCCCCTGACAGACGAAGACCGCTGGCCGTGGCTGCGCAAGATTACCGAGTGGATGTCCGCGGAGGAGTCCGCCGGCGCATCCACCATCGTGACCTGCTCGGCTCTCAAGCGCGCCTACCGCGACCGGCTGCGCGAGGCCCCCGGACGCGTGGTGTTCGTTCACCTGGCCGGGAGCGAGCAGGTGCTCGCCGGGCGCCTGTCGGCACGCAAAGGTCACTTCATGCCACCGTCACTATTGCCTTCTCAGCTGGACACCCTCGAGTCGCTCGATGCGGACGAGGATGGCCTCACCCTGCCCATCACGCAAAGTGTGGACGAGATCGTCGACGAGATCATCACATACTTCGCACTCACCCCAGCGGAGAGTCACCTCAACCGCTAACCCCCACACAATGCACTCATAACAAAGGAGTTTGACAGTGTCTGCAGCAGGACTCGTCGTCGCGGCCCTCGTGGGTATCGCGTCGATCATTGTGCTCATCGTCTGGTTCAAAGTTCACCCCTCCCCTCGCGCTCATGGCGGGTTCCGGGGTCATGGCTCTGTGCGCGGGCGTCAGCTATACGGAAATGTTCTCGAGCTTCACCACCGGATTGGGCAGCACGCTCTCCGGGGTGGGGTTACTCATCGTGCTCGGCACGATCATCGGTGCCCTCCTGACATCCTCGGGAGGATCCGACGTCATCGTGGATGCGATCCTGGCGAAAACCCCGGTGAAGAGACTTCCCTGGGCGCTCGCCCTCGTCGCGTTCATCATCGGCATCCCTCTCTTCTTCGAGGTCGGCGTGGTCATCCTGATCCCCGTGGTGATGGCCGCCGCGCACCGGGCTAAGCTCCCGGTGGTGCTGCTGGGCATCCCCGCATTGGCTGGTCTGTCTGCCCTGCACGGGCTGATCCCGCCGCACCCGGGGCCGCTCATTGCTATCGAGGCGCTTGGGGCGAACCTCGGGCTGACCCTCGGGTTCGGCCTGATTGTGGCCATCCCCTGTGTCGCGATCGCCGGTCCGCTGCTGGGCAAGGTGATGGCGAAGTGGGTGCCTATCGAGGCGAATATGGGACTGCTCGGGGATGCGGTGTCTGCGCCCCAGGACAGCAAGAAGCCCCACTTCTGGGTGGCCATTCTCGTCGTCCTCCTGCCGGTCGTGCTCATGCTGGCGGCTACCGTTGTCGAGCTTCTCGGAGTCGATGGTGCCGGTGTGGGTGCAGCGATCGCATTCGTGGGGACCCCGCTGATTGCCCTGTCCATCACGACGGTGGCCGCGATGTTCCTGCTTGGGTACGGTCTGGGGTCTTCCGCTGGTGAGGTGAGCAAGCGGATCGGGGCATCCCTGGGTCCGATCGCGAGCATCCTGCTCATCGTCGGCGCCGGTGGCGGCTTCAAGCAGACACTCGTCGACTCCGGCATTGCCGACACGATCGCCGGCGGTATCACCCAGATGGGACTGCCCCTGCTGCTCGCGGCCTGGCTCGTATCGGTACTCATCCGCCTGGCAACAGGGTCCGCCACGGTGGCCACCGTCACCGCATCCGGAATCATGGCTCCGCTCGTTCAAGGGCTCGCGCCGACCGAGGCCGCCCTGATGGTGCTCGCCATCGGTGCCGGGTCGGTGTTCCTCAGCCACGTGAACGACGCGGGCTTCTGGCTGGTCAAGGAGTACTTCGGCATGACCGTCGGGCAGACGTTCAAGACCTGGTCCCTGATGGAGACGACACTCTCCGTCGTGGGCATCGTCACCATCATGGGGCTGAGCCTCGTGGTGTAACCGCGAGACGTCACCGCCCGTGATGCCACAGAGGATCCCTGAGTGCCGATAGCGATATGACCGCGGGAAACCACCGAAAAGGTCGGCACTGGGGGCCGTCGCGGGGGTGGTCGGAAGCCTCTGGTGAGTTTCCCCTCTCACCGAGCGCACCCGATCACCCCCGCACACACATGACGGTCAGGGAGCAGCCAATGGCGCTGTTTTGCCCGGTCATGGGGTCGGCCTCCTGGCACGCTACAAACACGACACATGAGGCGGATATGATGGCGCTTGGATCCGCCCGGGTGTGTCACCCTCCGCTGTTCTAGCGGCTACCGGGTGAATGTGTGAAAGGACTATCGGGTATGAGTGCAGACCAATTGGAGAAGCCGCGGACGACATTGGCAGTGGTGAGCCCGGGGGCTCTTTTTGAGCTTCCCGGCGTCTCCAGTGACCTTGATATTACGTACGTGGACCCGATGCACCCCCAGGTGAGCGTCTTTGATTTGGCCGTGATTCGCGGCGATGGAATCTTCGAGGCGACCACCGTGTGGAAGGGCACGCCCCTGGCGTGGAAGCTGCACATCTGGCGGCTGTCGAACTCCGCCCGGCTCGCAGACTATCCGCGTCTGCGCGTCGACGGCTGGCTCGAGGCTGCACGTCAGATCATTGAGCACCACAACGGCGAGTTCGGCGACGCCGATTCGCAGATTCGCGTGCTGGTGACTCGCGGCATGGACCCGGAAACCCGTCCGGGAAGGGCACAGGGTGCGGGAACTCCGCACGTGTTCATTTACATGGATCAGCGGGACCCCGCGCATCCACACATGCCTGATGAGGTGCGCCTGCTTTCTCTGCCCAAGGGCGTAGC
>DGEZ01000123.1:7354-34255 GCA_002391425.1 Micrococcales bacterium UBA3913 | reverse complement strand
TCCTACGCGATGAACATGGCGACCTACCGCTACCTGCACGCCCATGACGCCGACGAGACGATCTTCTACTCGACCGACGGCTACCTCCTGGAGGCAGCCACCGCCTCGGTGGTGTTGCGCATCGGCGACGAGTACGTCACCTCCGATCCGTCGCTTGGTATCCTCGCCGGAACCACCCAGCGTGAGTTCTTCGCCTACCTGGAACACCAGGGTCTGAAAACCCGCTACGGCAAGATTCCCACCTCGGCGCTCCTGTCGGCTGACGCGATCTGGACCATGGGAGGCTCCACCATTCACACGGTCAAGAGCATCGACGGTCGGCCCCTCCGGCCCGATATCGACATGATGAATGCGGCGAACTCTTTCGTGCGGGAAAACCGCGAGCTCATTGAGGAATCGTCCCTCGCGGGGCTGGACTGGTCGCACACGATCTGATGCGAGGCCGGGTCCAGTCGGGTCCTGCTCAGGCGGTTACGGCGCGATCAGTCCCAGGAAGCCACCGAGCAGGTCCACCTCCTGGATGCTCTCGGGGGTAAGGCTGAGCAACCCGGGGCTAAAAAACAGGTAGGACGCCCACTGCCCGCGGGAGATCGCGACGTTGAGGCGGTGCTCGTCGAGCAGAAAACTGAGGCCCCGGCTGATGCCGTCGCCGGACGAAGCGAGCGAGACCATGGCGATGACGGCCTCTTTGCCTTGGAACCGGTCGACGGTGCCCACGGGCGTTTCCGTGAGCCCCGCACGGTCCAGCCGGCTACGCAGCAGGGCAACTTGTGCGTTGTAGGGAGCGACCACGATAACGTCCGCGGCGGACAACGGCCTTTCCGCGTGGACGCCATCGCTCCACGGGGAGCCGAGCAGGGAGATGATGCGCCCCACCAGCGCGTTGGCCTCCTCCGGCGAGGCCACAGAGTTGCCCCGGTGGGGAACGGGGACGGCGTGCAGGCCGGGGGCTACTTCGTGCAGCCGCCGGCTGTCCGTCACCTCCGTGACTGCGCGGAGGCGCCCGCCGTAGGCGAGGCGTGACACCGCAGCGGCCAGTGTGCTGTGCATGCGGCGGGTGCGAGACAGGAAGTACCCCCGCGTCGGCGGCATCGTGTCGTGATCGCCGATCAGCCAGCCCAGCGCGGACGAGTCGATCGGTTCTGGATGGCTGCCCTGAACTACTTGCGGGAGCTGCTGGGGATCGCCGAGCAGGAGTAGGCGACGCGCAGCCTGGGACACCGCGACGGTGTGGGCGAGGGCGAACTGCCCGGCCTCCTCGATCACGAGTACGTCGAGCTCCTCCAGTGCAGGGTTCGCGAACGACCACGCTGTGCCGCCGATGACAACACCTGGAGTGTCCGGCACCTGTCCTGCGTTCGATACGGTGACAAAGGGGTCGTCGCTACTGGCGGCGGTGTTGCGAATCCGCACGATCCGTGACGCGTCCACGCCTGCCTTGTGAACTGCGCGCAGGAAATTCTCTATCACCGCATGCGACTGGGCTGTCACTCCAACGCGCCACCCCTGCGTGACAAGGGCGGCGACAACGTGGGACCCCAAGTAGGTCTTTCCAGTTCCGGGGGGACCTTGCACCGCGAGATAGGAATCCTCCATCGAGGTGAGAGCCTCCACCGCCTCCTGAAACGTATTCCCTGGACGGAATATGGCGTTGGCGTCTAATCGGGGTGACCGCCGTGTCAGCAGGTCTGACAGTGCGCTGGGGGGAAGGACGCCTTCTGGGAGGATGCTCTCGGCGAAATCCGCAATCGCATCCTCCAGCGGGCCCGCCGACACGTGGGTGGATACAAACATCGCCATAGGTAGCTGCGGGAAGTCGACCATCCCCCGGCGCAACTTTTCGGTAAGCGTGATCGTCGCGTGACCCGTCGCCGTGGCGGCAACCGACAGCACCTTCCCCGAGGTCACCTCCTCCCGCTGATACCGCGGGTGCGCCTCCACCTGCTCGGGGAGGTCCTCGTACAGGAGCTTGACCGCCACGCCGGGCTGGATGCTCGAGCCCTCCTCAAGCACAGCAGATACGGTGAGTTCGCGGGAAGCGGTGCGTGCACGCCCCACGCGCTGCCAGGGTCCGACGCGCACGACGGTGTCGAACAGCGCGCTCGAGCGGGTGTCCTGCCACTGATCGGGTGGGTCGGTGAAACGCCCGAAATACCCCCACCAGTAGGGCTTGTCCTCCCGGCGGTAGTACCCGAGGGCAGCCGACACCAGGGCGACCGCTTGCTGCTCGGGGGAACGTTCCGCGGGATTGTCGGGGATCGTGGCGTTCAGGCGTGCAGCAAGGTCGCTCAGCTCGTGCGCACGCTGGCTGGACCGCGACGGCGCATCCGCCTCTGTGGCGTCCGAGCCCGCGACCGAGATGCCCGAGGCGGTGCCGTCCGTGGCGTGGTCCCGCGGGGCCAGACTCATCAGCCAGTTCCGCAGCCGCAGGGTCGAGATGCAGTCGTACCGGTTGTAGTCCGCGATCCGCTTCAAGATCCCGTCGGCCTCGATGGTGTCGCCTGCGTCAACAGCTGCGCGAAAGCGGTGATACTCCACGACGGAATCACCCGCGTTCGTGACCCCGGTACTGTCGCGCAGCTCGTCGCCCATGTACAGCGGTTCCAGTTTCTTGATGCTGTAGGACGGCTGCCCGACGCGGATGCTGTGCCGCACGATCGGATACAGGTCCACGAACACCCCCGCCCGCAGCAGGTCGTCCAGGAAATCCTCGCCCCAGCTGTGCCGCACCGTGAGGCGCTTCAACGCGGTCTGTTCGTAACTCGCATAGTGGTAAATGTGCATCCCTGGGTACTGATCCCGGCGCGTGCGCACATAGTCCAGGAACCGGATCAGCGCCTCGCGCTCCTCGTGCCGGTCATGCGCCCACAGGGGCAGATACCGGGGTGCTCCATTCGCGGTCAGATCCACGACCCCGAACAGGTACTCCAGGCCATCCATCGTGCCCCCGGATGCGGCCCACAGCGGGTCCCCCTCGAAGTCGAAGAACACATCTCCGGGATCGGGGGATGGCATGCTGCGGATTGCCTCGGTGCTCAGCAGTTCGACGGGGGGAGCCCCCGCGTGCTCGCGGGCAGCCAGCTGGAGCTGGGCCTGTGCGTGTAGCTGCGACCACCGGGACAAGGCGATCCCCGGTGTCGGTCTGGTGGCGCGGGCCAGCTCCGTCAGGGTGGTGACGCCTGCGTCTATCAGCCGCTGACGTTGGGTCGAGCTCATCGTGGCGATCTGGAAAAGGTCGTCGGTGGCCTGGATCGCCTCCGCACAGTGCGGGCACGCCCCGCAGGCGGTGACACGGGCATCCCGCCAGGTGATCGGGCCGGACTCGGTCAGGTGTTCGCGCAGCAGGGATTCGAGCTGCGCTCGCCGGGCGCGATACACGGGGATGCTCTTGGTCAGCGAGTGCTGAAAGGTGCTGTCATCGCCGAGCAGGAGCGTACCGTACTCGCTGCGGGGGATACCCAGGCGGTCCAGCTGGTCGGCGTACGCCGAGATCTGGAGGAGGGCGGTCACGCGCGCATGGCGGGCCAGCTTCGCATCCCACACCTCGTATCGCCCGTCTTGGGTGAGGATGAGGAAATCCGCGAACCCGGCGAATCCGCCGTCGAAGAATGCCGCCTGTGCGATGACAGGGGTACGCGCCTGCAGGGCGGTCTCGGTGCGGGCCGCGGCCCGGGCCAGGCCTTCCGGGGTGTACGGATCGGGCCGGGGGATCACGGTGACGTTGTCGGTTCCACAGTGGGTGCGAAACCCCTCCAGGTGGCGCGCCTCATGGGCGTCACCCAGGCGCGCGAGGGTGTCCAGCAGCGGGTCTTCCTCTGTCAGTGCCGGGATGCGGCCCAGCTGCGCGTCAATGTGACGCAGCCAGGCGTACTCGCACTGCCCCGCGGAGGTCAGATCGCTGGGGCTGAGGATGAAGCTGTCCCGGGAGGTGAAGAACGCCACGAACGCCCCTTTCCGCCGTCGTCGCACTCACTGTACCGGCCGGTACGGACATCTCTGCGGCCGAACGTACAACCACGCACCATGGTTCTGGTGCGGTGCCGCCACCTCGTCGTCAGTGGTGCGCCTGGTGTGGGGGATGCGCGGCGTGCGCATCCCCCACGTGCGGATATCAGTCCACGAGGGTGGGGTTTCCTGCCTCAGGGGTCTGGCCTGCGTGCAGCGCCTCGTCATCGACGGTGGTGTCGGTGCCGCGGGCTCGCCCGATCGCCTTCATAGCGTGGTAGACGGCGATGCTCCCGAACGCGCCAAGGGCGATGCCACCGAAGGTGAGGTTGCCGATCACGAGGGTGAAGTCCGCAATGGCAAGAATGAGTCCGACGGCCGCGGTCAGCAGGTTCGTCGCCGAGGCGAAGTTAACTCGGTTCTCCACCCAGATACGAGCTCCGAGGATGCCGATCATCCCGTACAGGGCAACACCCGCACCGCCGAGGACGCCCGAGGGGATGGTCGCGATGAACGCCCCGAACTTCGGGCAGAGCCCGAGCAGGATGGCGGTGACGCCAGCCACCCAGTAGGCGGCTGTCGAGTACACCCGGCTGGCGGCCATGACACCGATATTCTCGGCGTAGGTGGTCGTCGCAGCACCGCCGCCCATCCCCGCGAGGGTGGTGGAGATGCCGTCTGCGAACAAGGCCCGTCCCATGTACTTGTCGAGGTTTTCTCCGGTCATGGCCGCAACCGTCTTGACGTGACCGATGTTTTCCGCGATCAGGACCAGCACGACCGGGAGGAACAGCCCGAAAATCTGTGGCGTGAAGGTCGGGGTGTGGAAGGTTGGCAACCCGATCCAGGACGCGGAGGCGACGCCGGAGAAGTCGATGCTCCCGGTCGCCAGGGCGGTCAGGTACCCGGCGACCACGCCAAGCAGGATGGACAGGCGGCCGATCAGCCCGCGGAACAGCACTGTGACCAGCAGGATCACGACGAGGGTGACTGTTGCGGCGATCGGATCCGTGTCGAAATTGGACTTCGCACTTGGAGCGAGATTGAGGCCGATCAGGGCCACGATCGTTCCGGTGACTGCCGGGGGCATGAGCACCTCGATCCAATGGGTTCCCACAAAGTGGACGATCAACCCGATGATCGCGAGGGTGCCGCCTGCGAGCACGATCCCGCCGAGTGCCGGGCCGAACTGTCCGGCATCCAGCGTGCTCGCGCCGTCGGCCAGCGGGGCGATCGCCATCACAGGGGCCAGGAATGCGAAGCTGGAACCGAGGTAGCTGGGCACGCGGTTGCGGGTGATCAGCAGGAACAGCAGCGTGCCGATCCCGCTGAAGAACAGCGTCGTCGAGGGAGGGAACCCGATCAATACCGGCACCAAGAATGTGGCACCAAACATGGCGACAACATGCTGGACGCCGATACCGATCGTGCGCGGCCAGGTAAGACGTTCGTCCGGGGCCACCACGGTTCCCGCGGCGATGTGCGCGCCGTCACCGTGCAGTTTCCAGCCCCAGCCCGTGGCGGGCTTCTCCGTATCTGCGGCCATTGGTGTCTCCTTTGTTGTGGGCGGTATCCGGATGCTCGCGAGTGTTGTGCTGCGCGTCGCTCGCGCCCCCGGGGAGATGCTAGCGTGCGGGGGTTTCTGTGATGTTTCTGAACGGGGATAGACGGGCGTTGCCGGGGGTGGCGGTCTCTTCCCGCAGGAGACGCACGTGTGGGCGGGTGCGCTCCAGGCACACCCGCCCACCTCAGGGGAATGGAATCAGTTGAAGACCATTCCTCCGTCGATGATCAGTGCCTGCCCAGTCATGTAATCAGAATCCGGGCCGGCCAGGTAGGACACACACGCGGCGACGTCCTCCGGTTCGGAGAGCCGCCCCAGGGCGATGTCCTTCGCAAAGGTTTGCATCCCCCACTCGTCATCCTTCCCGGCATTGACCGCCACCTGGTGGGCGATGTCCAACATCATGGGGGTGCGCACGATGCCGGGGCAGTAGGCGTTCACGGTGATGCCTTGGGATGCGAGATCCCGAGCCAGGGTCTGCGTGATCCCGCGGATGGCGAATTTGGTCGCCCCGTACACGGCCAGGTTGGGGTTGCCCACCTGTCCGGCCTGGCTGGAGGCGTTGATGATCTTCCCGCCGTGACCCAGACTCGTGAACGCTTTCACCGCGGCTTGAGCCCCCCACAGCGTTCCCCCGACGTTGATGTCGAAGGTCCTGCGGTAGATCTCGGGAGTGATCGTATTCAGAGGCGTCGTGGGTGCGACACCCGCGTTATTGACCAGAACGTCCAGCCCACCCAGGGCCTGCTGGGCTTTCTCCACGGCGGCGAACATGGAGTCGCGATCGGCGACGTCCACTTTCACGGCGAATGCAGTTCCGCCCGCCTTCGTGATCTCGTCTGCGGTCTTCCGTGCGCCCTCCTCGTTGAAGTCTGCGATAGCGACGGCGAACCCGTCATGTGACAGCCGCTGGGCTATCGCTTTGCCGATACCCTGGGCTGCTCCGGTGATGAATGCGACTCGTGTCATGACAACCTGCTCTCTCTACACTCGCGCCCATCCTTCCCAGATGGGGCCACGGTGGGTGCGAGAACCGTTCATGGTCAGTCGGAGAGTCTGCGGGAACTCCGTGCACGTTCAGGTGGAGCCAGGATGCGCGGGGCTCCCGCAACTCCTGGTGCTCACGTTAGGCAGACTCTGCCATTGTGGCGACTCTTAAGCCCTGATGAGCCAAAGCGGAAGCACAAGACACGCCAATATCTGTCCGGATGCACAGTTTGGTGCAGGAAGAGGGTCGCCCGCGCGCAGGTGCCCGCCTCCCGCCAGCCTCGGCAGACGCGGACTCAGACCGTCAGGACCGCAGCCCCTGCGAAGGCGCCGGCCTTCAGGTCAGCCAGAGCCTGTGCCGCGGCATCCAGCGGGTACGGGTGCGTATCCACGGTGAGCGGATGCCGCTGAGCGAACGCGAGGAACTCGCGGCCATCCTCCCGGGTGTTCGAGGTGACCGAGCGGATCTCCTTCTCGTAGAACAGGTCCTGCTCGTAGTGCAGGGTGGGGATGTCCGTCAGGTAGATCCCCGCGGTGGCGAGAACACCGCCACGATCCAGGGCGCGCATCACCGCCGGAATATGGTCGCCCACGGGCGCGAAAAAGACGGCCCCGTCGAGCTTTTCGGGAGGGTCAGCAGTGAAATCTTGGGCGCTCGCGGCCCCCAGGCTGAGTGCGAGCTCCCGTGAGGCAGGTTCGCGCGTCATGACGTGTACGCGGGCACCGGCGGCGATTGCGACCTGGGCGGCCAGGTGCGCAGACCCGCCGAATCCCCACAGGCCGAGACGCCACCCGTGCGCATCCTCGTGCATCCCTGCTCTCTTCAAAGCGCGGTACCCGATGATTCCCGCGCACAGCAAGGGTGCCAGGTGTTCGTCGTCGTAGGCGTCGGGTAGCGGGTAGACGAACGACGCCTGCCCGATGGCGTACTCGGCGTAACCGCCGTTGACATCCCAGCCGGTGTAGGTGGATGCCGGGCACAGGTTCTCAGCCCCGGCACGACAGTAACGGCACGTCCCGCAGGTGGAGTGCAACCAAGCAAGCCCGACGCGATCTCCCACGCGCAGATCGGTCACCCCCGCCCCGAGTGCGGAGACGGTCCCGACCACCTCGTGGCCGGGCGTAACGCCGTCGCGGTGCACGGGCAGGTCCCCCTCGGAAACGTGCAGGTCAGTGCGGCAGACGCCGCAAGTGCTCACCGCGATGAGCACCTCACCGAGCCCCGGCTCCGGGTCGGGGGTTGATTGGAATGTCAACGGGCTACTCTCAAGGGGCCCGGGATGATTCACGTGCCAGGCATACATCGTGATCCTCTCCCGTCAGGCGGGGCGGCCGCCTGGCGCATCACCTGCCTTGACCGTAGCACGCAGGCCGTGCCACCATGGAGGGTATCGAAGGGGAGTAGTTCCCACCTGGATGACGAAAGTCATCCGAAGCGGCAAGTCGACATACTGGCCATCGGCCCGGCTTGTCACCTCGACGAGATGCGTTCTCGGGTGAGGCGAGCGAGACCTTCGGCATCTTCTCGTTCCCGCGCATGCGGGCTGATTCGAATGCCGAGGTTCGTATGACATTCTTTGCCCTTGTTCTTCTCGCGGTCGGCCTTGCCGCCGACGCCTTCGCCGTCTCGCTCGTCCAGGGTGTGCGCATGCGCACCATCAGACCGAGTCACGTCTTTGTCGTCGCGGGGGCTTTCGGCCTGTTCCAGGGGCTGATGCCCCTGATCGGGTGGCTGCTGGGCGCACAGTTGGGCACGTACATTACCGCTGTCGATCACTGGGTCGTGTTCGGGTTGCTCGCCGTGATCGGACTGAAAATGGTCAAGGATGCGATCTGGCCGGGGGAGGACGACTCCGAGCTCGAATCTCAGCAGGAGGCTCAGCTCGGGTGGCGGGGGCTACTCCTGCTCGCGGTAGCCACGAGTATCGATGCGCTCGCCGTGGGGCTATCCCTGGCACTCATGGATGTGAACATCGTCGAGGCCAGCATCGTCATCGCCGTGGTGACGTTCCTGCTGTCGATCATCGGCGTCGTGATCGGACATCGGTTCGGGCTGGCCTTTCGCCGGGTGGCCGAGGTGGTCGGTGGCCTCGTGCTCATCGGCATCGGCGTTCAGGTGCTCATTGAGCATCTCGTCGGCTGACCGCTGAGGGGCCGCGACTGCGCGCTGTCAGCGGTCGTCATGACGCCTGCCCCACAGGGACGAGCCGATCGCGATCAGCAGCGCGGCGGTGGCGAGGGCAAGACTGAGCGTCGTTGCTGTGGATGCGTCGATGGTGCCCGTGGAACGCAGCACAATGACGACCCCCAAGGCGAGAAGGAAGACCAGCGGGCTGAGCCGGAGCAGGATGCGCATGGGAACCTCTCGAGTATCGACGCGGCGGATTCCCCCACCGTAACCCGATCGTCGCGAAGCACACAAAAGAAGCATGCGCTGCGCGGACAAAACGGCCCCCCGGTCCACCGTGAAACTCTGTAGAGGCCCACGATAAGTCGTATCGGGGCATCCGTTCGGGTACTAGATAGTGTGGGGAGGACTCTCGGGGAACTCACCGGCAGCGGGGCCGCGGTCCGTTCCCGAAAATCCGGAGACCTCAGCACCGAGGGAAGGGCGGCACACATGACAGACCTCGACAGGGTTCAGGCTGGCCTGACCGTGGATGTGCGCCAGACGATTGACGAGTACCTGTCTCACGCCGACTGGCGCATCCACGCGAATGCCAACCAGGGGTATTCCCTGGGCGGGATGATTCTCAACTCCGCGGGCAAGATCACCGCGAATTACTGGCTCTCGGCCGTATACCCGGAGGAAATTGGTCAGGCGCACCGTGAGGGAGCCATCCACATCCACGACCTCGACATGCTCTCGGGGTACTGTGCGGGCTGGTCGTTGCGGCGCCTGCTGGAGGAGGGGTTCGGTGGTGTCCCCGGACGTGTCCAGTCTGCCCCGCCGCGTCACTTCTCCAGCGCGTGCGGCCAGATCGTCAACTTCCTCGGCACGCTGCAGAACGAGTGGGCGGGTGCGCAGGCGTTCTCCAGTTTCGACACGTACATGGCGCCGTTCGTCCGGTGTGATCAGCTGGGCGTGGATGCGGTGCGCCAGCACATCCAGGAACTCGTGTTCAACCTGAACGTTCCGTCACGGTGGGGAACCCAAACCCCGTTCACTAACCTCACCTTCGACTGGGTGTGCCCGGATGACCTCGCCGATGAGCATCCCGTCATTGGTGGGGAACTCATGGATTTCTGCTACGGCGACCTGCAACCCGAGATGGACGTGATCAACCGCGCTTTCATCGAGGTGATGAGCGCCGGTGACAACCAGGGCAGGGCGTTCACGTTCCCCATCCCCACGTACAACATCACGAAGGAATTTGACTGGGACGGCCCGAATGTGGAGGCACTGTTCGCGATGACCGCGAAGTACGGCCTGCCCTACTTCCAGAACTTCGTGAACTCGGATCTCGACCCGCACATGATCCGGTCGATGTGCTGTCGGCTGCAACTCGACCTCACCGAGTTGCTGAAGAGGGGTAACGGTCTGTTCGGGTCGGCCGAACAGACCGGGTCGATCGGGGTCGTCACACTCAACTGCGCGCGGATCGGCTATACGCACGCCGGGGATGCGACGGGCATGCTCGCGGAGTTCGACCGACTGCTCGAACTTGCGCGGAACAGCCTGGAGATCAAGCGCACGGTTGTCCAGCAGCTGATGGACGAGGGGCTCTACCCCTACACACGCAGATATCTCGGCACCTTGGAGAACCACTTTTCCACGATTGGAGTCAACGGGATCAATGAGATGATCCGAAACTTCACCCAGGATGAGGAAAACATCACGACCCCGCGCGGCGAGCACCTCGCTGAGGACGTTCTGCGTCACATCCGGGACCGCATGGTGGAGTTCCAGCAGGACACGGGGCACATGTACAACCTGGAAGCTACCCCCGCCGAGGGTGCGACGTACCGTTTCGCGAAGGAAGACCAGTCCCGGTATCCGGGGATACTGCAGGCGGGTACGCGGGAACAGCCGTATTACACGAACTCCTCCCAACTACCGGTTGGCTTCACCGATGACCCGTTCGAGGCGATGATCCGGCAAGAGCCGCTGCAGGGCCTGTACACCGGGGGAACGGTGCTGCACCTGTACATGGGTGAGGCAATGTCGTCCGCCCAGGCGTGCGCAACATTGGTGCGGCGTTCGCTGGAGCGGTTCCGGCTGCCGTACATCACGATCACGCCGACCTTCTCGATCTGCCCGGTGCACGGCTACATCTCGGGGGATCACCCGTTCTGCCCGCGCTGCGATGCGGCGAGCGACACGCGGGAGGGGGCGGGTGCCGCTGAGCGGCAACGCTGCGAGGTGTGGACGCGGGTGATGGGGTACTTCCGGCCGGTCTCCTCCTTCAACCTGGGGAAGAAGGCGGAGGCGGCCGAACGCCGGTACTTCTCTGAGGAGCAGGGGCTGGCGCACCTGCGGTGACGGTGCGCATCCTGGATAGCGTGTACAGTTCGGCTTGCTGAGACGGCCACCGACGTTGTCGGGGTGGGCCAAGAAAGTCGGAGTTTCTGTACGCCGTGACTACTCTCCGAAGTATGGCTATCGAGGAAACTGCTCCTGTTGTTCACCGCCCTCGGTCACAGTCTGCAACCAGCCTGCGCATCGCGGGTCTCACGCCGCTGTCCACCGTGGATTGGCCCGGCAAACTGGCTGCCACCGTTTTCCTGCAGGGATGCTCATGGGACTGCTTCTTCTGCTCTAACACCGAGTTGCAGGACCCACGGATCAGGGGCGAGCTCTCCTGGCATGAGGTTGTCGCGTTCGCGCGCAGTCGGCGCGGGCTGCTCGATGCGTTCGTGTTCTCGGGGGGCGAGCCGACCATGCAGCGGGGCCTGCTGGAGGCGATGGTTGCCACGCGCGCGCTCGGGTTCAAGATCGGGTTGCACACCTGCGGAGCGTTCCCGACCCTGCTCAAGCGTGTGCTGCCGTATGTCGACTGGGTGGGCATCGATATCAAGAGCCTGAGACCCGAATATGTGGCGGTCACGGGACGGGAGAAGAGCGACAACGCTGCGTGGCGGAGCCTGGAGATGATCCTTGCTGAGGTCGAGGCTCGCTACGATGACCCGATGGCTCGGCCTCTCGACTACGAGGTGCGCACCACCGTTCACCCGGGGGTGATGGATGGCGAGTACCTTGCGTCCCTCGCCGATAGCATCGCGGATGCGGGCGTGAAGAACTATGCCGTTCAGGACTTTCGCTCGGAGGGTGTTCGGGACCCGATGCCACGGCGTGGCTTCCTCCATGAGGCGGACTATGCGGCCGTCGGCACCGCTGACGTGAGCAGGATCCACACGGATCGGTTCGAGTCGTTCGTGCATCGCGTGCAGCAGTAACGTATACGGCGCCATATTCTCGGCGCGGTATCTAGAAGGGCACGGAGTTCACCGCGTTTACGCATAGAGATTTCATCGAACTGTCATATGCGGTCGGTAGAATGTTGACACTCTCGGAAGGTAGCAGTGTCCGTCATCCTCTTCATCACGCTCCTGGCCGCCGCCGTTGTCATCACCGCGGTGGCACGTCGTCGCGGGTTGCAGGCGCCGCTGGTGGTAGTCCTCGTCGCATCGGTGGTCTCGTTCATTCCTGGGTTGCCCGAGGTCTCCATCGACTCCGAGGTGATCCTCACCGTCGTCCTGCCCCCGCTGCTGTACTCCTCCGCACTCGGGGTCTCGGTGATCAGCTTCTCGAAGAGTTTTCGAGACATCACCCTGCTCGGGGTCGTCTTGGTGGTCGTCACGGCGCTGGTGGTTGGCGCGGTGGCGTTCGCGCTCATCCCCGACCTCACGTGGCCAGCCGCGCTGCTGATCGGGGCCATTATCGCCCCGCCCGACGCGGTGTCGGCGGCCTCTATCGGACGCAAGCTGGGGTTACCTCGGCGCCTGATGACCGTGATGCTGGGGGAGAGCCTCATCAATGACGCCACCTCACTGACCCTGATGAAGGTGGCGTTGACGATCGTCGGCGGCGTGGTGCTCACGGTGACGGAGGATGTGGCGATCTTCGGTACGGCGGTTCTCGTCGGAGTGGGTATTGGTCTCGTGCTGGGCATTCTGGTCAACTGGGCGAGACGGTGGCTCGACGACCCGGTCATCGAGTCTCTGCTGAGCCTTCTGGTTCCCTTCGTCGCCTACTCGGTGGCTGAGCACCTGAACGGATCGGGCGTTCTCGCGGTGGTGACCGCTGGGCTCTACATCGGCTACTTTTCGCCGACGACCGGCTACCGCACCCGCCTTCAGGAGGAGCCGTTGTGGGAGTCCCTTGATGTGCTCCTGGAGAGCTTCGTGTTCACTCTGATCGGTCTTCAGGCCAGCTCGGTGTTGGAATCCATGGCCAGCAGCTCGCGGGGGCTGTCCACCATGATGGTCGCCGCTGGCCTCGTCCTGCTGGCGACGATCCTGGTGCGCCCAGCGTTCATCTTCGGAGTGTACGGACTGGGGTATGTGGTGGCCCGCGTAACGGGGAGGCACCGGCGGCGCGACGACCCGGAGGTGGAAACCGTGGTCGATGACGGCCCGTCGTTGCTGACCCGATCGATTCGCGTGATCACTCCGGATAACAGCCGGTCGCGCCGCTTCGCGATGAGAACGAAGCAGCGGGTGCGCGCGTTCGGCGGCGCATCCGACCCGCTGCGCTGGTCCGAGCTCGTGGTGCTGTCCTGGGCGGGGATGCGCGGCGTGGTCACGCTGGCCGCGGCGATCGGTGTGCCCACCTACCTCTCCGACGGGCAGCGTTTCCCGGCTCACGACACGATCATCTTCTTCGCGTTCACGGCCACAATCGGCACCCTCCTGTTGCAGGGGCTCACCCTGCCGTGGCTGATCCGGGTTCTCAAGGTGGCCGACCCTGAACAGGACAAGCGGGACCGTGCTGCCCGTCGGCGTCTGCAACAGTCGACACTGTCCGAGGCGACGGAGTTCGTCAAGCAGAAGGAGGGGTCGTGGCGGGCAAAGTACGGGGACGCCACCGTGGACCGTGCGCTGACTGTCATCCAGAACCGCCTGGGCAGGATTGAACGGCAGCTGGAAGCCAGCGACAACCCGGACACCGCCTTGTTGACCACGAAGCACGTGGTCGAGTTGCGCCGACAGGTGATCGAGGCCAGACGTCGTATTCTGCTGCGGGAGCGCAACAAGGGCGCCCTCGACGAGGAAGTCATGCGCGACCTCATGCGCGGACTCGACGCGGAGGAGCTCGCCCTGGACCGCACGATCCCGGTGGGCCGCGTTGCCGGTACCACGTTGCCCGATTCGATGCGGGCGAAGCCGGAGGCTCACCCCCTCGGGTCTGCCCAGGTCGCGGAACGTGGGCACGCCCCGGCCGGGCAGACGTCTGCGCACCCTATTGAATCGCCGCACGAGCGCACGTAGGCGGCGCCCTCGTGGTGGCAGCTGGAGCGGACCGCGACCTGACGCTGGCGGTGCTGGTCAGGAGGCGCGGCTAAGAGCATCCCGCAGGGTCACGCGTGCCCCGGTTCGCAGCACCGAATTGCGGTACAACCGTGCCCCTAGCAGCGACATCCCCACCGTGGCGGCCAGCAGCAGGATCGTGGCGAGCAGCACCGCCGGGATGCTCACGACGCCAGCCGATGCGGCCATGGGGAGCAGCACCGTGGAGAACGGCGGGATGATCGACACGATGGCCACCCACGGAGCTGCCATGTCCTGCATGGCGAACACGGCGGCCAGGTAGCTTCCGGTAATCAGGTAGGTGAGCACGTTCGTCGTCTGCCCAATGTCCTCCTGGCGGGACACGAGTGAAGCCGCCCCCGCATAGGCGAACGCATAGAAAAGGTAGCTCGGGATGAACCACGCGACCGTCAGTGCGATGGTGCTGGCGGTCGTCGCGTCAAGTTGGATGAATCCGGATTGGGTGGCGGCGACACCCGCAACGGCCAGGAAGATGGCGAGTTGGATGAAACCGACCACGCCGATCCCGAGCACCTTGCCGATGAGAAGCTGACGGGGTGTGACGGTCGACAGGAGAATCTCCACGACCCGGCTCTGCTTCTCCTCGACGACCCCTTGAGCCACGGTCACGCCGTATCCGAGAAGCTGCATGAACATGAGGATGCCGATGACGAACGCAATTATGGCGGTCATCATATTCACCTCCGGGGCGTCGGTGGCAACCTGTTCCAGGCTAGGGGATGCTGCAGCGACGTCCTCCTGCAACTGCGCCATATCAACGCCCTGGTGGGCCAGTGCCTGGGCTTGGGCGATGTTCGTCAGGGCAGTGGTGACCTCGGACAGGATCGTTTGGTCGGTGTCGGAGCTGTAGTAGATGACCGGGGTTGTTCCGTCGACGGCCACAGCGATAGCGGCGTCGCCGTCAGCGACGGCGGCACGCGCGGACTGCGCGGTCTCCTCCTGCTCCACGTCGACCCCATCGAGCGAGGCGGAGTCGATGGCGGCGGCGATGTCCTGACCCACCACAGCGACGGTGGTGGACTCGTCGCCGGCGGAAAACATCTCGAAAAGCTTCGGAACGTAGGCGAACGCCACGAAGATGAGCACGGTGGCGAGTGTCGAGATCAGGAAGGACTTCGCCCGGATCCGGGTACTGATCTCGCGCTGTGCGATGAGTAGGGTGGGGTTCGTCACTGGGAGATGACCTCCTTGTACAGTTCGGACAGGCGGGGTCGGCGTTGGGTGAATTCGATCACGGGAGTGGACGAGACGATGTCGGTGAGCACACGCTCGGGCAGCTGATCGCCGAGGTCCACGAGGTAGTGCAGCGGCTCTGGGAGCGCGGTGACGGCCACC
Organism: Micrococcales bacterium UBA3913; assembly: GCA_002391425.1. Taxonomy (GTDB): domain Bacteria; phylum Actinomycetota; class Actinomycetes; order Actinomycetales; family Microbacteriaceae; genus UBA3913. The sequence goes on along the minus strand of DGEZ01000123.1, from coordinate 18,933 downwards.
TCGGGCGTCGCGCTGTGCCAGGAGTCCGGAAGGGGCGTGGCCGTGCGCAGGAGGAACTGCCGGTGTGCATTCCCGCGCAAATCGTCCACTGTGCCGACGGCGATCATCTGACCGGCTTTGATGATGCCGACCCTGGTGCTGAGCTGCTCGACGAGATCGAGCTGGTGGGACGAGAACAGGACGGGGACGCCCGAGTCCGCAATCTCGGTGAGTACAGAGCTCATCACGTCCACCGCGATCGGGTCAAGACCGCTGAAGGGTTCGTCGAGTACGAGCACCAGCGGGTTGTGCATGAGGGCCGCCGCCAGCTGGACGCGCTGCTGATTGCCCAGGCTGAGCTTCTCGACTACGTCGTCCCGTCTGTCGGCGATGCCGAGACGTTCTGTCCACTTCTGGGTGAGCTCTGTGGCCTCGGCCGTGCTGCACCCGTGCAGGCGCGCCAGGTAGGCGAGCTGGTCTCCGACCTTCATCTTCGGGTACAGGCCGCGCTCCTCGGGCATGTACCCGATGCGTTTGCGCACGGCCGTGGTGATGGGAGTTCCCGCACAGTGAACCTCACCCGAATCGGCCTGCAACACACCCAGGATGATGCGCATCGTGGTGGTCTTCCCTGCACCGTTGCTGCCGACGAACCCGAAGATCTCGCCCGGCCGGACGGAGAAAGTCACGCCGTTCAGTGCGGTCAGGCTGCCGAAGGATTTGTGTAGATCGATGACGTCAAGAGAGGGATGCGCTGGTGTGCTCACAGTACGAGCCTAGAGAACACACAGCTACGGCTGCCATCTCTGGGGCTGGGAATCTCGTCTGAAAGCTGAGGTGGCCCCGCACAGGGCGGAGCCACCTCAGGGAAACCAATCGACCTACAGCTTCGGGTCGACCAGAATCTTCACTGCTGTTTCGTTGTGGTGGATGAGGGTATCGAAGCCCTCATCGATCAGGTGATCGAGACCGATCTTGCCGGTAATGAACGGCTTGAGGTTGATCTTGCCCTCCTCGACGAGCTTGATCGTCTTCGGGTGGCTGTTGACGTACGCGATCGAGCCGCGCATGTCGATCTCCTTCATGACGAGCTTGTGCATGTCGAAATCGGACTTGTGACCCCAGATCGAGACGATGGTGATGACCGCGCCCGGGCGCACCGCATCCATGAGCATGTCGAGGACGGGCTGAACGGAGGTCGCCTCGATGCCCACATCGGCACCGGCCCCGCCGGTGAGCTTGCGAACCTCCTCGGCCACGTCAACCTCCTTGGGGCTGAACGTGTAATCGGCTACGCCCGACTCCTCCGCCTTCTTGCGGCGCAGGGGGCTGAGCTCGCTCATGGCGACAGTGGCACCGAACGCCTTCGCCACCGCAGCGTTGAGCAGACCAATCGGCCCGGCCCCGCCGATGAGCACGAAGTCGCCGGCCTTGAGGCCGGAGCGCTCTACTGCGTGGTATGCCACGGAAAGCGGCTCGATGAGGGCGGCCTCGTCCAGGGCGATGCTGTCGCTGATCTTGTGCACCCAGCGGCGTTTCACGGAGATCTTCTCAGCGAGTCCGCCACCGCGGCCAGCCAGGCCGATGAAGTTCATGTCCTTCGACAGGTGGTAAAACATGTTGTTCTCGCTGGTGTCGACATCATCGTAGAGAATGTAGGGCTCGACGACGACGTGGTCTCCGGGCTTGAGATCCGTGACACCCTCCCCGACCGCGTAGACGACGCCGGACATCTCATGCCCGAGCGTGACGGGCGCAGACTCGCCAGAGATGGGGTGGGGATGTCCCGCCGGGGGTACGAAGATAGGGCCATCGAGGTACTCGTGCAGGTCAGTGCCGCAAATTCCGCAATAGGCGACATCAATTCCGACCTCGCCCGGTGCCACCGTTGGTTCCGGGATGTCTTCAATTCGAATGTCGCCATGGTCGTAATAGCGAGCAGCTTTCATCTTGGCTCCTTGAAAATGAATGTACTGTACAGAAAGTTGTGTGCGTCTATACACCAACTGTGCCTCAGAGTACCCCGAAATGCCTGCTGGATGCACGATTTGGGAGACGCTTGTCAGGTCGTGCCAGCATCTTGTGAGAGTTCGGACAAGGCATTTGCCTCACGGCGAAAAATCCGGGAAAGAGGCTCGATGGGGGCGCTCGTTCTGTTCTCGTCACGGGCGGTGTTGCAGCGTGTACTTGCGTGGAATGCGAAAGATTCACAGCGGGTGGATATTCTTAACCCGTATTCTCACGGTCGTCACGTTAACCCATCCCAAGGAGACAGACAGCGGTATGGTTCCCGACTCGCTCCCTGAAGCAGACGCACCTGTGCGCCGCCGCCGTCGACGGCGCGGAGGTATCGCCCAGCATGGCCGTCTCGGGTCCGCTGGCGGTGGGGTTAAAGGTGTTGTCAAGTGGTTCTCCATCGGCTTGGTCACCGTGCTCGTCGGCCTGCTGGGCACCGCTGGTCTGGCCGTGGCCCAGATTGCGAGCAACCTGACATTCGTCAGCGAGAACGTCATCGAGGGGGCAGTCGATTCCAGCGCCCTCGCGATTCAGGACCTCAGCGGAGGGTTCAACTTCTTGGTCGTGGGTACGGATATCCGTGACGGTCAGGATGGCGACTACACGGCCTCGGGCAAGACCGGTGACCTGGCGGACGTGATCATCCTGCTACACGTGTCCGATGACCACAAGAGTGCCACCGTGGTGAGCTTCCCGCGAGACCTCATGGTTGCGATTCCCTCCTGTGCGAAGAATGACGGTAGCGGCGAGTACTACTCGGCGATGAGCAAGCAGCAGATCAACTCGAGCATCACCTACGGGGGAGTGTCTTGCACGGTCGCCACCATTGAGAACCTGACCGGCCTGAGCATCCCGTACTATGCCCTCGTCGACTTCAACGGCGTGATCGAGATGTCCAACGCGGTCGGCGGTGTGACGGTGTGCTCAACCGGTGCGGTCAACGATCCCGAATCCGGTCTGGTGCTCGTCGAAGGGGAGAACACCCTGGAAGGGGATCAGGCACTTGCCTTCCTGCGCACCCGGCATGGCTTTGGGGATGGCAGCGACCTCGCCCGGATCAGTGCCCAGCAGGTGTTCCTCTCGGCGCTGATGAGACAGATGACCTCCACGGGTACATTGACGAACGCCGTCACGCTGTACCTGCTCGCCTCCACGGCGGCAGAGAATCTGCAGTTGTCCTCCTCTCTCGCAGATCTGAACAAGATGGTCGCCATGGCAGGAGCTTTGGCCAGTGTGGATCTGGACAATATGGTGTTCGTCCAGGCACCGACGACCGCTGACCCCGAGAATTCGAACCGTGTGGTGCTCTCGGATGCCGCCGACGTGTTGTTCGAAGCGCTGGTGGAGGACGAGCAGGTGTCGTTGAGTGACGACTCCGTGGGGCGTGGCTCCGTCGTCGACGAGAGCAGCGAGGCGACGAGTAGTTCGTCCGCGACCGCAGAGGCGAGCGAGTCAGCGGTTGCATCGGACGACGCGGCATCGTCGTCGGAGGCAGCAGACGATTCGACCAGTGTGACCCTCCCGTCGGGAGTCACCGGGCAGACGGCGGCAACGCAGACATGCGCCAAGGCGGCTGAATAGCGAGCCTGCTGGAATCCGCTATTATTGCAAGGTCCCTCGCGACAGCGGGCGGACAAGGAGACGTCGCATAGTCCGGTCGAGTGCACCACCCTGCTAAGGTGGAGACCCCTTTGAGGGGTCCGAGGGTTCAAATCCCTCCGTCTCCGCCATACGAAAACACCCCCGTATCGTCGGGGGTGTTTTCGTATGGCGGGTGTGGGGGTAGGACGAACCTGAGTGGGCCCACGCCCGGCCCGCCTGATCGCAGCATCGGGCGGATAGTGCCGGGTGGCGCGTCTCCTCTCGCGTGCTCTGGCGGGAAGAAGGTGCCCCGCTCAGCGGAGCTCCGAACCTTCCTCGACCAGCAGCGCGTGCAGGCGCTGAGCCTCGGCGGCGTTAAAGCCTTCCTCCTGCAGCCGTGGTTGCCACAGGGCCCGCATGGGCATGTAGCCATCCGGAGCGACCAGGCCGCGCGCGGAAAACACCTGGTGGGTGTACGCATCGGCGATGAAGGTGGGCCGATCAAAGGCGAACAGCAGTTGCGCATCGGCTGTCTCCGGTCCTACCCCGTGCACGGTGAGGAGGTCGCCGCGGAGCTGGTCGCTGTCGACGTCTGCCAGTGCTGGCAGTGTCGTTGGGGGTCCGCCCGCCGCGCGATCCAGAGGGGAGGCGAGCAGCGCATCGGCGGCCCCCACCCGGCATACCCAGGTGGCAACGGCACGACAGGCGCGGGATTTCGCTCGCACGAAACCGCTGGGCCGGATGAGGTCGACGAGTGTCTCATCCGAGATACGGGTCGCACCGACGAGCAGGTTCGGATCAGAGAGGAGACCGGCCCCGCGGAGCCGTTCGAGGCTTGCCGCCGCATTCTCCCAGCGGGTGCGCTGAGTGAGTATCGAGCCGATCATCACCTCGAACCTGCTCGCTGCTGGCCACCATCCGTCGAGACGACCATGGCGTTCGGTCAGTTCGTCGAGAAGGCGCCGCAGAGTGCCGACGTCCGAACCCCTCACGGGTTCAGCGTTCGTCGTTGTCTGCACTCTACGTCGTCCTCCTGCCAGCTCTGTCTCAGGAAACCCGCAGCAGTTTCGCGCGCTTGACGTCATCGACGGTGTTCGTGCCAGCGAGCTGCATGACGATCCGGAATTCGTGCGTCAGGTGCTCGACGGCGGCCTGGACGCCCTGAGCGCCGCCGAGGGCGAGTGCGTAGATGAACGGACGGGCCGTCGCCACGAGGTCGGCGCCGGAAGCGAGCGCCTTGAACACGTGGGATCCGCGGCGCACGCCGGAGTCGAACACGACGGGAACCCGCCCGTTGACGGCGCGGGCGATGCTCGGCAGCACGTCGAAGGAGCCGGGACCGCCGTTGAGCTGACGTCCACCATGGTTCGAGACCCAGATGCCGGCCGCGCCAGCACCGAGGGCGAGGTTCGCGTCGTCGGGGTCCTGGATGCCTTTGACGATGACGGGCAGGCCTGAATAGTCGATGATCTTCTCCACATCCGTCGGAGTGATCTTCTGCGCCGCCGCCGCGTAGATCTCAGCAATACCCTTGCCCTTGCTGCCGCGAGAGCTGAACTGTTCTAGGTTCGCCATGGGCAGAGGGAACTGGAACTTGTTGGCGATGTCCGGCTCGCGGTACCCGCCCTGCATCGAGTCGACAGTGAGGACGATCGCGGCGGCGCCGTACTTCTTCGCCTCGTCGATGAGCGCGTGATTGAAGTCCCAGTCGGTGCTCATGTACAGCTGGAAGAACCAGGGCGCGCCGGGGGCGGCGGTCGCGGTCTGGGCGATCGTCGTCGTGCCGTATGTGCTCTGCACCATGAGGCTGCCCGCGGCGGCGATACCCTCGGCGGTGGCGGCCTCACCGCGAGCATGGGCAAGCCCCTGCGCGGCGGCGGGCGCCATGATGACGGGCGTCTTCACGTCGATACCGAACACGCTTGTGGCCGTCGAGGGCGCGTCGACCTCGGTGAGCACGCGCGGCACGATCTGCACGGCATTGAACGCCTCGCGGTTGCGAGCCTTCGTCCACTCGTCCTCAGAGCCCTCCGAAATGTAGCCAAAGCCGCCCTTCGGGATGATCTGCCGGGCCCGCTCCTCCAGCTCGTCCAGGTTGAGGATGTCGATCGACTCCTCCCGATCGCTCTGCTCGTATCCGTTCGTGACTGTCATGGTGGTGTCTACCTCTCGTCCTGCTGCTTCGGTGTGCCGGTGGAGGACGGTTGCGCATCCGCGCATCCTCCAATTGCACGCCCTCTCATATATACGCCTCCTCGTGGTGAATCTCATGCGAGGGCGCGGCGGGCGGATTCCATATTGCGAGTGACCGCATCCTGACACGGGTACGGTAACGTGGATCCTCGTGCGAGTTGCAATTCAGGGTGAGCGCGGATCCTTCCACGATGAGGCCGCCCGTCAGTGGTACGGCGAACACATTGAGATCGTCGAATGTGACAGCTTTCCCGAGGTTTTTGCGGCCGTGAAGAGCGGAGCCGCCGAGAAAGCGGTCGCGGCGATGGAGAACTCGCTGTACGGCTCCATCAACCAGGTGTACGACCTGGTCGAAGAGTACGGCTACCCGATCGTCGGGGAGGTTCACCTCTCCGTGCACCAGCAGCTGATCGCCGTGCCCGGTCACGAGATCACCACGATCTACTCCCACCCCGTGGCGCTCGCCCAGTGCGAGACGTTCTTGGACGAGCAGTACCCGTTCGCCGGTCGGGTGGAGGTCCCGGACACCGCCGGGGCGGTCCGGCAGATATCGGAGAGCCGCGAGCCGGGTGCCGCGGCCATCGCCAGCGCCTACGCGGCGAGCCTCTACGATATGCCGATCATTGCACGCGACATCGAGAACAACCCGGCGAATTTCACGCGGTTCCTGGTGCTCGACCCGAACGGCACGGTTCCCGAGGATGCGGATCGCGCCACCCTCGTGGTGACCACGAAGAACGACCCCGGGTCGCTCGCGCGAGTGCTGCTCGTGTTCGCTGATATGGGGATCAACCTGTCCAAGCTGCAGTCCCGGCCGATCGTCGGGCGCCCCTGGCACTACCGTTTCTATCTCGTCGTCGACTGCGCCGGGGAGAGGCTCCACCGGGCACTTGAGGGCATCGAGCCACTCACCACCGAGGTGAAGGTGCTCGGCGAGTACGTGTTCAACCCGTAAACGCCGACCCGCCGAGCATCCCTGGTCGCGTCACAGCGTGGACAGCACCTGGTCGATGATGTCGATCCCGAGCGCCGCATCCTCCGCGGAGATCACGCACGGGGGTACCACGTGGATGCGGTTGTCGGCGATGAACGGCAGGAGCCCGGCATCCAGCAGGCGGCTCTTCACGGTCGCCATGGTCGCCGCAGGCAGGGGCTCGCGGGTGTCCGCGTTCGCGACCAGCTCGATCGCCCAGAACACCCCGCGGCCGCGCACCTCACCAACGAGCCCCGGGTACTTGTCGGCCAGGCCCGCCAGGCGCGGGCCGATCACGGTATCGCCGATGGTCTTCGCGTTCGTGACCACCCCCTCGCTCTCGAAGGCGTCCAGGTTGGCCACGACCGCTGCCATGGCGAGGGGATGACCCGAGTAGGTGAGCCCGCCGGGGAAGACCGTGTCATCAAAGTGGTGGGCGATCGGGTCAGAGATGATCACCCCGCCGGTGGGGACGTACCCCGAGTTGACGCCCTTGGCGAAGGTAATAAGGTCGGGCCGCACGTTGAACCCGTCGAGCGCGAACCAGTCGCCGGTGCGTCCGAAGCCCGCCATCACCTCGTCCAGGATGAGCACAATGCCGAACTCGTCGGCGAGGGCGCGCACCCCCTCCAGGTATCCGGCCGGGGGGACCAGGATCCCGGCTGTACCCGGAATGGTCTCCAACAGGATCGCGGCGATCGCGCTGGGACCCTCGTTCTCGATCGTGCGACGCAGGTAGTGCAGCGCGCGCTCGCACTCCTCCTGCTCACTGGTCGCGTAGAACTCGCTGCGGTACAGGTACGGCTGGTAGAAGTGCACGTGCCCGCGAGCGTACTCGTTGGGGATGCGCCGCCAGTCTCCGCTGGCCACGACGGCCGCCCCCGTGTTGCCGTGGTAGGAGCGGTACCCGGACAGGATCTTGTCCCGCCCGGTGAACAGCCGCGCCATCCGAATGGCGTTCTCGTTCGCATCCGCGCCCGCATTGGTGAAGAACACCTTGTTGAAGCCCTCCGGGGCGTGGGAGACGATTCGTTTGGCGGCCTCCCCCCGCACGCGCACGGCGTGGCCGGGTGCGATTGTGGCGAGCTTTGCCGCCTGCTCCTGGATTGCGGCAACCACCTTCGGGTGGCTGTATCCGATGTTGACGTTCACGAGCTGGCTGGAGAAGTCCAGGAGTTCACGGCCGTCCTCTAGCCACACGCGCACGCCCTCAGCGTGGTCCACGGCGAGGGGGTGCAGATTGCCCTGGGCAGACCAGGAGTGGAAGACGTGTGCTCGGTCGAGTTCAAGGGTTGATGACATGGCTATCGATGGTCCTTCTGGATGCGCACGCGTGCGCATCCCCCGAATACTGCTTGCGCGCTCAGCCTACGGTGCGCAGATGTTCACCGTGTTACGCGCCGCGCTCACCATGCGAGCCCGGGACGGGACGTCGCGGCGGGCTATCCGGCGTCACTACTGGCGGAGGACTCCTCGGCCCCAGCCTCCTCGGTCACCAGGGTGATCAGGATGGTCCCGGAGGCATCCCACAGGGTGAGGGCGCCATCGGTCACCCCCATGTAGTAGGACTGGATGAGCGCCTGACCGAGGGAGACCTGCCCGCTGCATCCCACCAGTGTTGTCGGGTTGCTCGTGGCCAGGACCGCGCCGCCGCTGTCGATAAGCCAGCGCCCGGATAGGCCGTTGCAGCCGTCGGAGCCTTCCCAGGTGCCGTCGGCGGCGAGGTCGATGTAGGGGGGAGTGGGGGCGTCCTGTGGCCTGCCCTCTTGCACCCACGTGCCGCTGAGCTGCGCCATCGTGGAGGACAGGGCATCTTGCCAAGCGGCGTCCACGTTCCCCGACTCCTGCGCCGCTTGGGGCGAGCCCGAGGTGCCGCTCGATTCTCCCGACGCGGAACCGGCCTGACTGGCGGTGTCTCCTGAGTCCTGGTCGGTGTCGCCTGAGGACCCGTCTGCCTCCCCCTGCTCGGCAGACTCCCCCTGGCTAGAGGCATCGGCGCTCGCGGCTGGGGTCAGGCTGGTGCTCTGCAGGGCGACAAGGGTGGCCGTCTCCGCGTCGGCGCTGTTCGAGAACGTCACCGCGTTGCCGGTGGACTCGGTGTCCTTCTCGAATGTGGTGGCGGTGGTGAACCAGGCGATCACCTGCGCGGCTGTACCCGCCTCGGTGTCCTGCTCGGCGATGTGGCACTCGGCTGTCCACGCGGTTACGCTGCCGAGGAACATGCCGTCATCGGTGGCCGCCCACTCCCCCTCGATCGTGCCGCAGCTGGCTGAGATGACCGCCTGGCCGCGTTGGGCGTCCTCGCGAGTAAAGGTGACCACTGTCCCGTCCGCCGTCGTGTTCGTGTTCGCCACCGCCCACGTGCCTTCGAGCATGTTCGGGTCCTGGCTGAGGGCATCCGGTTCGGTGGATGCGCTCGCTGAGGCCGAGACGACGGGCGTGCTGCTCGAGGCGGGGGTCTGCGCGCATCCCGCGACAGCGGCGAACACCACGACACCGGCCGCCGCCAGCTGCAGACTGTGCCCGCGAGAACGCATCAGTGCACACCCAGCCCGGTGGCGAGGTCGTGCAGCAGGATCGCGGCGGAGGCGTCGTCGAAGACGCCCGGGTGGGTGATCACCCGGTAGGGTTTCTCCGGCACTGGCCCCCGGGGGCGCACGTCCAGGTGCGTCACCTGGTAGTCGTGGGCATGCAGCCAGTCCGCCATCGCGTAGTCGCTGGGGGAGTCCCCGGCGGTGTACCAGACGGCGGGTAGCGGGCCGGAGGTCGCGAATGCGTCGAGAGCGCGCCGCGCGCCGAGTGCTTTGCCCGTGTGCACTAGCTCGATGTCTGTGGAGATGACGGTGGGTTCGATCCGGACCTGAATCTCGCCGTGAGCATCCGGGTAGTCGCTGTCGCCGACCAGCGTGACGCCGAGGCCGAGCTTGCGCAGCCTGTCGAGCGCCTGATGGTCTATGGTGGCCTGTGCCGCGAAGTAGTCATCGAAGGGGATGCCCGGAACCATCTCCAGGGAAACCATCGTGTACTTGGTCTCGTCGAAGAAGATGCGGCCGGCGTACTCGGTGGCGGTCAGCTCGCGCATCTGCGCGACGAAAGTGGTGGGGAGGGAAATCTCGGGGTCGATCTGGGGGCTGCCCCGATGCCCCTCGGGCGTGATTGGTGCCCACACGGCCCCCTTCTCGCCAATCGAGTACACGCGGGCGTGTTCGCCCAGTCCCGCGGCCACCAGCGGCGGAATGACGCGGTCTGCGATGAAGTCGAGGGATCGTCCCGTGTTGAAAGCGACCGGGATGCCCGCATTGGCCATCCGGGAGATGTCCTCGGCGATGCTCGGGGTGTCGACGTGCCGCGTGACCGGGCTGGCGATGGGGCCGTCCACGTCCAGGAGAAGGCCAAACGGAGGCTGGGGGATGCTGGTGCTGCTCATTGGGTCTAGTTTTCCATATCTGCGCCGGGATCGTCCGGGAGCGCGGGGTCGTATTTGTGGTATCTCGATCCGGCGGGTATTCTTGATCGTTGCGCGCCCGTAGCTCAGCTGGATAGAGCGTCTGACTACGGATCAGAAGGTCGGGGGTTCGAATCCCTTCGGGCGCACCACCGGAACTCCCCAGCACATAGCTGGGGAGTTTTCCATGTCACGGGCAGGCGGGCCCGTTCTCGGGTTCTGCGGACACGGCGGTCGTGCATTTCACGTGCATTTCGCGTCAACGCGTGACGGTACGCACCGCATCCACCAGCTCGCGTGTGTAGGGGTGCGTGGGGTGTTCGAGCACGCGGCCGGCTGGCCCTGTCTCCACGATGCGGCCCGCATCCATGACCGCAACATCATCGGACATGTGGGCCACCACAGCGAGGTCGTGCGAGATGAACACGATCGCGGTTGCGAGGCGCGCCTGAATGTCGTCGAGCAGGTCGAGGATGCGCGCCTGCACCTGCACGTCCAGGGCCGACACCGGCTCATCGCACACGAGCACTCTGGGTCGCGTGGCAACAGCCCGCGCAATCGAAACCCTCTGACGTTCCCCGCCGGAGAGCTCGCCGGGGCGTCGGTTCAGGAGAGACGCCGGCAGGGCCAGCTGGTCGAGCAGCTCGTCCAGATCGTGGTGGACACCGCCGGTGGCTCCCGCACCGGGGGGCTGGCGATGGTGCAGGGCGTCCAGGAGAGTGCGTCGCACGGTCCATCGCGGGTCAAGAGTACCGAGCGAGTCCTGGAACACGGCACTGATGGCTGTCCGGCGCGCCCTGCGGCGCCTCTCGGGCAGGTTACTCCACGGCTCTCCCAGGAGTGCGACGTGTCCGGCGTCGGGTTCCTGCAGACCCAGGAGCACGCGGGCGAGGCTGGTCTTCCCGGAGCCGGAGCCCCCGACGAGCCCGAGCGTGCGGCCCGCTCGCAACGTGACGCTGACCTCCTCGAGGCTTGGGCGGGCGGCTTGGGGGTACCGAAGGCTGACCCCGCGCGCCTCCAGGACGACGTCAGTGCCCCCGCTCGTCGGTGGTTCCTCTGCGCTGTCCCGGCCTCGAAGGAGCGCGGGCCCGCTACCGGCCGGGATGAGCCGCGTCCCGCGCGGAACACCGGCCGGGTCGGCCTCGAGCAGGGCTCGCGTGTACGGGTGCTCAGCCGCAGTCAGGATGCGCTCCGCGGGCCCCGCCTCGACGATCGCACCGGCGTGCATCACCAGGATGCGGTCGGCGATCGAGCGCACGGCGGAAAGGTCGTGGCTAATGAACAGCACACCCATCCCACTGTCGCGCAGATGACGGAACTGGGCGATCACTCGGGCGGCAACCGCGGCATCCAGGGCGGTGGTCGGCTCGTCGGCGATGAGCAGCTGCGGCC
>DGEZ01000123.1:0-7156 GCA_002391425.1 Micrococcales bacterium UBA3913 | reverse complement strand
GCGGTGGTCGGCTCGTCGGCGATGAGCAGCTGCGGCCGTGCACTGATCGCGGCGGCGATGAGCGCCCGCTGCCGCATCCCCCCAGAGAGCTCCCCGGAGAGCCGGTCTAGCTGCGCCTCGGGCTCGGGCATCCCGGCTGCCGCGAGAGCGGCAACGGCAGCGTCCTGGTCGCGTTCGCTGCGCCGGAACCGCCCTGACCGCGCGTGGATGCGCACCGCATCCCCGACTTCACGCCCGATGGGCCGCAGGGGGTCGAGCGACTGCATGGCGTCCTGCAGCACGAACCCGATAGCGCTGCCGCGCACGGAGCGCCAGCGTCGGGCGGTCCAGTGCCGCGCATCCTGCCCGAGTACGTCCCACCTGTCTGCGCTCACGCGTGCCTGCGGACCGGCCAGCCCGACGAGGGCGCGCGCGGTGACGCTCTTGCCGGAACCAGACTCTCCGACAAGGGCGACGCATTCGCCGGGCCACACCTCGACGGTGAGTCCCCGCACGGCAGGCCCGCGTCCGGCGGTCTCTGTGTCTGCATCGCCGGCAGCGCGGGCGACGCCGCCGTTGCGGGGGAAGCTCACCTGAAGGTTCTCTGCCCGAATGAGCGGGGCCGTGGATGCGCCAGTGGCACGGTCTTGGGGTGCCGGGCTTCCCGGCCGCGGGGTCACTGGGCCCTCCTCGAGGGCCATACCCGCCCGAGGACGGTCGCCGCACCGGCGACCAGGACGATCGCGAGTCCGGGGAACACGGTGATCCACCACGCGAACGCGATGTAGTTGCGCCCGCCGTTGAGCATGGCCCCCCACTCTGCTGCGGGCGGGGATACGCCGAGGCCTAGGTAGCTCAGGGATGACGCCCACACGACTGCCTGCCCCACCCCGAGGGTGGCGACGACGAACACCGAGGACAGAATGTTGGGCAGGGCGTGCCGCCACACTGCTGAGGGGAGACTGTCCCCGAGCACGCGTGCGGCCTCCATGTATCCGCTGGCGCGCACCACGAGGCCGTGCCCGCGGATGAGCCGCGCGTAGCCAGGGGCGGCTGCGATGCCCACGGCGATCGTCATGGGAACTGGGCCCGAGCCCACAAGCGCGATGAACACCAGTGCCAGCACGATTCCGGGGAAAGCGAACAACACCTCCAGAAACCGGCTGACCGACCAGTCGGCGGCGCGGCCGCAGAAGGCAGCCGTCAGGCCGAGGAGGATGGCCAGGAACATCCCCAGTAGGGTCGCTCCTGCCCCGATGGCGAGGGAGCTGCGGGCCCCGTACACGACACGGCTGAACACGTCTCGTCCGGATTCGTCCGTGCCGAACAGGTGCGCCCAGCTGGGTGCCAGAAGCGCGGCCGCGGGGTCAATCGCGTATGGGTCGTACCTGGTGAACAGGCCGGGCCAGGCCGCCGCGAGTGAGAACAGGACGAGCACGCTGGCCGCGACCCAGCCTGCTGCGGGCAGACTCCTGAGGGCCCGCCGAGGCGGTCCCTGCTGGTGCGTGGGCGTAGCGGATGCCTCCGCCAGGGGGGTGTTCCTCACCTCGCCGCTCCCAGCTGCCGTGTGCGCGGGTCGAGGATCGCGACGATCGCGTCACTGGCGGCCAGCACGATCACGTAGATCGTGGCGATGACGACAACCACGCCGATGACGACGGGGGTGTCGCGCAGCCGCACGGCGTTGAGCAGGAGTCGACCGATTCCGGGGCGTGCGAACACGGACTCCACGACCACGGCTCCCCCGATGAGGTAGCCAAACGCCCACGAGGTGACCTCGAGGCCGGGGATGATCGCGTGTCGGATGCCGTGCCGCCACAGCACTCCGGACTCAGTCTCGCCGCGCATCCGAGCGCTCATCGCAAAGGGCGAGGTGAGGGCTTGCTGCAGGGACTCCCGGATGACTTGTCCGAGGAACCCTGCCACGGGTATCGCCAGCGTGATGATAGGCAGGATGCTGCCGGACATGCTGGAGGTGGAGACGCTGGGCAACCAGCCGAGGGCTGTGCTGAATACGAGCACGAGGATGGTGCCTAGCCAGAAGTGTGGCAGCGCCGCGGCGGTGATCTCGAGGGCGGAACCCGCCCAGCTGGCCCAGCGACCTGCCGTCGCGCTGACGGTGGCGACGGCCACGGCGAGAGCCCATGCGAGGATGATCGCCGCGGCGGCGAGCTGGAGCGTGCCTCCCAGGTTGGCGGCGAGGAGGTCCGTGACCTCACTCTTCTGCGCGTAGGAGGTGCCGAAGTCGAGCCGCGCAATGTTGCCCAGCTGGATGAGGTACTGCACGATCAGGGGCTGGTCGAGTCCGTACTGCGCCCGGGCCTGGGCGACGGACTCTGCGCTGGCCTGTGACCCGCCGCCGCCGAGCACGGCTTGCACGGGGTCGTCGGTGATCAGGTGGATGGCTAGGAAGCACAGCGTGATCACCGCCCAGATCACCCCGAGGCCGCCGAGCAGCCTGACGGCGAGCCAGCGCAGCCATCGCACTGACCCGCCTCGGGGGGATCTGCGTTCGCGCGTCATTCGATCCAGGCGTCGTAGAAGGTCGCGAAGTACAGGTTGGGCTGCAACCGGAGTCCGTGCACGCTCGTCGAATACACGAGCTTGCTCTGCTGGTCGTAGAGCGGAAGGATGTAGTGCCCCTCGGCGAGGATCTCCTGGGCCTGGGCGTACAGCTCCTCCTGCTCGGCGGCATCGCTGGTGGTGGCGGCCGTCTCGAGCAGTTCGTCGAGCTCGGGGTCCTGCACCCCGACCGCGTTCGCGTGGTACCCGCTCGCGCTCGATATGGTCCCGCTGCTGGTGTACAGCAGACGCAGGACGTCGGGGGAGTTCTTCGTGTAGATGTTGCTCACCAGGTCGTAGTCCCAGGTGTAGACGTTCTCCGTGTACCACGCGTTGAGGTCTTTGAGCGTGATCTGCACATCGAAGCCGACTTCTTTGGCCATGGCCGCGATCTGCTCGAACAGGGACTGCTCGGCGGGGATGGACTGCCCGTTGGCCACCGGGAACTCGACGGTGAGCCGCTGGCCGTCCTTGACGCGGTAGCCGTCCTCATCGCGCTCGGTCCAGCCGGCCGCGTCGAGTAGCTCGTTGGCGAGGTCAGGATCGTAGCTGTACTCGTCCTGTTCACTGGTCGCGTACGCGGTGGTGCTGCCTAGCGCTGAATAGGAGCGCTCGACGGTGCCGCTGAACAGGGAGGCGACGCTGGTGTCCACATCGACCGACCGGATGAAGGCTTCGCGCACGTTCTCGTCGTCGAAGGGCGCACGGGTGGTGTTCAGCTCGAGACGTATGGATGCGCCCGGACGTGCCCCGACCAGGGTGGCGAGTCCCTCCGTGTTCTCGGCGGAGACGAGGTTTTCGGGCTGGGCGGCGTCGATGACATCCACCGCACCGGACTGTAGCGCGGCGTAGCGTGTCGCGGTGTCGGGGATGATTCGCCACACGAGGGTGTCCAGGTAGGCGGCGCCGGTGTGGCTGGCATCCGCGGGCGCGGAGGTGTAGTTCTCGTTTCGGGCGAGGGTGATGTTGTCCTGCTTCGTCCAGCTCACGAACTGGAACGCGCCGGTGCCGACCGGGTTCTCGCAGGTGTAGTCGGTGCCCTGCGCGAGGGCGGTCGGCGACTCGATGCCGAGCCAGGACTGGGCCAGGGAGTTGAGCAGCCAGGAGTCGGGTTCGCTCAGGTGGAACACGGCCGTGTATTCGTCGCTGGCTTCGACGCTGTCGACGCGTGCCAGGGCGAGCGCGGCGGTGGAGCTCGCGGTGTCTGGGTCTTTGATGTGCTCGACGTTGGCGACGACGGCGTCCGCGTTGAAGTCGGTGCCGTCGTGGAAGGTGACGCCCTGTTTCAGCGTCATCGTCAGGGTGAGTCCGTCGTCGCTGGTCTCCCAGCTGTCGGCGAGCCACGGGATGACGTTGCCGTCGTCGTCGAGGGAGACGAGGGAGTCGAAGATCTGCCCGGCGATGAGGCCCTGCGGCAGGTTCCCGCGGTAGTGCGGGTCGAGGCAGATGGGCTCGTCGCCAACGGCGTAAGTCAGGGTGCCTCCGCTGACGGGGGTGGCGTCTGTGCTGCTACTGGGGGATGCGTCTCCGGTGGCGCATCCCGTGAGCAGGCTCATCGTGCACCCGATGGCGAGCAGTGCCGCCGCCCGGCGGTGGCGTGGGTGTGGGGTGCGGAATCGGGGGGTGTGCATCGTTGCGCGTGCCTTTTCTGTACTCAGTCCAAATAATGTGCCCTCCTAATATATAGGGATGACCGCTGCGACGTCCTCCTCGCCGGGCCGCCCCCGGGCCGCCTCCCGGGAGCTGCTGGCCGAGGCTGCTGTCGAGCTTTTCCAGCGGGACGGCTTCGAGGCCACCACGATCGCGCAGATCAGCCAGTTGGCCGGGGTCAGTCGGAATACGTTCTTCAATTACTTCGCATCCAAGGCGGATGTGCTCTGGTTCGACTTCGACCCGCTGCTCGCAGGCATCGGGTCGCAACTGGCTGCAACCTCCGGCACGCTCTCCGCGCTGGAAGCGATCGCCGCCGTGCTCCAGGGGTTCGCCCGCGAGGTGGATGCCCGCAGCGGAGACCTCGTTGTCGGAAAAACGGTTTTCGCCGCTGGCGCACGAGGAGACTCGAGCGCGTTTGACACCCGCATGAGCACACTCGCGGGAGTCGTCGCCGAGTATGCTGCCGTTCGCCTGAATGACGACCCGGATGCCCTGCAGCCCCAGCTGCTCGGGGCGCTCGCAGCAACGGTGCTGCGCGTGTCCCTCACCTCGTGGGCTCGTGACGTCCAGCCGGGGTCGGGCCTGAGCACACACGTGGCGGAGGGGATGGGCGCCGTCACGAGGATGCTGGTCCTGCCTCGGTGAGAGGTCGCTCAGCTCGCGCCACCGAGCCCGCCTTATTCGGCCCGCGCCGCGGAGCGCGCGCGGTGTGCCGGGTCGGCTCGTTGCCACAGCACGAGGCTCCCGGCGCGCATGGATGCGGGCACGTCGATGATCCGCTGGTTGCGGCTGCCCCGGAAGGCGAGGGTGAGGTCCTTCTCGGCGAGCAGGAAGCGGCCATCCACGAGCACGTCGATCAGGCCCAGCAGCTCGGCCTTGTCGGGCGCACCAGCTGCACAGGCGCCCTGGAGTTCCTCCCAGGTGTAGCCGGTCCAGCACCAGATGTCCTTCTCCCCGGCGAAACGCTCGCGCACCAGGCGGGCCAGCCGCACACATACGGGGGTGTTCAGAAACGGTTCACCCCCGAGAAGGGTGAGCCCCTGCACATACGGTTGCGCGAGATCGGCCAGGATGCGCTCCTCGAGTTCATCGGTATATGCGGTGCCGTAGCGGAAACTCCAGGTTGCCTCGTTGAAGCATCCCTCACAGTGAAACAGGCACCCGCTCACATACAGACTGCAGCGCACCCCCTCGCCGTCGACCATCTGAAAGGGCTTGTAGTCGGCGACGTAGCACTGGCTGAGGCGCCGACCGTCCCAGCCCGGTTCAGGATTCCGCGGCATCAGCGTGCCACCTGATCAGCATTCGTGGCGGCGCGCCTCGGGCACGCCGGGGCGGCGGGCTGCGGGAGCCTCCCCAGCCTCGGCTGGATGCCCGGGCTCGATCACGGTGGACCCGGCCAGATGCTTCACCCGCGAGGCGATCTCCACATGCCGACCGTGCACCATGGGACGCTGCTGGGGGTTGCCCAGGTACCCGCACGTGCGCTTGACCACGTCGCAGCTGCGCGGATCGGTGTTCCCGCAGTCCGGGCAGCGGAAACCCTCCTCGGTGGGCTCAAACTCGCCGGAGAAACCGCACGCGTAGCAGCGGTCGATCGGCGTGTTCGTCCCCAGGTACCCGACCCGGTCGTAGGCGTAATCCCATACGGCCTCGAGCGCCTTCGGGTTCTGCTGTAGAACGGGGTATTCGCAGTAGTGGATGAACCCGCCGCTGGCGTACCTCGGGTAGTCCTTCTCGAAGTCGAGCTTCTCGAACGGGGTGGGACTCTTGCGCACGTCGTAGTGGAAGCTGTTCGTGTAGTAGTCCTTGTCGGTGATGTCGGCAACGGAGCCGAATCGCTCCTTGTCCAGGCGGCAGAAGCGGTCGGTCAGGCTCTCGCTGGGCGTCGAGTACACGCTGTAGTGGTATCCGCTTGCCGCCTTCCACGCATTCGCGTGCTCCCACAGGGTCTTGAGTACGTCGAGCGTGAACTGCTTCGCCTCGGGGTTGTGCTCCCATGCCCCGCCAAAGAACGCGGCTGCAACCTCGTACAGGCCGATGTACCCGAGCGAGACCGTCGCCCTGCCATTGCGGAACAACTCATCCACGCTGTCTGTGGGGGACAGGCGGCGGCCGAACGCCCCGTTCATGTACAGGATGGGTGCGTTCGCGGGGACAGCTTCCGTGCAGCGACGGATCCGGTAATCCAGCGCGTCGTGCACGATGTCGAGTCGCTCCTCGAGGATGCGCCAGAACAGCTCCGTGTCGCCATGGGCCTCCAGCGCGATCCGCGGCAGGTTCAGGGTGACTACGCCCAGGTTCATGCGGCCCTCGGACACGTCGTTGCCGTCCTCATCGCGCCAGCCCTGCAGGAACGATCGGCAGCCCATCGGCACTTTGAAGCTTCCGGTGAGCTCCACGATCTTGTCGTAGGAGAGCACATCGGGGTACATCCGCTTGGTCGCGCATTCGACGGCAAGCAGTTTGATGTCGTAGTTCGGATCCTCCGGCGCGAGGTTGAGGCCGCGTCGGAGCGTGAAGATGAGCTTCGGGAAGATTGCTGTGCGGCGCTCGCGACCGAGTCCGCGAATCCGGATTGTCAGGATAGCTTTCTGGATCTCCCGCTCCGCCCAACCGGACCCGAGGCCGAATCCGACCGAGGTGAACGGGGTCTGTCCATTCGAGGTGAACAGGGTATTGATCTCGTATTCGAGGCTCTGCATTGCATCGTAGATGTCCTTGCTGGTGCGGGCGCGCGCGTACTCCTCATGTCGTGCAGGATCCTCGATCCACGTGGCCGCCTCGGCGAGATGCTTGTCGTAGTTGCGCATGGCGTAGGGGGCCAGCAGTTCGTCGATGCGGTTGACCGAGCATCCCCCGTACTGGCTGGAGGATACATTGGCGATGATCTGGGCGATCTGTGCCGCTGCCGTCTGAATGGACCGCGGCGGTTCCACCTCGGCGTTGCCGAGCCGATAGC
>DGEZ01000068.1 GCA_002391425.1 Micrococcales bacterium UBA3913 | reverse complement strand
TGCTCGTAAGCGGGAGGCGAAAGTGACGGACGCGGAGCCGCGAGACTCCATTGAATCCCGCCTCAACTGGTTGCGTGCGGGAGTGCTGGGGGCGAATGACGGGATCGTCTCGGTGGCTGGGACGGTCATCGGCGTGGCTGGCGCCACGAGCAACGCGGCAGTGATTGCGACGGCGGGGGTGGCTGCGCTTGTCGCGGGTGCGTTCTCGATGGCTGGCGGCGAGTACGTTTCTGTGAGCACTCAGCGGGACACCCAGGAGGCCATCCTGGCGCGTGAGCAGAGCCTGCTGTCTAGTCAGCCGGAGAAGGAGTTTGCCGAACTTGTCACCGCCTACGAGCAGAAGGGGTTGTCGCGGGATGTCGCCGAACTGGTGGCGCGGGATCTGACTCAGAAGGATGCCCTGGATGCGCACGCGGAGGCGCGGCTGGGCATCGACCCGGATGCGCTGACGAACCCCTGGGCGGCGGCGTTCGCATCCTTCCTCTCCTTCAGTGTCGGGGCGATGCTCCCGCTGATCGTGGTGGTTTTGCCCCTTGCCGCGATGGTGCGCGTCGGCGTGATCGTCGGGGCGGTCGCGCTTGCTCTGTTCCTGACCGGGTATGTGAGTGCCCGGCTGGGGAAGGCTCAGATCTGGAGGGCGGTTGCCCGAAATGTTCTCATGGGGTTGGTAACGATGGCGTTCACGCTCCTGGTCGGAACTGCCTTCGGAACGACGATCGCCTAGCGCGGCTCAGGTGCCCCCGAGGGCTGCGCGCACACGTGGGATAGCTCCTGGAGGAACGCCGAAACAGCAGGAACCGTTGTGACTGCTGGGCGTACCAGGGCACCGATGCTGCGCACGCCCAATCCGGATAGCGGGAGGGCAACGATTCCCGGGTGCGTCCAGTTATGGAGGGCGGTCTCGTTCATCAACGTCACTCCATGACCGCCGGCCACGAGTACCTGGTTGGTCAGGGTGTCGTCCGTCTGATGCCAGATGGTGGGGTGGAAGCCGTGTGCCCGTGCCACATCGACGAGGTGGTTCTGGCACCGGGTACACCCGGCGATCCAGGAGGCATTGCGGCACGACTCCATGGTGATCTCGGAGAGCTCGCGGGGGATGCCCAGCTGCACCCGCGCCTGCGGATCACGCGGCACGACCAGACGGATCGAGTCGGTGCACCAGGGGATCCACTGGAATTCTGTGCTGTCCTCCCATGAGGGGTCTTCGTGGTAGCGGAACACGATTGCCACGTCTGCCTGGTCGCTCTGCAGGGCGGACACTGCCTCCGGCGGCTCGGCCTCCGTCAGGTGCAGGTCGAGTCGGGGGATGCGCCGGTGCATGGCGGCCAGCAGGGGTGGGAGCAGGCCCGCAATGGCGGAGGGAAAGGCAACGATGCGCAGTCGACCGGTCTCCAGCGAGGTCAGTGCGCCGATCTCGTCGTCTGCGGCGCTCAGATGCGCGGCGATGGCATCGGCGTGATGCAGAAGCGCATGTCCTGCCTCGGTGAGTCGTATTCCGGTGGACTCGCGAATCAGCAGGGGTGTACCGACCTCGCTCTCCAACTCGCGGATGTGCTGGCTTAGCGCGGGTTGGGTGATGCCGACGGTCCGCGCCGCCGCACTGATCGAGCCGTGGTGGGCGACCTCTCGGAGCAGCAGCACGCGACGAACATCCATGCCCACAGCCTAGTCGGCCCGGGAGGCGGGCGTCCGCGACGTCGTTGCACCCCGGGTGGTCCGTGCGCCTAAACCCACTGCCCGAGCACCTCCGTGAGTTCGGCGGTGGGATGCCCGATCAGACGCGATAGCGTGTGCGTGTCGTCGTACAGGTCACCCGCGCGCGTGCTGACGCTGATGGCGCTGGCGAACTGGATGACTCCTGCGGGTGTACCCAGCGCTGCGAGGTGCTCCCGCTCCTCCTCATCGGTGAGGTACTGGGCCGCAACGGGCCTGCCGAGTGCCGTGCTGGCCGCGGCTGCGAAGTCGTCGAGCGTCCACGCCTGGTCGCCGCCGAGTTCGTACACGGCGCGATCGTGTCCAGGCGTCGATGCCACGACAGCAGCGGCCTCCGCGTAGTCGGCTCGACGAGCGCTGGAAATCCGCGCCCCAGTGAGAGCTGCCGAAACGGTTCCTTTCTCCACAGCCTCCTGGAAGAGCCCCTCGTAGTTCTCTGTGTACCAGCCGTTACGCAGGATGGTGTAGTCGATGCCAGACTCGCGGAGCTCGCGCTCGGCGACCAGGTGGTCCGGGACGACCGCGAGCGTGGTGGTGTCGGCACGGAGCACCGAGGTGTAAACGATCCGCTGGACACCCGTATTGGCGGCGGCCGAGATCACGGTGTGATGTTGGCGCTGCCGGTGTTCGAGGTCATTGGAGGAGACCAGAACCACGGTGTCCACCCCGGCCAGCGCAGTGGTGATGGTATCCGGGGCATCGAAATCCGCGATGCGCTGCTCGACACCGAGCTCAGCGTACGGTGCCAATTTCGCCGAATTACGCCCTAGCGCCACGATGCAATGCGGGTCCACCTCTCGGGCAAGGAGGGATCTGATGGTGAGTGCGCCCAGGTGTCCTGTTGCGCCAAAGACTGCGATGGTCACGTGTTGTCCTTTCCGGGGGTGATCACTTGACCTCAACCGCAGAGTCTGCGCAGTAATTCCCTGGGCGCGACCCAGGACGTCAGAATTCGCACACCAACCGGCCCACGACCTCGCCGCGGTGCAGCTTCTCCAAACCCTCGGGGATCTCGTCGAACGAGATCGTGGTGATCGTCGGGTTCAGCTCTCCGGTCGCCATGTACCCGTACACCCCGGCAACGTCGTCTTTCGTTCCTCCATTGGAACCGACGAGGCGACACTGATTGAGGATGAGCGACTTCGTGCTGATGGTGGACTCGAGCTTGCCCATCCCAACGACGACGACCGTGCCATCCCGTCGGATGATGTCCACGGCCTGCGCGGTGGTCGTTCCGAACCCCGCAAAGTCGACGATGACGTCAAAGGTGACATCGGGGAAGTCCGTGATCGACTTCGCCACTCCGGTTGCCCCGGCGGCCCGGGCGTTGTCCCAGACCGACTCGTTGACCTCCGCGACGTAGACGGTCGCGCCTGCGAGGACCGCGATCCGTGTCCCCACCTGTCCGAGTCCGCCGAACCCAATGATGCCCACGGTGTCACCCGAGCTCACGCCGCCTTGGGTGATGACGGCCGCGTGGGAGGTCATCCCCGCATCGGTAGCAGCTGCCCCCAGAACGAAGCTCACATTGTCGGGGATGGGCACAAGAGCTTGCGGGGCGATGAGCATCTTTGGGGCGAACCCGCCGTCGAAGGAGTACCCGGGTGCGCCTGCCGCTGTGGTGGGGCACACTCCGACACGGTCGCCGACGGAAAAACCGGTGACACCCCCACCGACCTGGGAGATGACCCCTGCGTTTTCATGTCCGATCGTAATCGGGCGTTTGGCCAACATGGACAACCAGCCCTCGTCTTCGAGGAGTCCGACATCGGAGTGGCACAGGCCTGCCGCCTTCATGTCGAGTACGACCTGCCCCGGGCCAGCAATGGGGTCGGGCACATCGTTGAGTGCGAGGGGCTCATGGGTGTTGGTGAATTGCCATGCTTTCATTCGTGTGATCCTCCTTGATACTCACGGATGTCGCCGGACGTGAACCGGCGCGGCACGTCACAACCATGCTACGAACACTGTGGCCGTCTGACGATTGCCTTGGCCACGTGCCACCGATCAAACGCTGAAGGCGCATGGGAAGGGGTGGACACTATACAACTGTGCCGATATGGCAGACAGTGCCCGACGGCTCACCTGAAGCTCAGCGCA
The DNA here is from genome assembly GCA_002391425.1 of Micrococcales bacterium UBA3913. Taxonomy (GTDB): domain Bacteria; phylum Actinomycetota; class Actinomycetes; order Actinomycetales; family Microbacteriaceae; genus UBA3913. Next base: position 2,430 of record DGEZ01000068.1, on the reverse strand, counting down.
ACGCGAGCTTCTGAGCCGTGAGAACCTCGCGAATGGGAGAGCGCTCGGCACGCCCCGTGCCCAGTTTCGTCCGAATCTGGTGCGTGAAGGAGTCCAGACGCGCGCCCTGGTCGCGGAGGTCGTAGTAGTCGGTGACGACGCTGTCGTACTCGCTGAGATCCGTGGTGACCGCGTCGAAACTCGGGTACCGGTTCACGCCCTGGGTAATTTTCCGGGGAAGCCGCGGCTTCAGCTGCGGGCTCTGATCGGGGTACCCGATGAGCATCCCCACGAGCGGATAGGTGCGCTCCGGCAGGTCCAGTGCCTGGATCACGCGTGCCGGGTCACCGGCGATACTGCCCAAGTACACGGTGCCCAGCCCGAGCGACTCCGCGGCGACAACGACGTTTTGAGCGGCCAGGAGAGTGTCCTCGGCTCCTTGCAGGAACAGCGCGGTCGTCTCCAATGGTGCCGTATCTACTCCCGCTGCCTCCCTAATCCGGGCGTTGCGGTACAGATCGATGACGAAAACAAAGAGCTCGCCGCGCGTGCCGTCGACGTAGGGCTGTCCGCTGGCTTCGTATACCTCGTGCCGGGTGGCCGGGTCTGTGATGCGGATGATCGTCGTCTGTTGGTAGAAACTGCTTGTCGGTGCGTGTCGGGCCACTTCCATCAGTGTGTCGACGACGGGCTCGGGGAGTCTGTCTGTGGTGAAAGCGCGAATCGTGCGGTGTGCGAGCTGTGTGCGTATCGTCTCGGTGCTGGGTGCTTGCATGGCTTCCTCGAGTGACGGCGGGGATGGGGACAGTCACAACGATACTCGCGACGGCACGCAGCGGCCGCACAAGGGGAATGCGTAGCGGTGTCAGTGCCCGTGCTCCGTGTCGTGCGCCGCCGGGACCACTCCTCGACGTAACCGCGATGAAACAGGCTCGCCGCGACATCGCCATGCACGTGATGCATGATGGCCTCGTGAGATGGCAGGCCGAGGTGTCTGGATCACAGGAAGGACGACCCGTGGGATCAGAGCAGAGGTTGAGTACGGTCGTGGAGCTCGCTCAGGGCATCCGCGAGGGCACGCACACCGCCCGGGAGGTTGTGGCTGCATCTCTGGAGGCGATCGCGCGGCTTAACCCGCAGCTGAATGCGTTTTCCGCGGTGGTGGCGCAGCAGGCGCTCGAGGAGGCCGAGCAGCGGGATGCGCAGTGGCAAGCGGGCCGAGAATGCGGGCCGTTGCATGGTGTTCCGATTGCGATCAAGGATGAGAACGACGTCGCAGGACTGCCGACGGCGTACGGCGGTGCCGCATTCACCACTGCGGCAACGCAGGACTCGGAGGTGGTGCGTCGGCTGCGTGCGGCGGGGGCGGTGATCATCGGAAAGACACGGATGCCGGAGTTCGGCATCTGGCCGTTTACAGAGACCAGCGCGAACGGGTATACGAGAAACCCCTGGAATGTGCTGCGCTCCACGGCTGGGTCGAGCGGAGGCACGGCCGCGGCTGTGGCATCGGGAATGGTCCCGGCGGGCATCGGAGGTGATGGGGGCGGGTCGATTCGCCTACCGTCCTCGTGGTGCGGACTGTTCGGGTTGAAGTGCCAGCGTGGTCGGACAAGTGCTGCGCCGAATGCGAATCTGTGGCGCGGGCTGGGTGTCATCGGCCCATTGACACGCACCGTCGCGGACAGTGCGCTCATCTACGACGTGATCTCGGGCTCGACGGCGGTTGATCAGTGGAGGGCGGAACCTCTGACGGTGACTCTCACCGAGGCGCTGACGCGCGACCCCGGCCCGCTGCGGATTGCGGTCGCCTTCAAGAACCCGGGCGGGGGCCCCGAAGCGGATGCGGAAACAGCGGGGGCGGTACGCATGATTGCCCATGCGTGCGCCGAACTCGGACATGACGTGGTGGATGTCGTGCCGGACTATCCGCGGCTGGGGACCGCCTTCGTCGCACAGGTGGCGGCCGGGGTCACGGACGAGGCAGCTCGCGCTGAGCATCCCGAGCTTCTGGAACGCCGGACCCGAGGACTCGTTCGGATGGCCCGGCCGCTGGCCCGGCGTGCATCACGCGGGGAACAGCGAAGTGTGGCACTTGGCCAGGCTTTTGACCAGGCGTTCTTCTCCCACTGGGACGTGCTCCTGACCCCGACGACGCCTTTCGCTGCGCTGCCGATCGGTCAACTGGACGGCGCGGGAACCCTCCGGGCGCTGCGCCGCGCGGCGCCGGTTGCCTCATACACGGGCCTGTGGAACGTGCTGGGAAACCCGGCGGCAGCGGTTCCTGCTGGCTTCACATCGTCCGGGCTTCCGCTCAGCGTGCAGCTGATCGGGCCAGCGCAGTCAGAGCCCTTGCTCGTTCAACTCGCTGCGCAGCTGGAGAGGGTGCGTCCCTGGGCCGATCGGATCCCCCCGGTACATCCCTGATCGCACAGCATCCCTCCACTCTCA
>DGEZ01000146.1 GCA_002391425.1 Micrococcales bacterium UBA3913 | reverse complement strand
AGCACCTTCTCGAAGGTCGCGACCGATCCGAGCGCCGTCCACTCGTACTCGTCCAGCAGATCCGCCGATGCGGCATCCTGCTGCCCGGCACGCTCGACGAGCTGGTCGTCGAGCAGTTCGCCGCCCTCCGACGGCCGGTCGAGCGCGTGATCCCGCTCGCGCTCGAGCTCGGCCGCGAGCCCGAGGAGCTGCGGGACGCTCGGCAGGAAGATCGACGCCAACTCACCGCGGCGCCGGGCCCGGACGAAGCGGCCGATGGCCTGCGCGAAGAACAGCGGGGTGGAGGCGCTCGTCGCGTACACCCCGACCGACAGCCGGGGCACGTCGACGCCCTCCGACACCATGCGCACCGCGACCATCCAGCGGTCGTCGCTCTCGGAGAACCGGGCGATGCGGTCGCTGGACGCCTTCTCGTCGCTGAGCACGAGCGTCGGCTCCTGGCCGGTGATGCCGGTGAGGATGCGAGCATAGGCCCGCGCCGCGGTCTGGTCCGTGGCGATGACGAGCCCCCCGGCGTCCGGGACCGAATGCCGGACCTCGGTGAGCCGCCGGTCGGCGGCGGTCAGCACCTGCGGGATCCAGTCCCCGTCCGGGTCGAGCGCCGCGCGCCACGCCTGCGCGGTGACGTCCTTCGTGTCGTCCTGGCCGAGGGTCGCCTCCCACTCCTCGCCCTGACGCGTGCGCCAGCGCATGGTGCCGGCGTAGGACAGGAACACGACGGGGCGCACCACGCCGTCGCGCAGCGCCCGCCCGTAGCCGTAGGCGTAATCGGTCTGCGACACCCGGACGCCCTGCCGGTCGGGCAGGTAGGTGACGAACGGGATGGGCGCCGTATCGGACCGGAACGGGGTTCCCGTCAGCGCGAGGCGGCGCGTCGCCGGCTCACACGCGACCCGGATCCCGTCGCCCCAGCTGAGCGCGTCTCCGCCGTGGTGTATCTCGTCGAGGATCGCGAGCGTCGGCCGTTCTGTCACAATCCGGCGGATTACCTCGGGAGCGGCCGCCACCTGGGCGTAGGTGACCACGATGCCGCGGAACTCGCTGCCGTAGCTGTGCTCGGCGTTGCGGAATCTCGGGTTCAGGGGGATGCCCACGCGGTGGGCGGCATCCGCCCACTGCTTCTTGAGGTGCTCGGTGGGGACCACGATGACGAGCTGGGCGACGGTGCCGCGCTGCAGCAGTTCTGTGGCCAGACGTAGCGAGAAAGTCGTCTTGCCCGCGCCCGGAGTGGCGGCGGCGAGGAAGTCCTTCGGTTCGTGCTCGAAGTAGGCGGTGAGTGCCTCAACCTGCCAGGTGCGCAGCTTCTCGGCCGTGCCCCACGCGGCTCGCCGGGGGAACGCAGGAGAGAGAGCTTCTGCTGCGTGCGCGCCGAGTGCGTGCGCATCCTCTATTCTTCCTGACACTTGTCCAGATGGTAGTCGCTGCCGGTGACACTGCGCACCGCCCGCTCCGTGTCCCGCCGAGTTTTGTTCATTGTCACAGCGCCGTAGGGCACAATCGTCATGTGAGCCGCCGAACCCGCACCCCAGAACCGCAGTGGCGGCGTCGCCTGTCCACGGGTGCTGTGGCGGAGATCGTGCCGGACCCGTACTCGCCCGATGGCTTTGAGCTGCGCGTGGATGGCACCGCACAGTCTCACGTGTACCGGGAGCACCCGGACGAACTGTTCTTCGAGTACATGCAGCGCATCGCTCACCTGATCGACGCCGCCGCTGCCGCCCGGGAGCCGATGACGGCGCTCCACCTGGGGGCGGGGGCGCTGAGCATCCCGCGCTACGTCGCCGCCACGCGGCCCGGGTCCCGCCAGCAGGTCGTCGAGTTCGAACCTGCACTCGTCGAGCTCGTACGGGAGGCACTCCCCCTGCCGCGGGACGCCTCGATACGCATCCGGTACGGGGATGCTCGCGAAACCCTTGGGCATCTGCCCAGCGGTCTGCGCGGGCACATCGACGTGATTGTCGTGGATGTTTTCTCTGGCGCTCGCACGCCCGCCCATGTTACGAGTGCCGAGTTCTTCGAGCAGCTGCGCGACCTGCTCTCCCCCACCGGCGTCGTAATCACGAACGCGGCGGACGGGGACGCGCTGCGGTTCGTGCGATCGCAGGCAGCCACCCTGCGGTACGTGTTCCCGCATGTGCTGGCCACGGCGGAGCCGGGTGTGCTCAAGGGGCGCCGGTTCGGCAATGTGGTGTTTCAGGCCGGCGCCACCTCCGTCGATCGCGCCCGGCTCGCCCGGCAGATGGCGTCCGGGCCGTTCCCGACCACGGTGCTCGCGGACGCCGAGCTCGATAGATTCTCCGCCGGCGCCACCGTGGTCACGGACGCGGCGGCGGTGATGTCACCGCCGCCGCCGAAGGGTTTGTTCTAAACCCGACCCTGCAGGAGTTATGCCTGCTTCGCCGGGGCCTTCCTGGTCCGCTTCTTGCCCGACTTCTCCTCCGTCGCCGCGACGGAACGCGAAGCCTTCACGGCGTCAACGGTAGTTCCGTAGAACGCCGCCTCCATGATGAGCTTCATATCCTCCAGCATCGGCATGCGTGGGTTCGCCGGTGCGCACTGGTCCTCGTAGGAGCGGTACGCGAGCTGGTCGAGGTTCCCGATGAAGGCACTCTCCGAGACACCTGCTTCCTGGAAGGAGGCGGGGATGCCCAGCTCGTCGCGCAACGCCTCCACTGCGCGCGCATACGACTCCACGCCTTCCTCCGGGGTCGCGGCCGGCAGTCCGAGCACGCGGGCGATGTTCTGGAAGCGCTCGGGCGCAACATAGTGGTCGTACTTCGGCCAACAGTTGAGCTTCGTCGGGATCGACCCGTTGTACCGGATCACGTGGGGAAGCAGGATCGCGTTCGTCCGGCCGTGCGGGATGTGGTACTGGGAGCCGATCGTGTGTGCCATGGCGTGCACGATGCCCAAGAAGGCGTTGCCGAACGCCATTCCGGCGACGGTCCCCGCGTTGTGCATCTTTTCGCGCGCCGCGGTGACGTCTCCGGTACGGTTCACCGAGTTCGAGATGTTCTCGAAGATCAGCTTGATCGCCTGGAGCGCCATCCCGTCACTGAAGTCGTTCGCGTAGACCGACACGTACGCCTCGGTCGCGTGCGTGAGCGCATCGAAACCGGAATCCGCGGCCAGGCTCTTGGGCATCTTCTCGGTGAGCACGGGATCGATGATCGCGACCGTCGGTACCAGGGCGTAATCGGCCAGCGGGTACTTGTATCCATTCTCCGGGTCTGTGATCACGGCGAAGGGGGTGACCTCCGCGCCAGTTCCGGACGTGGTCGGGATGCACACCAGGCTCGCCTTGTCGCCCAGGTCGGGGAACTTGAACGCCCTCTTGCGCACATCGAAGTACTTCTCGCGCATATCCGAGAACTCGATTTCCGGGTGCTCGTACAGCAGCCACATGACCTTGGCCGCATCCATGGGGGAACCCCCGCCGAGCGCGATGATGGTATCGGGCTGGAACTCTTCCATGCGTCGCGCGCCCCGCTTGACCGACTCGATGCTGGGCTCGGGCTCCACATTGTCGAAGATCTGCACGGAGACCTTCTTGTCGCGGCGGCCGAGCACATCCAGGATGCGATCGACAAATCCGAGGTCGGTCATGACCTTGTCGGTGACGATTGTCACCCGCTCCACGTGCTGCATCCGAGCGAGGTATTGGATCGAGTTCGGCTCGATGTACACCTTCGCCGGGACCTTGAACCACTGCATATTGTTGTTCCTCCGCGCGATCCGCTTGACGTTGATGAGGTTGACCGCGGAGACGTTGTTCGAGACCGAGTTGTGCCCGTAGGAGCCGCAGCCGAGGGTGAGCGAGGGCATGATGGCGTTGTAGATGTCGCCGATGCCGCCGTGTGAGGAGGGCGAGTTCGTCAGGATGCGCACGGCTTTGACCCGCATGCCGTACTCCTTGATGAGCTCCGTGTCCGCCGTGTGGATGACGGCCGAGTGCCCCAACCCGTCTTGTTCGACCATCCGCTCGGCAAGGGTGATGCCCTCGTCCGTGCTGTGCGCGCGCAACACGGTGAGGATCGGACACAGCTTTTCGCGGGTGAGCGGCTCCGCCGGGCTCACCTCGCTGGCCTCAGCCAGCAGGATCGAGGTGTCTTCCGGTACGGTGAATCCGGCTTGTTCAGCGATCCACACGGGGGACTTCCCGACGATGCTCGCGTTGAGTTTGGCGCCCGCACAGTTCTGGCTGCCCGCGCGCACCCCGAAGGCGAACTCTTCGAGCATCGCCTTCTCTTCGGGCGTGCACCGGTAGGCGTGCAGACGTGCGAATTCATCCATCACCTGGTCGTAGATCTCATCGTCCAGGATGGCCGCCTGCTCGGAGGCGCAGATCATGCCGTTGTCGAAGGACTTTGACAGAACCAGATCGTTGACGGCCCGCTTCACGTCGGCGCTCTTTTCGACGTAGGCGGGAACGTTGCCCGCGCCAACACCCAGTGCTGGCTTGCCGCAGGAGTAGGCCGCCCGCACCATAGCGTTTCCGCCGGTGGCGAGGATGGTGGACACCCCCGGGTGATTCATGAGCAGCGAGGTGGCCTGCATCGAGGGTGTCTCGATCCACTGTACGCAGTATTCGGGAGCTCCAGCTTTGATGGCGGCGTCGCGCACGATCCGCGCTGCTTCGACGGAGGATTTCTGTGCGTTGGGGTGGAACGCGAAGATGATCGGGTTGCGAGTCTTGATCGAGATGAGGGATTTGAAGATCGCCGTCGATGTCGGGTTTGTCACGGGGGTAATCCCAGCGACCACCCCCACGGGCTCGGCCACTTCAATGATCCCGGTGAGCTCGTCTTCGGAGATGATGCCGACGGTCTTCATCCGCTTCATCGAGTGGGTCACGTGCTCACAGGCGAAGATGTTCTTCACCGCCTTGTCCTCGAACACACCACGACCGGTCTCTTCGACTGCGGCCCGGGCCAGGCTCAGGTGATGTCCGAGTGCGGAGACGGAGGCTTTCTTGACGATGTAGTCAATGTCGTTCTGGTCGTACGTTTCGTACTCTTTCAATGCCTGAAGCGCATTGGCGACGAGATCGTCGATGTCACGAGCGATCGCATCCTCTTCGGTGATGCCGACAGTCGCGCTCTCCTCCGGGGAGGGGGACGAAATGGGCTTGTCCGTGTTGGGCATTTCTGCTCTTCCTTGACGGCCGTGGCGGAGGTCTGATGCCGGCGCGGAGGATGGTGAGCCGGCTGTCGTTCGGCAGGGCGCCCGCCGTCTGGTCTACCGAAATATTCACTTGATGATGTGATCCTATGAGTTGGCACGCTCTGCCACTAGTTTTGTATAGCGTTAGCCAAATGTTGGTGACGGCGGGAGCGGTCACACTGTCGAAAGTGACAAAGCGTGCCAGGCAACCCGCAAACATCGCCCACATGCCCGCGGGGAGCATCCTCGGTTATTGGTGCGGTGACGGCTGCTGCGCTGGAACACCACATGCCCGCGGGGAGCATCCGCGTGAGCCCCGGGACGCACCGTGGTACCAATATCCCCCACATACACGTGGGGACCATGTGACATCACATGGTCCCCACGTCTGAAAGTGACGAACTACTTCTTATCCGCCGGCGGCTTCGGCCGAGATGCGAACTCCTCGAAGAAGGCCCGAGGCTCCTGGACTTTCTCGAGCGTGACGATGTCACGGTGCAGGAAGGCCTCACCCAGCCAGTCCCCAACGACGCGCCACTTGCGCTCCCACATGGGCATCGCGAGACCGTGGTAGCCGCGGTGCATCACCCAGGCCACCCATCCCTTGATGGCGAACTTCTTCTTGCCGTTCGTGTACACGCCGCGGCCGGGGCCGAGGCCCGCCACCGCGCCCTGCGGCTTGTGGAGGTAGTCGCGGGGCTGTTCACCGCGCAACGACGCCACGATGTTCTTCGCCAGCCGCTTCGCCTGCCGCACCGCGTGCTGCGCGTTCGGCACGCACGACCCGTCGAAGGGGAGGCCGCTGCCGGAGAGGTCCGGGACCTGGGTTGCGTCGCCAGCACCCCAGACGTGCTCAACCACACCATCGTCACCCTCCACGCGCAAGTCGGCGCGAAGACGCAGACGACCGCGCGGCTCCAGGGGAAGATCCGAGGCCTTCAACACCGGGTTCGCCATGACGCCGGCCGTCCAGATGATGATGTCGGAGTCGAACTCGTGCGTCTCCTCCGGCTCAACGAGGTTGCCCTCCTTGTCCTTGTGGATCTTCTTGAGCACGCAGTGCCCACCCGTGGCGTCGGCGAGCTGCGTCCACAGGTGCACGGTCGCGTTCCGCTCCGAGAGGTTCTTGAGCACCCACAGGCTGGTCTCATGCGAAACCTCCGGCATGATGTTGCCCATGGCCTCCACCAGGTGGAACTGCACCTCGTTGAAGTCGATCTCCGGATAGTACTTCAGCAGGGATGTCGCAAACGAGCGCAACTCAGCGAACACCTCGATGCCCGCAAACCCACCGCCGACGACGATGACCGTCAGCAGTCGGGCACGCTCGGGCCCTGCCGGAAGGCCAGCAGCCTTGTTGAAGTTATCGATCAGACGATCGCGGATGGCCGTGGCTTCCTCCACCGACTTCAGACCGATAGCGTTGTCCGCGACGCCGGGAATCGGGAAGGTACGGGAAACCGAACCCAGCGTGACGACAAGCTCGTCGTACTCGATGTCGAAGGAGTCACCACCGGTGACCGGAACAACGGTCACCTTCTTGTCCGCAGCAGAGATCGCCGTGACCTTGCCCTGGACGAATGACGTCTTCTTCAGGTGACGCCGGTGCGAGACCACGACGTGACGTGCCTCAATCTGCGATGCCGCCACCTCAGGCAGGAACGGCAAGTACGTCATATACGGCAGCGGATCCACGATCGTCACCTCGGCCTCACCCGAGCGCAGGTGCTTCTCCAGCTTCTTTGCGGTGTAGAAACCCGCGTATCCACCACCCAGAATCAATATCTTTGTCACAATGGTCCCTTATTTCTTCCTGCTTTTTTCGTGTGAATGCCCCAACCGGTTAGTCTACTCCGGCTCCGCATACACCGCATGTGCCGGGGACAGACTCCAGCCCATTTTCGTCTCCGTCTTCACAGCCGAATGCTAAGTTGAAGGCCATGAGCGAACCAGGCAGGGATCAGGGGCGGGTCGCGGTCTACCTCGACTTCGACAACATCGTCATATCCACCGTGCGGCATGGAAGCGACAACGGTACGCCAGCCGTCCTCGACGTCGGGGCGATCCTCGACTTCGCATCCTCATTCGGCACCGTCGCCATCTCGAGAGCGTACGCGGACTGGTCCGACCCGCAGAACTCCAGCTACCACGAACAGCTCACCGGCCGCGCTGTCTCCCTCGTGCAGCTGTTCAAGACCACCGCAAAGTTCAAGAACGGTGCCGATATCCGACTGGCCATCGACGCGGTCGAAGATCTCGCCCAGTCCCGGGACATCAGCCACCTGGTCATCGTCGCGGGCGACTCCGACTACATCCCGCTGGCACAGCACGCCCGCCGCCGCGGCTGCTACGTGGTCGGTATCGGCGTGGCCGGATCGATCAGCAAATACCTCCAGGCGGCCTGCGACGAGTACTGGAGCTACGACGGGCTCCCCGGCCTGCGCGCCCCGCAGGATGACAGCGAGGACGAACCCGAGACCGCCCCCGCCACCCCGGTTGCCACAACCACACCCCCGAAGCAACCCCCTGCAGCCCCGGCCTCTGGCCGCGGAAATGGCACGCCGGCAGTGTCGAAGTCACGCGCCACCCAGCTGTTGTTGCGCGCCCTCGAATACGCGACTTCACGGACCGAACAGGACTGGCAGCCGCTGGGCAGTATCAAGAACCAGATGCTGCGGATGGAGCCCGCGTTCCAGGAATCGGCACTGGGATTCGTGAAGTTCACGGAGTTCGTGCGGTCCCGGGCGAACCTCGTGGAGCTGGACGAGAAGAAGAACAAGGTGCGACTGCGGGAGAAATCCTAACCCCGCCGCGGGCGCGCGCAGGCGCAGCGCCGAGGAGACCACGACGAGCGGGCCAGGGCGAGATCGCCGATCGGATTCACCCCGGGGCCTGCCGCCAACGCATGCCCGGCCAGCGCGTGCAGGCACTTCACCCGACGGGGCATACCCCCGGCCGATACCCCGCGGATCTCGACCGGGTCGCCCCAGTGGGCACGATCGGCCAGGTACAAGCTGTGGGCACGTTCGTACGCGGATCGTAGCGCGGAGTCGGCCTCGAGCATCCCGGTGAATTCCAGCATCACCTGGGTGGCTTCCAGCTCGCTCATGGCCGCCACCGCAGCCGGGTGGGTCAGGTAGTAGAAGGTCGGGAACGGCGAGCCATCCGACAGGCGGGGGGCGGTGGAGACCACCGTGGGGTTACCGCACACGCAACGCGCCGCGACACCGATAACCGAGCGCACCGGCC
>DGEZ01000049.1 GCA_002391425.1 Micrococcales bacterium UBA3913 | reverse complement strand
AGATGTGTATAAGAGACAGCTCCAGCTGCGCATCCACCCCGGAGCGCTGCACATCCGGGCGCAACACCCGCACCCCATGCCGGCGCGCATCCGCGATCAGGGAGGCCGCCGAGTAGAAGCCCATCGGCTGAGCACGCAACAACCCGGCCAGGTACGCGGCCGGGTAGTGCAGCTTCAACCACGCGCTCGCGTAGACGAGCAGCGCGAAGCTCAGTGAGTGGCTTTCCGCGAACCCGAAGTTCGCGAACGCCTCGATCTGCGCGTACACCGCGGCGATGGCCTCCTCGGTCATCCCCCGCTCGCGCATCCCCGCGAACATCCGGGCCCGGATCGACTCGATCCGTTCCTGCCCGCGCTTCGACCCGAACGCGCGGCGCAGCAGGTCCGCCTCCTCCGGTCCCAGGTCCGAGAGCGCCACCGCCATCGCGATGATCTGCTCCTGGAACACGGGGATGCCCAGCGTACGCCCCAGGATCGGTTCCAGACTCGGGTGCAGGAACCGAATCTTCGACGGGTCGTTGCGACGTTCCACGAACGGGTGCACAGCGCCGCCCTGGATGGGCCCCGGACGGATCATCGCCACTTGGATCGCCAAGTCGTAGAAGCAGCGCGGCTTCAGCCGTGGCAACAGCCCCAGCTGGGCGCGAGACTCCACCTGGAACACCCCGATAGCGTCGGCTCGGCAGAGCATCTCGTAGACGGCGGGCTCCTCTTTCGGGATCGCGTCGAGGTCGAGCCGACGCCCGAACACGGCCGCGACCTGGTCGAAGCAGTATTGGATGGCCGACAGGATGCCCAAGCCCAGCAGGTCGAACTTGACCAGCCCCATCCACTCGCAGTCGTCTTTGTCCCACTGCAGCACGGTGCGCCCCGGCATCGTCGCGTGCTCGATGGGCACCACCTCGCCGATCGGGCGATCCGTGAGCACCATCCCGCCCGAGTGGATGCCCAGGTGCCGCGGTTTGCCCTGCAGCTGCTGGGCGATCCGGACCACAGCAGCGGGGATGCCCGCCTCGGTCTCGGCCGCACGTGCGGTCTGGTCGGTGCTGGCTGCCGCACCACCACTGGCTGTTTCCGCCCCACCACCGGTGCCGGCGCGCAGGAAGCCGCGCTCCATCGCCTTCGACCACGCATCCTGCTGACCCTGGCCGAACCCGAAGGCTTTCGCCATATCCCGCACCGCATTGCGCGGGGTGAAGCTGATCACGTTCGCCACCTGTGCTGCGTTGCGGCGGCCGTACGTCGCATAGACATATTGGATGACCTCCTCACGCCGGTTCGAATCGAAGTCGACGTCGATATCCGGTTCCTCATCTCGGATCTTCGACAGAAATCGTTCGAACGGGAGCCGGTAGTAGATCGCATCCACCGCCGTGATGTCGAGCAGGTAGCACACCGCGCTGGCCGCCGCCGAGCCGCGCCCCTGGCAGAGGATGCCCCGCCTGCGCGCGAACTGCACGATGTCGTACACGATCAGGAAGTACCCGGGAAAGTCTTTCTGCTCGATCACCTCCAATTCGTGCAGGATGCGCGACCGATGCTCCGGGGTGAGCCGCGGGTATTTGCGCGCGGCCCCCTCCCAGACCAGTTCGCGCAGACGCTGCATCGGGGTGACTCCTCCGGGCAGGTCGAGGGTGGGCAGCTTCGGGCTCACCGAGCGCAGATCGAAGGAACACTCGGAGGCCACCGCGAGCGTGTTCTCCACCGCGCCCGCGAAGTGCCCGAACCGAGCACGCATTTCTGTTCCCGAATGCAGGTGCGCCGCGGGGGCCGCGGGCAGCCAGCTCTCCGCCTCGTCGAGGCTGCGCCGTGCGCGCACCGCCGCCACCGCCTGCGCCAGGGGGAACTCCTGCGGGGTCGCATAGTGTGCGTTGCTCGTCGCCACCAGGGGAGCCTCGGCGCGGGCTGCCGCCTCGGCGAGCGCGCTGTTTCGGTCGTCGTCGAGCGGGTCACCGTGGTGGAACAGCTCCACGTAGACAGCGTCGCTACCGAAGGTGTGTTGCAGCCGCTGGATGCTCGCGGCGGCCGCATCCACATCGAACACGCCCCTGCGGGGTTCCAGGGCGCGACGCACCAGCGACTTGCGGCACCCGGTGAGCACCACCACATCCCCGGAAAGCTGCTGTATGTCCGTTTCGGAATACAGGGGACGACCCTTCTGACCGCCCGCGAGTTGGGCCTCGGTGAGCGCCGCCGCCAGGCGGTGGTATCCGCGTGCGCCCCGAGCCAGCACAAGCAGGTGTTCCCCCTCCGGGTCGGGCACCCCGTTCTGCCGCGATGACAGGCCGAGCGAGAGCTCGGCACCGTAGATGCTGGCCAGGGCGAAGCTGTCGCGCTTTCGCCGGTGGGCGATCTCCTCAGCCATCCGCACCGCCGCGTAGAGGCCGTCGTGGTCGGTGATCGCCAGACCGGACAGGCCGAGCCTCTCCGCCTCCGCGACGAGTTCCTCCGGCATGCTCACGCCGTCGAGGAAGCTGTAGGCGGAGTGGACGTGCAGCTCGACGTAGGGCACCGGGGGCGTGCGCTCGTCCTGCGACTCCGCCGCCTCTGCTGCGGTTGGCTGCGCCTCTGGCGCGGTTGGCTGCGCCGGACGTGCCGCATCGACCTCTGCACCAGCACCAGCCCCCACAGCAGCACTCGGCTCGCCGCGCCCGTCCAGGCGGGCACGCATATCAGAGAACCGACGAGGCGGGTTAGAGAATCCCATGTTCCCACCCCACACATGCGCGCCCCATATATTCGCTCCCCGGAATATGGGAGGACTGTGTTGCTCGACACCATCCTGGAGTGCGTGAGACGGCGTGGCCCGCCCCACGTGGGTACACCCTGCCGCCCTCAGTCATAGCGACCCTCCACCTGCCACCGACCCGCACGGCACACCACCAACCAGCCGACGGCGTCCGTGTCGACGCACTGAAAGCGATCCGCCCGGGGGCTGCCCGACCCCGGCACAACGCCCGAGAGCACAGCATCCCCCCACCACGAGGAGAGCACAGGCCACGGCCCCGCCCAGGAGGTTATCCGGTGGCGGCGCTCACCCGCGGGAGAGCTCACCGCGAGACAGGCGATCGGGGCAGACAACGATCCGCGCGCATCCACGACCACCGGCCTGCCCGCACGGTCGAACACCCCGGCGTCGAGGGGATGCTCGTAGACGATGCTCGGCGCAGGCGACGGCAACCTCCCCGGCCACGGCCCGTCGCCGGGAACCGCAGGCAGCGCCTCCCCCCAGGGGACGGCACGGATGCGGTCGCGAATCGAGCGTCCGCCACCGACACGGACCTGGAGCACACCATCGAACCCCACCAAGGCCTGCACTCGGGCCAGGCCGCGCACCACGCGCTCCTGCACCCCGGACCCGAACAGCGGGCTCTCCAGGCGGTACGCCTCCTCCACACGCTCCGGGGTGACCGATAGGCGCACCACCCCGCCGGAGAGCACAGCATCCTCCGCCTCGGGAAGCCCCCCGGAGGATGCCAACGCCTGCACCTGCCAGCGCACCCGGTCGACGATCGCGACCTCGTCGAAACACTGCGGGTGGTTCCACACCCTATCCAGCTGCCGGCCACCCTCCGTGACCAGGCTGACCCGGATCGCCGTCGCCGCCACCCCGCGGCGTAGCAAAGCCGCCGTGAACTCCGCGGCAGGGGCGCGAGCTGCGAAGGCGACCTGGTCCTCCCGGTCGACGGGGTCTTCCCACTCCAGGTGCAGGGCGATGTCCTCGTGGCGTTCCCGGGGAACAGGACGGCGCGCATCCGCCCCCCGCACGCGGGCATGCAGCAGCATCCCCCACTCCCCGAAGCGCGCCGCAACAGCAGCGTCGTCAAGGTCCGCGAACTGGCCGAGGGTGGCCACGCCGAGACGGCGCAGCAGGCTCGCCAGCTCCGCATCCGGCAGGCACTCGACAGGCAGCGGGGCAAGAAACGAGCGGGATGCTCCCGACTCCACGATGACCGGACTCTCCGCAGCAGACCGCACCGCCTGACCTGCCGTGAACACGTCATCGGCGATCGCCACCCGCACCCCGCAGGCTTGAGCCATCTCGGACCCGTCACGCACGGCAGCCGCGACCCGACGCGCCGCCTCCGCCTCACCCCCGTAAAACCGGGCCGGACCGTACGCAGGGATCAGGCACGACCCCGGGCGAATCGCCTCCACCCGGGGAACCACCTGCTCGACAAGCTCCAGCACCCGGTCGAACATCGAGGATGCGGCAGCGTCGTCCGCCCGCACCAGCACGATCTCGGGGCACCGGCTCTGGGCCTCACGCTGGCGCATCCCCGGGTCCACCCCAGCGTGGGCAGCCGATGCGGTGACCTCCGACACCCGGCTTCCCCGCAACACCGCGGCCGGGCCCGCAGACTCCGCCAGCCTCCCCGAGGCGGCTAAGGACGTCGCCACCTGCCAGGAGGGCAGCCAGAGCACCATGACTCGCCCGTCAGGCGACCGAGACATCATGCACCCGAGACTGTTCGGCACGCACCTCATGCACCCGAGACTGTTCGGCACGCACCTCGATGCCCGCAGATGTGCATCCGAGCCTGCGTTCCACCACCCGCCCCGACGCGTGGATGCTCTCGACATCCACCTCGCACTCGGCCAGACGCCCCCACCCCTGCCCGAGGCCCGACCACCGCCGCGAGCGCACCCTCACCCGCGCATCCGCCCCCGGTAGCTGCGACCCCGCGACCACCAATGCGGCCTCGCGCTGGCGCAACCGAGCAGAGATACGCGCCGCGTCCTGCCCCGACACCGGAGGCAGCCCACAGCACACGACCACGGAGACCGCGTCGATGACAGCCGTCAACGTCGCCAGCCACTGGTCGCCCCACCGGGGCACGAACACGATGCGCTCCACGTTCGCCCCCAGCTCGACGGCGGCCTCCACCCCGAAACCCGCGAAACGCGCTCCCCCCGTATGGGCGCGAGTACCCTCCGCACGGGTACGAGCACCCGGCGCCCCGCCTGCGACCGCGCCCGTGACCCCGCCTGTTCCCCCGCCCGCGGCCGCTCCCGAGACCGCTCCCGCGGCCACGTAAGACGACCCCAGGGAGCCGCACACTGCCGCCCAGTTCCCGCGCTGTGTCGCCTCGACGAGGGCAGACAAGGCCAATGTGTACGACCCGGAGACCGTGTAGATACCGCCCGCGCGCATCCCCCCACCCGGCAGGAGCGCGGCAAGGGCAGGATGCGTGGGCAGGCCCGCAGGCGGAAAAGCCTCCGGGTGGAGCCGCTGCATGCGCGAGCGCAGCTCCGCAATGACCTCGGCACGCTGGTGCCCGCGCTGACGCGATTCCCCGGCCGGCCTGGACCTGTATGCGTAGGAACCGGGTGCAGACATGTGGGATCCCCTCCTCAGGCGCTCTCGGGTCGGAATGCGGTAGCCAAACATGACCCTCATAGTCGAACATATGTTCGATTAAGTCAATACAGCCAGCCTCCGACACGGGGCCCTGGCAAACGTTCTGGAGTTTCGCAACACGGGTCTCTAGATGGGTGCTCCAGGGATGCTCGCAGGATCTCTCGAGAGCCCCGGCGAAGGAGCCTATAGCTCCCGCCGCGGGAAGCTACAAGGAAAACAGCATGATGAAAAGTGCGACCACAAGGGAAACGGACACGATAAAAACCACCTGCTTGAAGGAACGCCAGGCCGTGTGCAGCAGATAGTCGCCAGTGAGCGGAACCGGAGCCTTAACCGGGTCTTTCCCGAACGGCCACCACCAGCGCTCGCTGCTGTGTGGCGAGGGATGGGCGTCCTTCCCTTCCGCTCTCTGGGTGTTCGGACTCTGCTCTGCTGAGCCTGGGCCATCCAGCCCTCGTACTCTTGGGGCATCGCCGCTGGCGTCGCCGCGCAGCGCATCACCAGACGCGCGTCTCTTCTGCGACGCCATCTGGTCCATCCAGGCAGCACCGTTATGCCCATTCGGCTCGTGGTGGTCCACCGTGACCTCCCCATAGACACTCAGCAGCAGGCACCTGCACCTGCATGTGCACATGCACCTGCACGTGCACATGCACCTGCACGTGGTGCCACAGTACTGCCAGCCACTGACATACCCAGCAGGCCGGTGTCATCCACCGGCAAGCCGCCACCAGCCGCTAGCCCGCAACCGGCCAACAGCCGGACGCGGTCACGAACAACCAGCTACAGATCACGAACAACCAACCGCAGTCACGAACAGCTAGCCGCGGATCACACGCAGCGCACCTCTAGTCGAGCCTGCGCCGGGCCGCGCCCTTGTCCGCAGACTGTGCCAAGAGCGCGTACACCTTCAACGCATTCGAGACGGTGCGCTCCCGCTGCGCCGGACGCCACCCCGCAGCATCCCGCGCCGCCCGACGAGCCGCCAGGACATCGTCGTCGACGAGCACATCCAGCCGCCGCTCGGGGATCGACACCTCGATGATGTCGCCGTCCTCGACCAGGCCGATCGGACCCCCCGAAGCGGCCTCCGGCGAGACGTGACCAATCGACAGCCCCGAAGAACCGCCCGAGAACCGCCCATCCGTGACCAGCGCACAGTAGGGGCCCAAGCCGGTGCCCTTCAGGTAGCTCGTCGGGTAGAGCATCTCCTGCATCCCGGGGCCGCCCTTCGGACCCTCATACCGCACAATGACCACGTCGCCACGCTGGATATCCCCGCCGAGGATGCGCTCGACCGCCTCATCCTGGCTCTCCGTCACCACAGCACGCCCCCGGAACACCCACTGGTCCTCCGGCACGCCCGCCGTCTTCACCACCGCGCCGTCAGGCGCCAGGTTGCCGCGCAGGATGGCCAGACCGCCCTCCTTCGTATAGGCGTGCTCCACCGACCGGATGCACCCGCCGACCGCATCCGTGTCGAGGCTCTCCCACCGTTTCGTGCTCGAGAACGGCTGCGTCGTGCGCACCCCACCAGGGGCCGCATGGAACAGTTCACGAGCGACATCCGAGGAACGGCCGCTGCGGATGTCCCACTCATCCAGCCACGAATCCAGGTCAGGCGCATGCACGGCGTGTGTCGGCTCGAGCAGCCCACCCCGGTGCAGTTCGCCGAGGATCGCCGGAACCCCGCCGGCCCGGTGCACATCCTCCATGTAGTAGCGGTGCGTGTTGGGGGCCACCTTGCACAGGCACGGCGTCTCGCGCGAGAGCTGGTCGATGTCGTAGACGGTGAAGTCGACCTCCGCCTCCTGGGCGGCCGCCAACAGGTGCAGCACCGTGTTCGTGGACCCGCCCATCGCGATGTCGAGCCGCATCGCGTTGCGGAACGCCGCCGCCGTGGCCACCTCGCGCGGCAGCACAGAGGCATCATCCTGCTCGTACCAGCGCTTCGCGATGTCCACGACCAGGTGGCCAGCACGCACGAACAGGTCACGGCGCGCCGATGCCGTCGCCAGCGTCGATCCGTTGCCCGGCAGGGAGAGGCCGAGCGCCTCCGTCAGGCAGTTCATGGAGTTCGCCGTGAACATGCCCGAACAGGATCCGCAGGTGGGGCACGCGTTCTGCTCGATGATACCGAGCTCGTTGTCGTTCACGGCCGTGTCCACCGATTTCACCATCGCATCGATGAGGTCGAGGCGCGACTTCACCGTGCCGTCACTCGCGGCGATCACGCGACCAGCCTCCATCGGCCCGCCCGAGACGAAGACCGTGGGGATGTTCAGCCGAAGCGCTGCGAGCAGCATGCCCGGCGTGATCTTGTCGCAGTTGGAGATGCACACGAGCGCATCCGCGCAATGCGCATTGACCATGTACTCGACCGAGTCGGCGATTATCTCGCGGCTGGGCAGCGAGTAGAGCATCCCCCCGTGCCCCATGGCGATGCCGTCGTCGACGGCAATCGTGTCGAATTCGCGGCCGATGCCTCCGGCCTCGGCCACCGCCTCGGCGACGAGGGCACCCATGTCCTTGAGGTGCACGTGGCCGGGGACGAATTGGGTGTACGAATTGGCGATCGCGACGATCGGCTTGCCGAAATCTGCATTGGTAAGTCCGGTGGCGCGCCACAATGCGCGCGCTCCGGCCATATTTCGGCCATCTGTTGTCGTCCGTGAGCGTAAAACTGGCATAGTGCCAGGCTAACCGTTCTGGCCGAGAATGCCGCATCCTGGCCCCGGGCCGCACGGTGTGGTCCTGGTCTGCCAGATCGAAGGTGAGTCGCTCTGTATTCCGCCCCGGGGCCGCACCGTGCGGTCCCTGCACCCCGTGATGAGCCCCAGCTCGCTCGTACAGATGCGGAGCCGCGGCCGAACTGCAGGAACCGCGCGGCGACACCCCCATATACGGGATGGACCCGCGCATATCCGTCACTTTGGTCGGAGAAAGCCACGGGAAGAGGCCAGTGAGGACCACGGGAACGGGTCGGTGAGGATCACGCGCCCTCACACCCGTCCTCACACCCGCCATAATGGAACCGAACGAGATATCTGGAGCAGCGCAATGGCCATCGCAAGCATCAACCCCACCACCGGCGAGACGATCGCCACCTTCGACCCCGACGACGACGCCGTCATCGAGCGCAAGCTCGCCGCAGCGGCGGCCGCCGTGAAGCAGCTCGCCGACCTGGGCTGGGCGAGGCGCCGCGAGCTCATGCACGCCGCTGCCGAACTTCTGGCCGCAGACGTTGACGGCCTCGGCGAGACGATCACTCTGGAAATGGGCAAGCCCCTAGCACAAGCCAAGGGAGAGATTCTCAAGTCCGCAAAAGCTCTGCACTTCTACGCCGACCACGCCGAAGACTTCGTCTCCGGGTACACCCTCGATGATCCCAGCATCGTGGGGGCATCCCGTGCGGGCGTACGCTTCGACCCACTCGGCGTCGTGCTCGCCGTGATGCCCTGGAATTACCCGATCTGGCAGGTGATTCGGTTCGCAGGCCCCGCCCTCATGGTGGGTAACCCGGGCCTGCTCAAGCACGCCTCGAACGTACCCCAGAGCGCCCTGTACCTCGGCGACCTATTCGCGCGGGCTGGCTTCCCCGAAGGGGCCTTCCAAACTCTGCTGATCGGCGCAAGCCGGGTCGCAGCCGTCATCGAGGACCCCCGCGTTGTCGCCGTCACGCTGACAGGTTCCGAACCCGCCGGTGCGTCCGTGGCTCGCACTGCAGGCGGCGTACTCAAGAAGTGCGTGCTCGAGCTCGGCGGCACCGACCCGTTCATCGTGATGCCCAGCGCTGACCTGGATGCGGCCGTCGACACTGCCGTCAAGGCGCGCACCAGCAACAACGGCCAGGCGTGCATCAACGCGAAGCGTTTCATCCTGCACGAGGACATCTACGACGAATTTCTCACCCGTTTCGTCACCCGCATGAGCGAGCTGATGATCGGTGACCCCCTGGAGGAGTCCACCGATATCGGCCCGGTATCAACGAGCCAGGGTCGAGACGATCTGGTGGGCCTCGTCGAGGATGCGCGCGAGAAGGGCGCCCAGATCCTCACCGGCGGAGTCGTGCCGGACCTGCCCGGCTGGTTCTACCCGCCGACCGTGGTCGCCGACCTCACCCCTGAGATGCGGCTGTGGCGGGAGGAAGCGTTCGGCCCGGTGGCGAGCGTGTTCCGCGCATCCAGCCTCGATGAGGCGCTCCAGATCGCGAACGACTCCGACTACGGCCTCGGCTCGGCGTTCTGGAGCACCGATCCCGACGAGATCGACCGCGCCGAGCGCGAGATCGAGTCGGGCACGGTGACGATCAACGGCATGACGATCTCCTACCAGGAACTGCCGTTCGGGGGAATCAAGCGCTCCGGTTTCGGTCGCGAACTGTCCTTCGAAGGTATTCGGGAGTTCTGCAATCTCAAGACCATTTGGCAGGCCTGAGCACGCCTCAGGTTCCCCTGGAGCCCCAGGGGTTAGGACACGTTTTCTCCGACACTGTCGAGGTATTCGACGCTGTCTATCCGCCACCCCTGGTTGGTGAAGACCAGGGTGTACTGGTAGGTGTCAACGTAGGTGTCGCCGTCATAGGTGTACGTTTCACGCGTGCCCACGACCGCAGTGGACCCATCTATCTCCAGGTCCGTGACCACGACAACGGAATCACCCTCGTATGCGTCGGCGACAGATTCACGCGCATCCTGGAATGCCCCGCACGACCCCCAGTCCTGCTCGAAGTTCTCCGCGGTTACCGTATCCTTGAAGGCCGCGCAGTCGCCAGCGTCCCAGGCCTGCACATAGTCGACGACCGCCGTTGTCGGCGAGAGGGTGGCGAGGCCCGTGGTGAGACCCAACACAACGCCAAGAGGAATTGCGTTGTACACGAGGGCGGCCAGGATGATCAGCGTGATCGCCCCGGGGCCTAGACGCCTCCTGTGGGCTTATACACATCT
>DGEZ01000100.1 GCA_002391425.1 Micrococcales bacterium UBA3913 | reverse complement strand
AGATGTGTATAAGAGACAGGGCGCACTCGGGTCGAAATACGCATACTGGTCGCGACGCACATGCGGGCAACGACGCACACCTCCGCACGATCGGCAGCCCCCTCGCCGGACCCGTCATCACCGCCGGCTCCTTCACGCTGGATGCGCCCGCCGACCTGCACCTCGACACCACTGGGTGGGGCAAGGGCGTCGCCTGGGTGAACGACTTCTGCCTGGGGCGGTACTGGAGTCGCGGCGCGCAGCGCACCCTGTACGTACC
Source organism: Micrococcales bacterium UBA3913 (assembly GCA_002391425.1). GTDB lineage: Bacteria > Actinomycetota > Actinomycetes > Actinomycetales > Microbacteriaceae > UBA3913. The sequence goes on along the minus strand of DGEZ01000100.1, from coordinate 8,204 downwards.
CTCGCCTGCGACAAGAGCCGGGGCGAACACGGTCACGATCTTCGAGACTGAGGGGATGACCCCCGAGTTCCGGTTCCTGCCCTTCCCTGACCTCGGATTCACAGAGATATAGCCAAGCCATGACGAACACGCCGATCATCCCAGCACAGTCACACCCGAAAGCGCCTCTGCCTGTCTGGCAGCTGCGCAACGGCGGGGTCAGCGTGATCCTCGCACAAAGTGACACGCAAAACGGTGCCGGTTCCGGGGCCGGTGCCGATGCCGGGACCAGCGTCAGTGTCAATGCCGCAGCCGACACCACAGCCACCCCGGGCATCCTCGCGTGGGGCGCCGACCCCGGGCCGCTCAGCGTCGACCAGTTGAGTGACCTCGCGCGGGCATCTCGCAGGCAGCTCGTCACCGGCACCATCGACCAGCCCCTCGAGGTGAGCGTGCTCCCTGTCGAAGCGGACGGCTGGCCGGGCACCCCAGGAGTCGCCGGCGGACGGCCCTCCCAAGAGTTCAGCCCCCGATTCACGACCCGCCGCCTCACCGCGACCGACACGAAACTCACCCTCGAACTCGCCTCCGACGATGACGGCCTCCTGGTGACACTCACCCTCGACATCGACAAGCATGGCGTGCTGCACCAGAGCCTGCAGGTGCACAACACGGGAGCGACCCGGTTCCGGCTCGACGCGCTCGCGCACACGCTGCCGCTGCCGCCCGAGGCAGCCGAAATCCTCACCACAACCGGGCGACACCTGCGCGAACGGCACCCGCAGCGGGAGCCACTCACCATCGGCGTGCACGCGCGCGAAAGCAGGCGAGGTCGGCCCGGGGCAGACGCCACCGTGATCACGGCCGTCGGGTCCCCCGGGTTCGGCTTCGAGCACGGCCGCGTCTGGGCTGCCCACCTTGCCTGGAGCGGCAACCATCGCGTCAGCGTCGAGCGGCAGCCCTCCGGAATCGCCGTACTCCAGGCCGGCGAGCTGCTGCTGCCCGGCGAGGTGATACTGGAACCGGGCGAGACGTACGCGGCCCCCGAGCTGCTCGCCACCTGCGGCGACGGCCTCAACGAGGTGAGCGCCCGCTTCCACTCATACTTCCGGGCGCGGCCCGAGCATCCCCACAGCGAACGCCCCGTCACGCTCAACACGTGGGAGGCCGTCTACTTCCGCCAGGAGCTCGGCCAGCTCACCGCTCTGGCCGACGCCGCCGCCACGATCGGCGTCGAACGGCTCGTGCTCGATGACGGCTGGTTCCTGGGCAGGCGCGACGACACCGCGGGGCTCGGCGACTGGTACGTCGACCCCGAGGTGTGGCCAGACGGCCTCGACCCGCTGATCCGCCACGTGCACGACCTGGGGATGCAGTTCGGACTCTGGGTGGAGCCCGAGATGGTGAACCCTGTGTCCCGCCTCGCGGTCGAGCATCCCGAATGGATACTGCACACCGGTTCGACGCTGCCGCCCGCCGCCCGCAACCAGCAGGTGGTTGACCTGAGCAATCCGGACGCGTTCGCGTACATCCTGGAGCGCCTCGACGCCCTGCTGAGCGAGAACGCCATCGACTACCTGAAATGGGACCACAACCGGGACCTGCTCCAGCCGGGCGGGGCCGACGGCCGGGCCGCCGTGCACGAGAACGTGCTCGCACTGTATCGGCTGCTCGCTGAGCTGAAGGCGCGGCACCCGGGGATCGAGATCGAGAGCTGCGCCTCCGGTGGGGCGCGCGTGGATGCGGGCATCCTGCACCTGACCGACCGGATCTGGACCAGCGACTGCATCGACCCGCTCGAGCGCCTTCCGATACAGAAATACACCGGCGTGCTGGTGCCGCCCGAGCTGATGGGCGCGCACATCGGCTCACCCGTGGCGCACTCCACGGGACGCGCCTCCTCGCTGGCACTGCGCGCCGCGACCGCGCTGTTCGGCCACCTCGGCATCGAGTGGGACATCACGGAAGCAAGCGACGCCGAGCGCGCCGAGCTGGCGGCGTGGGTCAGGCTGCACAAGAGGATGCGCACGCTGGCGCACTCGGGCAGGTTCGTGCACGCCGACCTCGGCGACCCTGCGATGGACCTGCGCGGCGTCATCTCGAGTGCACAGGATGAGGCCTGGTTCGTGTACACGCAGGTCGGCTCAACCGCGTCCTACCCGCCGGGGGCGATTCATTTTCCAGGGCTCGACCCGGAGCGTGCATACACGCTCACGCGCCTGCATGAGCCGCGGATGGAGCCCGACTACGGGCTGTCGCCGCTCGAGTGGGCGGCAGCAGGGGAAGGCGTGACCCTCCCCGGGTCAGTGCTGGGCTCGATCGGGGTTCAGGCCCCGGTGCTGCTGCCCGACCAGGTCGCGATCTTCCACCTCAGGGCGTGACGGGCGCGCCAGACGCATCCCTGCTGCGCCCTGCATGACTTCATCTATTCGTCTATTCGTCTATGCCCTCGACGTCTCGCCGCCAGAAAATACTGCGCACGCTCCACCAGGGCCGGGAAACTCACGATTCTCCCCTAGTTCAACGTTTCTCTCCCTAGCTCGACGCTTCGCCCAAATCCCCAGAAGGAGAGGGATCCTCGTCACGCCAGCGGGTGCGCCTGCGCCGCCTCCCAGGCCGAGGCGATCATCTCGTCCAGGCTGTGCCGCATCTTCCAGTCCAGGTCGCGCGCGGCTTTCTCGCCACTGGCCACGATCCGCGCCGGGTCGCCGGGCCTGCGCGGCCCCACCTCGGCCGTGAAGTCGATGCCCGTGACACGCGCCATCGCCTCCATGATCTGGCGCACCGAGGCGCCATCACCGGAGCCAAGGTTGTAGGCCGCATCGATCGGCTCGCCCGCGAGCAGCCGCCGCGCCGCCGCCACGTGCGAGTCGGCGAGGTCCGCAACGTGAATGTAGTCGCGCACGTTCGTGCCATCGGGGGTGGGGTAGTCGTCGCCGAAGATCACCGGCGTCTTGCCCTCCTCGAGTGCCTTGAACACGAGCGGGAACAGGTTGTGGGGGCTCGAATCGTACAGGTCGGCGGACCCTGAGCCGACCACATTGAAGTAGCGCAGGGACGTGTGCGCCACACCGTAGGCGCGGCCCGCATCCGCCAACAGCCACTCGCCGACGAGCTTCGACTCACCGTACGGCGAGGTCGGGTTCTTGGGGGTGTCCTCGACCACCAGGTCGACGTCGACATTGCCATAGACCGCGGCGCTCGACGAGAACACGACTCTGCTGACCTCGTGCTTCCGGGCCGCCCGCAGCAGGTCGACCATCGCGGTCACGTTCTGGGTGTAGGTGTGGTACGGGCGCTGCACCGAGACACCCGCGTACTTGAAGCCCGCAATGTGGATGATCCCGTCGATCGTCGTGGCCGTGAACGCGGCCTCGAGGGCCTCCGAATCCAGCAGCGACCCCTCGATGAAGGGCACTCCCTCGGGCACGAACTCACGGTGACCGCTGGAGAGGTCGTCGATGACGACGGCCCCCATCCCGGCCTTCTGCAGGGAACGCACCACGTGCGACCCGATGTATCCGGCCCCACCTGTCACTAACCAGGCCATCTGCTGTTCCTCTCTCTCACATCTCTCACATTATTCTTCGGCGACTGCCGTCCATTTCTCTAGCGGTTGTGGTCATCGGGCGATGCCACCACAAGCCGTCGCCCCGCGACGCCTGCCGGCTGCCCCGGTCGCTTTTCTCCGAACGTTCGCGCCCTCCCGTGCTCGTCGTCCCGTGGACCCCTCGCGGCACCGCACGACTGTAGACCCCTCGCGACAGCTCACGCCCGTGACCTCCTCAACGCCACGTGAACACCACACTGCGTGAGGAAGGTCGGCCGAACTGACGGATTTGCGCGGGCTCGTTCGCGATATACGTATGAACGCGCGCAAATCCGTCAGTTCGGGCGCGGCATCCACCGAAAAGAACGAAGTAGCGGCCAAATCACGCCGAACAGCCGTCAGATGGCGCCGCGAGGTGCCCCTCCTCAGGCGGAGGAGGTCGCCCCAATGTCCCGCACGCTCGGGCCACGTCCCCCGCACGCTAAGGCTCATCCGCGTACCCTCGGAAGGTCCCCAAGCGCATCCTCGACCGCCACCAGCTCGTCCGCACTGAGCGGTGACGCCGTCGCCGCGCGCACGCTCGCAAGCAGCTGCTCGGGAGATGACGCCCCCACGAGCGCGCTGGTCACCACCGGTTCGCGCAGCACCCAGCTCAGGGCGAGTTCGGCGATGCTCTGCCCGCGTGCCTCCGCAATCGGGAGCAGCCTGCGCACCGCCTGGATGCGCGCGCCGCCGACGTCCTCCGGATGCAGGAACCTGCTGGTTGCCGCCCGCGACCCCTCCGGCACACCATCCAGGTATCGGTTGGTGAGCAGCCCCTGTTCGAGCGGCGAGTACACCACCGCGCCCACGCCCTCACGGGCAAGCACGTCGATCAGGGATGCGCCGCCATCATCCGCACTCGTATCCGTACCCACCCCAGCACTCCGCCGATCAGTTGGCACAACCGCGGGGTCCACCCGCTCGATCCACCGATCCAGCATCGAGTACCGGGGCTGGTGCACGGTCAGCGGAACGCCGAGCCTGCGCAGAATCTCGGCGGCCCGCGCCGTCAGCACCGCCGGGTAGTTCGAGATTCCGACGTACAGTGCCTTGCCCGCGCGCACGATATCGGCCAACGCCCCCATGGTTTCCTCGAGGGGCGTGTTCGGGTCGTACCGGTGACTGTAGAAGATGTCGACGTAGTCGAGTCCCATCCGGGTCAGCGACTGGTCTATCGAGGCCATCAGGTATTTGCGCGATCCGCCGTCACCGTAGGGCCCCGGCCACATGTCGTAGCCGGCCTTCGTCGCGATGATCATCTCGTCGCGCCACCGGCGCAGGCTGTGCGTGAGGTGGCGGCCGAAGTTCTCTTCCGCCGCGCCGTAGGGCGGGCCGTAGTTGTTGGCGAGGTCGAAGTAGGTGACACCGGCGTCGAACGCGGCGTGCAGCACGGCCCGCTGAGCATCCAGGTGGCGGGCATCCCCGAAGTTGTGCCACAGGCCGAGGGCGATCCGGGGCAGGCGCAGTCCGCTCGCACCGCATCGCGCGTAGGGCATGCTCTGGTAGCGGTCGGGGTTTGGTCGGTACGCCTCGGGGATCATCACGGCAGCGCCCGGATTGTCCACTCGTGCGTGACCGACTCGCCTGGCTCGATTCGGATCAGGTCTTGCCCGGTCTGGAAGGCGTTCGGCGGGCAGGTCATCGGCTCGATGGCGACCGATGGTCCGTCGGGGTGCTCGAGCGCCCCCGTGTATACCTGAGCCCACGGCATGCTGGTGCGGAACTCGATCTCGGCGCCGGCCCCGCCGTCGCCGATCAGCTGCGCGATGTGCAGGTCGTCGTCTTCGACCGCGATCGCGGTGTACGCGTTGTCGATGAACCGACCATGCAACTCGGGGCCGTCGCGCAGGTCGAACTCGGTGCCCGCCACATCGACGAGGTCTTTAGGCGCGAGCGTCTCGTCTGCGGTGAGCACCCGGTCGGCCGCCAGGGTGACCCGCCACGAGTCGGGGTTCCCCGGTGCGACGAAGTAGGGATGCACGGATGCACCGTAGGGCGCTGCAGTCTTCCCCGTGTTGCGCGCGGTGAGCTCGGTGTGCAGCCCCTGCGGGCTGACCCGATACCGCACGCTCACCTCTAACCGGAACGGGTACCCCTCCGTAGCCTGGACGACCGTGCGCAGGCTCACTGCTTCCGCGTCGCTGTCCATGATCTCCCAGTCGAGCCACTGGACGAGCCCATGGATGGCGTGACCCTTGTCCGGCTCGGTCAGCGCGAGCAGGTGGGAGACGCCGTCAAAGGTGTACCGCCCCCCGATCACGCGGTTTGGCCACGGCGCCAGGAGTGCCCCGCGGTGCCCGGGACGGATCTCGTCCGCACCGAACCCCAGGATCAGCGGCCGGCCGCTGAAGCTCAGCTCGCGCAGCGTGGCTCCCACGCTCGCGACGGTTGCCTCGTATCCGCCCGCGCCTATCGTGTATTGCCGCCCCGAGAGGGGTGTGCGAGCGGGCAGGGGCATGTTCGCTGTACTCATGTGGTGATGACCTCTATTCCGGTGGCCGCTATCGCGGCGAGCGCTGCCGGGTCGGCGGTTTCGCTGTCGGTGATCAGCGCGGTGGCGTCTTCCAGTGGCCCAATTATCCCACTGTCGACGCGGCCGATCTTTGTCCCATCCGCCGCCACGATGACGTGGCGCGCCGCTGCGACCATGACGCGTTTGAGCTCCGTCTCGGGGAGGTTGACGTTGGTGATCCCGGTGGCGGCGTCGACACCTGTGCATCCGATGATGGCCACGTCAGCGTGGATGTTGGAGAACAGCCCCGACGCGTACGGCTCGACGAGCGAGTGCTGGCGCGGACGCAGTGTCCCACCGGTGACGATGACCGTGTTGCGCGGCACGGTCGGTTCCAGGGTGAGCGCATGCGAGAGGCTGTTGGTGAGGATGGTGACGTCCCGCAGGTCGCGTCGGGAGGCAATCGCCTCGGCGACCGCGCCCAGGGTGCTGCCGACGTCGAGGATGACCGTGTCGCCGCTGTGGATGCGCGCCGCCGCCTGCTCACCGATGCGCCTTTTGGCGTCCGCATGCGTGACCAGGCTCTCCTCATAGCTGGGCTCGGTCGCGGCCCGGTACATGGCACCCCCGTGCACCCGGCTGATCTCCTCGTCACGGCACAGCGTGTCCAGGTCGCTGCGGATGGTCACTTCGGAGACACCGTACTCTCCGGTGAGTTCACTGACCCGCACGTACCCTCGCGCCCGCACCTCGGCCCGGATGCGCGCGCGTCGCACATCAGCGGGAACGATCTCGGGTCGCGCAGTCACGCCTCTCATTCTGACCACCGCCCCAGTCATTGTCAATCTTGGCGAATACTTTCGTTTTCTTTCTTTTTGGTGCGCACTTGACTTTTGTTTACGCAAGTGGCTGACTGGATGTCATGGATGCTCCACTGCCGCAGACTCCCCATCCCCACGCTCGGCTCACCGTCACCCAGCTCGGCGCAGGCGTGACCAAACGAGCCACCGTCATGGCCGACGGACGCGAACTCATCTACTAAGACGACCCCGGCACATCCCTGCCGGAGGAACGTCTCGCAGACACACGCCCTCTGGACCCGCGCCCGCCCGTGGCAGAGATGCGCCAGGATGTACTCACCGGCGAATGGATCTCGATCGCGGCAGCCCGGCAGAAACGCGCATTCCTGCCGCCAGCCGAGCTAGACCCGCTCGCCCCGCAGTCGGCGACAAACCCGAGCGAGGTGCCCAGTCGCTACGATGTCGCCGTCTTCGAGAACAAGTCCCCCTCCTTTGGTCCAGAGATCGGGGATGAGGCAACCGCGCCGCAGGATGCCCTCGCATCCCTGGCCCGCATCCAATGGGGACGCCGCCGCCCCTCGATCGGCCGCTGCGAGGTGGTCTGTTTCAGCCCGGACACCACGGGGTCCTTCGCCTCCCAGAGCCTCACCCGAGCGCGCACGATCATCGAGGCGTGGGCCGATCGCGTCACCGCGCTGAGCGCACTCCCCGGGGTGCAGCAGGTGGTGCCGTTCGAGAATCGCGGTGAGGCAATCGGAGTCACCCTCCACCACCCGCACGGACAGATCTACTCGTACCCGTACGTGACACCCAAGACGAGCGCCCTACTGCGCTCCATTGACAACTACGATGGCGATCTCTTCGCCGACATCCTCGCCCGGGAGCAGTCCGGCGATCGGGTGCTGCTGCGCGGCGAGCACTTCACCGCCTTCGTGCCGTTCGCCGCACGGTGGCCGATCGAGATCCACATGCTGCCGCATCGGCACGTCCCCGACATCGCCGGGCTGACCGCGGACGAACGCGACGAGCTCGCCGTGCTGTACCGGCGCCTGCTGCGCGCCGTCGACGCGCTCTACGACACCCCCACGCCGTACATCTCGGCCTGGCACCAGGCGCCGGTGCACACGCACCGGGACTCGGTGCGGCTGATGCTGCAAATCACCTCCATCCGGCGCGGTGCGGACCGGCTGAAGTACCTCGCCGGGTCCGAGTCCGCTATGGGCGCCTTCATCGGCGACATCCCGCCAGAGACGCAGGCCGAGAACCTGCGGCGCGCGCTCACGGAGGTGACGGACTGATGACGGTGGTCTCCGTGCCCATGGTGGTCGGCGCCTCCTCCTCCGGAACTCCCTCTTGCGGCGCCTCCTCCTCCGGAACTCCC
>DGEZ01000082.1 GCA_002391425.1 Micrococcales bacterium UBA3913 | reverse complement strand
CATGGGGTCCTCTCTTTCTGATCGTTCTGACCTGGTCAGGCGTGGGGGTGTACTGCTTGGGGTGCCGGGTGTGCTTGGGGTGCCGGGTGGGTGCCGGATGGGGAGGCGGGGGTGGCCGCGTGGCCGCCGCGCATGGGCGGCATACCGGCCACGGCCAGGGCGTCGTCGCTGGTGTGGTGCACCGTCAGCCCCATAGCGGGGGCGACCCGCATCACGGTGTTCGTGCAGTCCACGCAGTGACCAATGAGCAGCTCCTGCGCCCCTGCTTTGCGGGCGGATATCACTGCTTTGGCCTGTCCGGGGCAGACCCCGGGGTTCTTGCAGCGCAGTCCTCCGCCCACGGGGACCGCGTTCGCGCAGTGCTCCACGGCGACCACGGGTGCGCCCCGTTCGGCGGCCCACTGGCGCATCCGCTGTTCACTCGCACCGCAGGCGCACACGATCAGCCCCACCGGTTCGGGGTGCGCCTGGGGCGCGGGCGCGATGATGACGCCGCCGGTGGTTTTCGTCACCACAGCATCCAGCTCGACGCGGCGTCCCATGAACGGCCCATCCACGAGCACCTGTGCCGCAGGCGGGATGGTCACGCCCAGGGCCTCGCACAGGTCCACCAGGTGCGTGCCGACGGGAACGTCCCGCACTACCTGAGGACCGAAGTCGGGGGCTGTCACGGTCAGGTCGGTGGTGATCACGGGATGGCCCGCGGTGACGGCCCGTTCCACGCGCAGCATAGTTTCGACGTTGACAACGCTCACCCCGATCGAGCTCGAGCGCGCGTCAACGGGCAGGAGTGTTCCCAGCGCGTCGCGGATGACCGCGCGGTGGTCCCCGGCCGGGTAGTCGTCGCTGACGGTACGGACGTCCAGCCCCATCCCGAGCTGGGCTGCCGCTCTGGTGAGGGCTGCGCCCAGCTCCGGCCGGCTGGGCTTGACCGCCGCGATGAGAGTTGTCGCGCCCAGCAGCGAGGCGGCATAACGCAGCCCGAACAGCACCGCGCGCGCGTCGCGGGTGATCTCGGCCGCATTCTGCTCGATGAGCGGCTCGCATTCGACCGCATTCAGGATGAGCGTGTGGATGCCCGTGCTGGCAAGCTTCTGCGCTGTCGGGTAGCCCGCTCCGCCCATCCCGACCAGGCCGCTGTCGCGGACGCGGTCGGCCACTGACCCAGGCGGCAGGGTCACGGTACACGCGCTCGGGTGCAGTGCCTGCGGTGACCCGTCGATGACGACGGAGTCAGCGGTGACGCGGATTACCTCGCCGGCATCACTGGCGTGTACGGGGACACTGCCGGGGGCCTCGGGCACGCCGATGAGTTGCCCGCACTGGACGTGGTCGCCGACACGGACACAGGCGCGTGCGGTGACGCCGCGGTAGCCCGCCAGCGGGATGCTGCGCTGGACCATGCCATCCTCCTGCCCGAATCACCCGTCCTAGAACCTGTTCTAGAACGCGTTCTAGTTCAAGGATGGGGGATGTCAGTAACGACCCGATCACGCGCATGTTACGAATATGTGGCGGTTCCTACGGACAGAAAAAATGCGGATCCCGAAGGGTCCGCATTCTCCACGATCTGGTCGCTCAGGTCACTGACTCGCGTCGCAACAGCTCAGCGGCTCTCCCCGGCGATGAAGGCGAGCTCCTCGGGAGTGAGCCCGAGGTCTGCGCTCTCGAAGAGCGCATCCAGCTGGCTGGGGATCCGAGCACTCGCGATCGGGGCAGCCACGGGCGCCTGGGCACGTGTCCACGCCAGCACGACCGCAGGCACCGACACCCGGTGCTCGATCGCCACCGCATCCAGCCGCGCCAGCAGCGACACATTCGCCGGATCCGCTAGCAGCTGCTCAACAGATTCCGCACGCTTCGACGCCACGGTGGCTCCCGGACGGTACTTGCCGGTGAGGAAGCCGTTCTCCAGCACCCAGAACGGAACCTCGACAATGCCGAGCTTTTCCAGGAGCGCGAACTTCTCCCCCGCAGGGTCGCGGTGCAGCAGGCTGAAGTGGTCCTGGCTGACGGTTATCGGGGTCAGACTGTTCTCCGCGATAATCGCCGCCGCAGACTCGATGCGCTTGGGCTCGAACTCGGACACCCCGAACTCACGCACCTTACCCGCGCGCACCAACTCGTCGAAAGCCGCCAGGTACTCCTCCTGGGGCACATCCGGGTCATCACGGTGGGCGTAGTACACGTCGACGTAGTCGGTGTTCAAACGGCGAAGGGAGTCGTCGATCGCAACACGGATATTCTGTGCTGACAGGCCGGGACGCTTCGCATACTGGAAGACCTTCGTCTCGATAAGCACGGCATCGCGGTTGCCGCGTGACGCCAGCCACTGCCCGATAATCGTCTCCGATTCGCCGCCCTCATTGCCCGGCACCCAGGCCGAGTACACGTCGGCGGTGTCGATCATGCGGCCGCCGGCCGCGACGAACGCGTCCAGAACAGCGAAGCTCTCCTCGGTATCGCTCGTCCAGCCAAAGGTGTTACCTCCGAGCACAAACGGGCCGAAATCAACCTGGGTCATGGTGAACCTCTCCTCATGTTCTCAGTGACATGCCGCACGCGTATGCGCAGTCGGCTGTGGATGCTCCCGGTCACGCCCCGGCGGCGAGAGCGCCCATCGGGTCCCACGGCGGCAGGTGCAGCGGGTCCGCTGTTATCGCCGCCGAAAGCTCCCCGGTCAGGTTGCGGCCATCCACCGCCACCTCGAAGACGTACTCGTTGAACCAGGAGTCATCCATCGTGTAGAAGCCCTTGTCGCCGTTCTCGTCGCCCCAGCTGTTCTCGACACGCCAGCGACGCGGGATGCCGTCGACAAGGTCCACTCCTGTGAACAACATCGCGTGGGTCATCAAAGATTCCCCGTAACGCACCCGGTTTTCCTTATCAAGAGTGAACTCGGTCCCGTACACCCCGCCCAGGTCGTACAGGTCTGCACTCCACAGCCCCTCCTTGCGCGCCATCATCTTGCCCACATCGCAGCCAAACCAGACAGGCTCGCCCGCGATGAGCGCCTCAATGGCCAGGCGTTTCATCTCCGAGATCGGAGCGTTGATGTAGCGCACCGGGTCTCCGCCGACAACATTGCCCAGGTAGTCGACGGTCAGAGCCGCGCCCTTGGGATGCTCGGGGCGCGGGTCATCCACCAGGCATACGAACTCATCCACCGGCACCGTCACGTACCGAGAGAAGAACTCCTGGGGGGTGAGCACGCCGTCGCGGTGGAGGCGCCCGCTGTCATCTCGCCACTGCCAGTCGAACTCCGCAGGCGGCGTGCCCAGATGGGTGGTCAGGATGCTGTGCGCGGCGACAATGTACGCGTCACGCTTATTCTCCAGCTCACCGGGAGTTGCCCCGGCACCAATGAGGTCACGCAGCTCCTTCGCCCCCTGGCGCAGGATCGCGCGCAGCGACTGATTCATCCGGGCGGTGTTGCCCGAGGATTGCGTCTCCGGCATGAGCTGTTTGGGCACCACGCCGTGCTTCTTGTAGACGCTCATCGCCATGTTCCACTGCCCGCCGTCGCCCAGCAGCGTCTCCAGCAGGAAGGACACCAGTCGTCCATCCACCGGCTGGTCCGCAGTCGCGATGATGTCGTTGAGGAACAGATTCGCCCGCTCCAGCTTGTCCCAGTACATCGCGTGGTTCTGCGAGAACTCGAAGTTCTTCACCTTGAGTTTCTTCGCCGCGCCGTAGCGGAACAGATTCAGCGATGCGAACAGCCAGCAGCGGCCCGACTTGCGCTGATTCGTCACCTCCCAGTCATCCAGACGGACGCTCATGGTCGTGTCCAGGGAGACGACGCGGTCATGCCGCAGAGCCACGTCGTCGATGCCGACGCGGGTCACCGCGTTCTGCATCCGCACCCGTTCCGGATCATTGATGAACTCGTTGCGGAACACCGCAATACGCGCTTTGGAGAGAGGAATGTAGACAGTCACCCGTTAAGGCTACTGCCTCTGCCGGAAACCGGCAGCGCGCATCCCATTCACAGCTCGCGCATGGGAGCACGAGAGGGAACCCAAAGCTCCCGTTTGTTCAGTATTCATGAAGCGTTAACCACGACGGAGGTCCCCTATGACACAACTTGCGATGATCGGCATCGATGTCGTCGCCATTCTGCTGCTGTGCTTTGGCGTCTACTTTCGGAGGCACCGCCGCCGGGACCTCGTCACTGCCTTCCTCGGGGTGAATGCCAGCGTGCTCGCAGTGGCACTCGTGCTGGGCAGCATCACGATCGGCATCGGCATCGGCATGGGGCTGTTCGGGGTGCTCTCGATCATCCGGCTGCGTTCCTCCGAGATCGCCCAGCACGACATGGCCTACTATTTCGCCGCCCTCTCGATCGGCCTCATCTGCGGGCTGGCCACCGGCTGGCTGCCGATCGTCCTCGTCGTGTTCATCCTGCTCGTGCTGTACCTGGTGGACCACCCACGTCTGCTGCCGAGCTACCGCACCGAGATCATCAACGTGGATGCGGCCATCACCGACCGCGCGGAGCTGACCGCTCGCGTCGAGCAGATCGTGGACGGCACCGTCCGCCAGCTCAGCGTGCAACGGCTCGACCTCGTCAACGACACCACCTTGGTCAGCGTGTCCTTCACCGAGAATCAGAGGACGGACGCATGAGCACACTCCCCTTAGACGCGTGCCGCCCGATCAGCCTCGACGAGCTCACCGGGCAGGCATCCCTACTCACCCGGATCGACCGCAAGTACCTGCTCTGGCAGGAGGAGGCCGCCCACATCCTGTCCCTGACCAGCCCCGCGTGGCGGATCCTCGACACTCACGGGACCCGGCAGTTCTGCTACGAGTCGGTCTACTTCGACACCCCCGACCGCAGGTGCTACGCGGCCACCGCGTTCCGCCGCAGACACCGGCTGAAATTCCGCACCCGCACCTACCTGGATAGCGAAACGGCCTTCTTCGAGGTCAAGAGCAAGGATGCGCGCGGGCACACCGTCAAGGAGCGCATCCCGCATGCCTTCGAGCACCGCGGTGAGCTCACCGAGGACGACCGCGCCTTCGCCGCCCAGGCGCTCACCCGAGAACACCAGCGGCAACGCACGGCCCATGACCTGAGTGCAGCCCTCACTGTCACCTACCGGCGCGCCACCCTGCTGCAGCCCGACGGGGCCAGCCGGGCCACCGTAGATGAGGCCCTGAGCTGGTCCAGCCCCGACGGCGCCCGACAGGATGCGGAACGTCTCGTCATCATCGAGACGAAGTCGATGGGTCACTCGTCCCCACTGGATGCTCTGCTGTGGGCGCACGGCTACCGCCCCCAACCCGGCAGCAAGTACGCCACCGGCATGGCCAGCCTGCACCCGGAGCTACCCGCGAACCGTTGGCACCGTCAGCTCGCCCGCTACTGGACACCGGACGCCGCCGCCACACGAACACGACGAACACAAGGGAGCAGCTTATGACGGGCGACCAGCACCATTCCGTGCGGCACCGGGCAGCCCTGACCGGGGTGCTCGCTACCGCACTCGCCCTCGCCGGGTGCACGGCAAGCACCACCGCCAGCAGCGACAGCGCGTCCGAGAGTTCCGCTGCGGCATCTAGCAGCTCGTCCAGCAGCGCAGCCACGAACGACGGCACGCTCTCGGCGGCAAACGTCCTGGCTGCGAACGCGAACGCGAGCGTGCTCTCCGATTCTGAGTGGCCCAGCAGTACCGCAACCGAGGTGGCCCTCGAGGGTACCTCCGCGAGCTCCGACAGTGATGCGGTGAGCTCAGCTGACGGCACCGTGACCATCACCGCCACCGGGGTGTACCAGCTCAGCGGGAGCCTCAGCGGCGGGATCGTGGTGGCCGCCGGGGACGACGCCCTCGTCGTGCTCATCCTCGACGGGGTCAATATCGACAACAGTGCGGGCCCCGCGATCTGGGTGCAGTCGGCGGACGACGTGGCGATCTCCCTAGCGGAGGGCACCACCAGCACCGTGTCCGATGCCGACGCGTACAGCGACGATGCCGACGCGAACGCGGCCATCTACTCCGAATCTGACCTGACGTTCACCGGCACGGGCAGTCTGCAGGTCAGCGATGCGGGCAACGACGGGATCACCTCGAAGAAGGATCTGGCCGTTTTGTCCGGGGACATCACGGTCAGCGCAGCAGACGATGGCCTGCGGGGGAAGAACTCGCTAACCATCCGCGGGGGACAGCTCGATGTCACCAGCGGCGGAGACGGACTCACCAGCGATGAGGATGCCGACGACACGCAGGGCTTCATCGACATCGAAGACGGCGACATCACCGTGACGGCCGGCGGCGACGGGCTTTCCGCTCAGACCGATCTTGTGGTCACCGGCGGGACTCTCGACGTCACCGCGGGCGACGGTGCAGGCA